>CAZPGC010000138.1:0-6531 GCA_964585875.1 uncultured Prolixibacteraceae bacterium | reverse complement strand
GAAGGCGGTTTGGCTGTTTTCGGCGACGGGGATTTTGTGGATAATTAGTGTCTCTCAGACTGTTATTTGTTATTCAAAAAACAACACGAATAATTATTTTGACTTTTTGTATTTTTTTTGTATCTTTACAGCCTGATTAAAACCTTTTAAAAAGGAATCACTCTAAACAATTAGGAACATTTAAAAATAACGAGATATGAAACCTGTAATAATAGTTGCGATGGATTTTTCGGATGGAGCGTTAAACGCAATGAATTTCGCCATCCACACAGCCAACAAAGTAGGAGCCAACATTATGTTGGTGTGGGTTGAAAAAAAGAGAAACACAATGAGCATCTACTCCAACGCTTTCGACCCCCGTTTGGAAGTAAAAAAAAGATTTGAAGAAATAATAGAAAGCAATCGCGACAAGCTCAAAGGCGGCAAATTTATGTATAAACTGCGCAACGGCAAGGTATATCGTGAAATTGTCAATCAGGCAAAATACCACGATGCCATGATGATAGTTGCGGGTACGCACGGAGCCTCGGGCTTTGAGGAGTTTTGGATAGGGAGCAATGCCTTTAAAATAGTAACCTACTCAGAGTGTCCCGTGGTGACCATAAGAAACGAATACCTTTGCGACACGCCTGTAAACACCATAGTTTTGCCTATGGACAGCACGCGCGAGACACGACAAAAAGTTCCGTTCACAACACATCTCGCCAAAAGTTACGGAGCCAAAATTCTCTTGCTGTCGCTTTATTCGTCAACCCACAGCACCATCAGAGATTTGGTGGACGGCTACACACAACAAGCCAAGGAATATATTGAGGAACACGGCGTTGAAACCGAGATATTTTCTTTGGAAGCCTCCAATTTGACCGATTCGACAATCGAATTTGCCAAAGAGCACGAGGCAAATCTCATTGCCATAATGACCGAACAAGAAACATCGACGGCAAACCTCTTGCTGGGCCCCTATGCTCAACAAATGGTGAATCACAGCCCCATTCCGGTGCTTTCCATGAGAAGCAAGTCTATTTACGACTGGCAAACCAAATAACGACATTCGGGAAACCCTAGAATTAACTTAAACAATACCTTTCGAGATTTTATTTTGCCCGATAACGATATTTTCGGCGAAAAAGCCGAGCAAAATATTACAACGGGATATGATTTAATATTATCTTTGCCGCGTAATTAATCTCAACAATAAGTAATTGTGAACAAGCAAAATAAATATTCTTTCATCTTTTTTTTGGCTGTTTCGTTTATCATAATGGCTCAATCCGACGGCGGCCAAGTAACAATTCACCAATCTCCGGCAGTTAAAAAGTTGGTAGAGAAGCACATAGTCATAAATGAAAATTATCCCAAATCGCAGGGATACAGAGTGCAGATTCTTTCTATCAGCGGAGTAAACTCGCGAGACAGGGCGAACCTGATGAAAGCCGAGTTTTTATCGAAATTTCCCGATGCCGACGTTTATATCGTCTATCACACACCTTCGTATAAGGTGCGGCTCGGTGATTTCAGGACCAAACTCGACGCATTAAGGTACTTGCAAAGCATAAAAAAAGAATATCCCTTTGCTTTTATCGTGGTTGATAAAATTGTGTTTAAATAATAAAATCCCTGTAATATGAAAAAGATTCTGACGGCAATCGATTTTTCCGAGTCATCGGTAAATGCCTTGCAACACGCACTGAGCATTGCCGAAAAGTTCGGCTCGGACCTTACACTTGTTTGGAATGAAACCAAAAACAGCCTGCAAAACCTGAACCTCAACAAAGGAGAAAACGCACAAGCAAAGGCAAAACAAAAATTGAAAGAATTGCTCGACGAATACAATGAGGCAAATATCAATACCGACATAATTCTGAGCAAGGGCGAAACCTACAAAGAGGTTGTCAGGGTAGCCAATGAAATAAACGCCGAATTGATCGTTACGGGACACCACGGCACACACGGCGTCAGACGCTTTTTTATTGGCGACAATGCAAACAAAATAATAGCCTTGGCAAAATGCCCCGTGCTGACAATTCAACTTCACAGAACAATAAACAGGAATCTCGATAAAATTGTTATAGCCATCGATAACACATTGGATACCAGACAAAAAGTGCCAATAACCATGGAGTTTGCCAAAAAGTTTGGCGCCGAAGTCCACGTCATCGGAATTTATTCTTCATCGGTATCTACAATGCGGATGCGAGTCGATTCGTATGTGAAACAAACCTTTGCAAGCCTTAAAACCAAAGGCATCCCCAACAAAATTCATTTTGTAAAAACAACAAACATAAGCAAAACAACTTTGAATTACGCAAATCAAATCGGAGCCAACCTTATAGTAACAATGGTTGACACGGAGTTTTTTACCAGCGACGTATTATTGGGAAAACAAGGACAGCAGCTCGTCAACAGGTCGCATATTCCGGTTCTAAGCGTTCACAACAAAGAAATAATAAAAACAAGACCCGGCTTATAGCTTTTGCAAGTTATGAAGTACCTCTTAATCATATTATTTCTTGTAAATGTATCAATTAACTCCTTTGCGGCAAAGGAAAAGATAAATATCGACAGCTTGCAAAAGAAATGCAATTTGCCTGTTGATAATCCGAAAAAAAGCCTTACAAAATTAAGAGATACCATCTTCTTTTTCTTCGACAACAACATAAAAAAGGCCGGCAAATTGTTGCCCTATGCCGAATATTTTTCCGATAAAATAAACACAAATACCTCTCGCGGCATTTATTTTCAGGCACTTGCATATTATAAATATTATTCCTCACAGCAAGATTCGGCGGTATTTTATTTGGATAAAGCTCTTTCCTTTTTCTTAAAAGATTCGGTGGAAAATATGGATTACATAACGGCATCATACAACGCTTTGGCATTGATGTATGATGCAATCGGGATGTACAAAATTTCGCTTGTCAACCACCTGAAAGCCATAAAAACAGCCGAACAATACCTTCAAACACCCGGTGGCAATAAGATGAAGTTACGCAGATTTTTGGCTGCCGCATACAGCGATATTGCTCAGACTTACAGCGAAATTGATGATTCCGTTAATGCGGAAAAATATTTCAAAAAAAGCATTGATTATGCCGAAGAGTATAAGATTAAAGATTTGATAATCACCAATAAATTCAACTATGCCGTATGGCTTACTGCGCGTAAAGAATATTCACTGGCTTTACCCATATTCAAGAAAACGGATGATTATTTGTTGAAAACCGACACGGCAACTTTACTGGTGGTCTATTTCAACGAGGCCGAGATATATTACAGATATTTAAAGCAGTATGATAAGGCTCTTGAATTGGCAAGGAAAATATACAATATTGCGCTGACAAGCGGATTTTCTGCAAATATGAATGATGTATTGTTATTGTTTTCAAACATTTATTACGAAATGGGCGAAATTGATAACGCCATAAAATATTGTTCGGAGTATTATAAAAACGCTGAAAAACACCACAACCCCAAAGAAGAGAAAACAGGACTTTTTACTCTCGCGAAACTTTATAAAAAGAAGAAGGATTTTGCACACGCTTGTGATTTTCAATCAAGATACATAAAAATAACCGACAGCCTTTTCAATAGCGAGACGCAAGAAAAAATAAATAGCTTGAAATTAAAGTTCAAACTACAAAATCAGATAACGGAGAATAAACTGCTGCAAGCACTTAACACAATGAAGGACAATAAGTTAAAGCGGCAGATAACAAAAACGCGCATAATGCTGTACGTGACATTCGGTTTTTCATTATTCCTGATTTTCCTATTTCTTTATTACAAAAAAGTAAAGCAACACAACAGAAAGTTGGAAGAGTTGAACAACGAGCTGACGGCCAACAAAAAGGATTTGCAAAAACTTTACGACACCCAAAAAAACCTGTTTGCCATATTGAGCCACGACCTCAAAGGCCCCATAGGCACCACAAAATCCTTTTTTGATATTTTAACGGATGAGAGTGTAGAGATTAGCGATAAAGAGCGGGACGAATACATCCGAATTATCAGCAAAACCATTAATTCGACCTACGAACTTTTGGAAAATGTACTCTATTGGTCCAAAAGCAGGATGTCCAATTCAAAACTCGAATATGAGTTGTTTTCGCCTCATGAGCTTGTCGAAGAGATTCTTAAAAACATTCATTCTACACTGTTTACCAAAGAGATAGAAATAAAAAATCTGATAAATCCGGAAATAAAAATCAACTATTGTATCGGTATATTTAAGGTAATAGTGCGCAATTTGATTACCAATGCCATAAAATATACCAACAGGAAAGGAAAAATAGAAATATTTTTAGAGGAAGAAAACGACCAATATGTTGTATGTGTGAAAGATAACGGCATCGGCATGAGTGCCGAAAAAGCGGCCTCGCTCTTCGACAGAAAAGTAAAAAGCAGCACTCCGGGCACCGAAAAGGAAAAAGGCAGCGGGTTGGGGCTTATGATTTCATCAGAGCTCATTCGAACTCTCGGCGGCGAAATTTGGGTAAAAAGCAAACCCGGCGAAGGTTCTGTTTTCTGTTTCTCGGTGAAAAAACAATAGCGTTAAAATATTGACAATCAAGCTATAGAAAAACACTATCCCTTTATCTTATAAAAAACACCCCTGCTCTGGCGTTGCGTCTCTATTTTACCGGCGGCATCGAGAGTATCCAAATATTTGTTAATCTCGCTAACATGCAAGCCCAGCATTTTCGACAAATCGTTAAGGGTACAAGGGCGGCGCTTAATGGTATCAAAGATGGCAGCCTCATAATCTTCCACAAAGGCTTTGTTTTCTTTGCGTGTTGCCGGTTTGGCGATGATTTCCACATTTGGCAGTTGCCAAAAATCCGCAATTTCTTTCAATTCCTCAAAAGACAAAGCCTCAAGGCCGTCAACGGTGCCTGGGCGGTCGAGGGTATTCAACTGCACGCTGTGCGGCGAAATGCGGGAAATGGCATCTTTCAGCATCAACAGCTCATCCTTGCCTGTGTTATAGCCTTTTAAAAAAAGAATCTCAAGGTTCAAAGTCCCTTTATATTCTTTGGCAAAAGTTTCGATACCTTGTATATATTTCTCAGGCTCAATTCCCTCAGCGGGACGATTTATCTTTTTCAATCCCGAGGAAGAAACGGCGTCCAGCGAGGGCATAACCATATCGGCAGGCATCATCTCCTCCCTTACTGCAGGGTCGTTCATCAAAGTGCCGTTGGTAAGCACCGCTATTTTCACATCGGGATAATTGTTGCGAATATAACCAAGTACATCGCCGAATCTGATATTCAAAGTAGGCTCGCCGGAGCCCGAAAAAGTCATAAAATCGGGTTTTTCGAACCTGCTCATATAGTCGTCAATTTCGGCAACCACCTTATCATAGAGCACATATTCCATCCGTTTGGTGGTAAGTTTGGTGGTAGCACCCACCTCGCAATAAACGCAGTCTAACGAACATACCTTCTTGGGAATCAGGTCAATACCCAAGGACATCCCGAGACGTCTCGAAGGCACAGGTCCGAATAAATACTTGTATCTCATTTGATTTCTCTAAATTAAACGCAAAAGACTCTGCGTCATCACACCGGAATTTTCATATTAATCGTCGTATGAAAATTCGCCGTCGGCTATGGCCTGGTCCAAGCTTTTGTTGTACATCTTCATGGCACGATAGCTCATGCCCATGCTCGAGAATCCGCCGTCGTGATACAAATTTTGCATCGTTACTTTTTTCGTCAAATCGGAAAACATCACCACGCAATAGTCGGCACATTCCTCGGCGGTGGCATTGCCAAGGGGCGACATCCTGTTGGTAAAATCAAAAAGCGAGTCCATACCTTTGACGCCTTTTCCGGCAGTTGTCACAGTCGGCGACTGCGATATCGTGTTGATTCTTATCTTTTTATCTCTTCCGTAGATGTAACCGAAGCTGCGTGCTATCGACTCGAGTATGGCCTTCACGTCAGCCATGTCGTTATAGCGAAAGAAAGTGCGTTGAGCCGCCACATAGGACAGCGCTATCACAGAGCCGCCCTCCGAAATGGCATCCATTTTTCGCGCCACTTGCAGCATTTTGTGAAAAGAAAGAGCCGATACATCTATATCTTTCATAAAATAGTCGTAGTTCAAATCGTCATAGAGCAAACCTTTGCGCACATTCATCGACATGCCTATGGAATGAAGCAGAAAATCTATTTTACCGCCGAGAATTTCCATCGATTTTTCAAAAACTTCCTCTAAGTCGCTGACATTGGAAGCATCGGCAGGGATAATTGTCGAGCCGGTCTTTTCTGCAAGCTCGTTGATTTCTCCAAAGCGCATTGCCAAAGGAGTGTTTGATAAGGTGAATTTAGCACCTTCTTCATGGCACTTTTCCGCTGTTTTCCAAGCGATTGAAAGGTGGTCCAAAGCACCGAAAATAATTCCCCTTTTCCCTTTTAAAAGATTGTAAGCCATAGTTTTATATTTGTTTATTGGTTAAAATCACCAAACATTTGCGAATGCAAAGATATACTTTTTCCGGATTAGTGCTATTTCGGTATTTTAATA
>CAZPGC010000137.1:0-6788 GCA_964585875.1 uncultured Prolixibacteraceae bacterium | reverse complement strand
GAACGTGTGCCTTCGGGAGCCACCGTCAGTAAAAATTTGTCGGATTTGTCAATGGCTTTCACCACGTCGTCAACAACCGTATTGCCGGGCCTGCGGTCAACGGGAATGGCTCCCATGGCTTTAAGCAAGTATCCCAAAGGAAAGAAAAACATCTCCTTTTTCATTAAATAGCGGGCTTTGAAACCAAGGGCTCTATAGGTAAGAACCGCTATTAAAAAATCCACATTTGAGGTATGCGGAGCACCGACCACAATGGCCTTTTTTAAATCCCGCGGGAATTCACCGAACACTTCCCACCCGAACATTTTTAAGATAAACCTCGCTATTTTACTCATAATCCGTTTGTTATATATCTTTATTCTTTTATCATTTCCATAAATTCATCCTCGGAAATAATCTTAACCCCCAATTTTTCGGCTTTTGCAAGCTTGGCGGGTCCCATATTCTCTCCCGCCACCACAAAATCCGTTTTCGACGAAATGGCTGAAACAACACGACCTCCGTTGTTGCCTATCAAAGCTTTCAGCTCGTCGCGCGGTATGGTGAATTTGCCGCTCACAACGAAAGACTTGCCCTCCAATTTATCGCTGACTGCTTCCCGGTTTCGCTCGACTTCCATCTTAACACCTGCCTTTCTCAGCCTCTCGACAATTTCCAAATTGCCCGCATCCGAAAAGAATTCCACCACGCTGTCGGCTATGCTCTCCCCCACGTCATCGACCATCAAAAGTTCAAGTTTTGTAGCCCTTTGCAAGGCATCCATGGAGCCGAAAGCCGCTGCGAGTTTCTTGGCAACGGTCTCTCCCACATACCTGATTCCCAGAGAGTAAAGCACGCGCTCAAAGGGCACCTGCTTGGATTTTTCGATGGAGGCCAAAAGATTATTTACCGATTTTTCCTTAAAGCCTTCGAGTTGATAAAGTTGCGCCGGCGTGAGATAGTACAGGTCGGCCACGTTGCGCACAAAACCTTTTTCAAACAAGGCATTCACCGTTGCCTCTCCCATGGCTATATCCATCATTTTACGCCCTACAAAATGCTCTATCTTGCCCTTTATCTGCGGCGGACATCCATATTCGTTGGGACAATAGTGGGCTGCTTCGCCCTCCTTGCGGATTAAAGGCGTGCCGCACTCGGGACAGCTATCTACAAATTTTACGGCTTTGCTGCCGCTCATGCGTTTTTCTTTGTTTACTCCCACAATTTTGGGAATAATCTCCCCGCCTTTTTCCACATACACGTAATCATTCTCGTGTAAATCCAACTGCCTGATAATATCGGCGTTATGCAACGAAGCTCTTTTCACCACCGTGCCGGCAAGTTTTACGGGCTTTAAATTGGCAACAGGGGTAACGGCTCCCGTCCGTCCCACTTGAAAAGAAACCGACTCCAAAAGCGTCTCAACACGCTCAGCCTTAAATTTATATGCTATGGCCCAACGCGGCGTCTTGGCCGTAAAACCCAGCTGCTCCTGCATGGCCAAGTCGTTTACCTTTATCACTACCCCGTCAATATCGAAGTCCAACTCATGACGCGCCTTTTCACTGTCGTCGATAAACTCCAGGATATCATCAATGTTATTGGCTTTAGCGATGTAATCCGATATTTTAAAGCCCCACTTTTTGGCCGCCATCAGGTTGTCGTAATGATTGTCTGCCGGCAAATTTTCACCAAGCAAATAATAAAGGTAGCAGTCCAAAGGCCGTTTTGCCACTTCTTGCGGGTCGAGGAGTTTCATACTGCCCGAGGCGGCATTGCGCGGATTGGCAAAGGGCTGCTCTCCCGCTTCGATACGCTTACGGTTGAAAGCATCAAAGCCGCTGCGTGTCATTATTATTTCGCCGCGAATCTCAAAATCCTCGGGCCATCCCTCTCCTCTCAGCTTCAAAGGCACTGATTTTATGGTTTTTACATTGGCCGTAACATCGTCGCCTTGAACGCCGTCGCCACGAGTAACGGCCTGATACAAAATGCCTTTGCGATAAGTCAGCCCTATGGCAAGGCCGTCGAATTTCATCTCGCATACATATTCCACCTTGTCGCCGGCAATTTTCCGCACACGGCGGTCGAAATCCCTAAGCTCTCCTTCGTTATAGGTGTTACCAAGCGACAACATCCTATAGCGATGCTTCACCGTTTTAAATTCTTTGCTTGCCTCTCCTCCTACCCTCACCGTCGGTGAATCGGGATGGGCATATTGCGGATATTGCCGCTCAAGCTCCTGCAACTCTTTGAGCTTCATATCGAACTCATAATCCGATATTGAAGGTTGCGAAAGCACATAATATCTGTAATTGTGCTCTTTTAACTCGGCGGTCAACTCGTCTATTCTTTTTTGAATGTCTTCCATTGAAAAAGTCTTGATTTTTTATTCGTCGATTTTCCCGTCTTTAAGCTTGATAATTCTATCGGATTTTTCGGCAAGCAAAGGGTCGTGAGTGACAATGACAAAGGTGCGCCTAAAATGTTCACGCAGCTTGAAAAACAACTCGTGAAGTTCAAGAGAATTTTCGGCATCGAGGTTGCCCGAAGGCTCGTCGGCCAGCACCACATCGGGCTCGTTTATCAACGCACGGGCAATGGCTACCCTTTGGGCTTCACCGCCGGAAAGCTCGTTCGGTTTGTGCAATGCCCTGTCTTTAATATTCAGAAAATCAAGGTATTCCAAAGCTCTTTTTTCGGCTTTCGCCTTCGATTCGCCCCTAATAAAAGCAGGAATGCAAATATTTTCGAGAGCCGTAAACTCGGGTAAAAGATGATGAAACTGAAATACAAAGCCCAAATGCTTGTTTCTGAAAGCGGCAAGCTCATCGGCCTTAAGCTTGAAAACATCCGTTCCGTTTATCTTTACCGTGCCCTTATCGGGTTTATCCAAGGAGCCCAATATTTGCAAAAGTGTGGTTTTTCCCGCCCCCGAGGCACCTGTAACAGCTACTATCTCAGCCTTTTGCACACTCAAACTTACGGCGTGTAAAACCTCCAATTTACCGAAGGATTTGGTAATGTTTTCGGCAACAATAACAGACTCCTTTTCCATCGAAATATAAATTTGTAATGAAATGCTAAATTAAATAAAATAAACGCTGTTTTTTAAAGATATTGATTGGACTTTAGAAACCTTGAATCCGGTGCAAAAAAAAACCGAAAGCACAACGACTTTCGGTTTTTTACAAATCTCTTTGTTAGAATTACATGCGCCTTTCCTTGATACGTGCTTTCTTACCCGTAAGGTCTCTGAGGTAGAAAATGCGTGCTCTGCGCACAACACCGTGTTTGTTAACTACGATTTTCTCGATAAAAGGAGACGAAACGGGAAAGATACGCTCCACACCTATTCCGCCCGACATCTTGCGTACGGTGAAAGTCTCGCGTGTGGAAGTGCCGCGACGCTGAATGACAACGCCCGTAAAACTTTGAAGACGCTCTTTGTCGCCCTCTTTTATTTTGTATGTTACCGTTATGGTGTCGCCTGCCTTAAAAACAGGAAAATCTTTCTTTTCAACAAAAGTATCTTCTACGTATTTAATTATATCTGCCTTTCCCATGGCTTTATCTGTTTTAAAAATTGTTCTTAAAAAAGGACTGCAAATATAAAGGTATTTTTTATTGTCCGACAAAAAGAATACATTTAATTTAAAAAGAGCTCAAGCACTGAATTTCAGACAATTACACCTGTTATAGAATTTGCAATACGTCGGCTTTAGCGATAAACACAAGCAAAAAGAGCGCAATAGAGTAAGCAAAAAAGCGACAAAGCAAAAAAGAAAAAGGGTCGTTTCAATTGCTTGATACGACCCTTTTATCAGACAGATGACCGTGGTATCTGTCCTCACCAATGCTTCTTTCTGCCGAGGTTTTTCCCATGTTGCTTCTCGTGCCGTAGCTCGATGGGCAACAAACCTTTCAGCCGTAGCTTCCGGGTTTACAGGTCTAACCCTGTTGTGCAGGCTTTTCCGTTGTTAGCAGCGGTTTGCAACTTGCGTTGCAATGCTTGCACTTAGCATCGTAAGCTGTACTTTCGGTCTTCTGCCCGAAGGCTTCCGACAGGTATAGCTTCCGTTCGGAGCTCAAAGAACGTTGCGGACTTCCGGTCTTCTTTTTCGGGTCGTTTTTGCTTCCACTTTCGTTTCGGCATCCTTCGGCTTTCGCTTCCGGTTTACGGCCTTCTTTTTCCGACCTTTTGGAAAAACTTCCGTTTGATTGCTCTCTCTTCCGCTTTTCCGTGGTTGCGTCTCTCTTTCTCTTCCGGCATCCCTTCCGAGCGAGATCTTCAACCGTGTCCTTCAATGCTTATTCGGCATTCTTCCGCATTGGAGAGGCAAAAGTAATATCAAAGGCAAATTTTGTCAAGGGTTTTTGGGCTCTTTATGTTAACATTCTTTTAACACAACTTATTAACAATTGTTAATTAGATGTTTAACTGCCTGTAATTCAAAAATACTTTTTGCATATTACGAACATATGTTCATTATAGGCCTTGGTTATTAAGGATTGTTATTTTTTGATTCTGGTTATTTTTTTCAGTTTTTTGTTTTTACGCAACTTGGCTATCAGCTTATCAACATGGGCTGTATCGTGCACATAAATCATCACCTCACCGAAAAACAAACCGTCGCTTGCCTCAATGTTCAACGAGCGTATATTGATATTCATATCTGATGAAATAGTGTTTGTTATATCAGCCACAAGTCCCACTGCATCAATACCTTCCATCCTGATACCGGTCAAAAACTCCACCTTGCCTTTATCGCGCCATTTAGCTTTCACAATACCTTTTCCGTAGGTTGACATCAGCCTTGTGGCTATGCTGCAATCGGTTCGATGAATTAAAATAGTCTTGTTATCTTTTACGAAACCAATCACGTCGTCGCCGGGGATGGGATTGCAACACGGAGCTATGCTGTATTTAAGGTCGTCGATATTTTTTCCCAAAAGAAACATCTCGGGATTGGCATGCATCTTTTCATGTATTATTTCAGAAAGGGTGTTGCTGTTTTTATTCTTTCTCGAGAAAAAATTCAAACGGCTAACCCAACTCACGTTTTCCAAATCGATAGACTTGATGTAAGATTCCAAATCCTCGAAAACTATTTTCTCTTTCGCCAACTTATAATAAAGGTCGAGCTCCGAGTCTAAATCCATAAAACGCATAAAACCCCTGACATTCTCGGGGCTCATTTCTTTTTTCAGCTTGAGAAAATATTCCGACAGCAGTTTTTTTCCTTTATTCGTAAATTTCTTTTTTTCCTCTTTCAGGGCGGCTTTGATTTGCGATTTGGCTCTTGCCGTCACCACCCAATCGAGCCATTCATCGCTCGGCACTTGACGTGCCGAAGTGAGAATTTCCACCTGATCGCCGCTCTCCAAAACCTTATTCAGCGAGGCAAGTTGATTATTTACTTTGGCACCTATGGCCTTGTTGCCAATTTCGGAATGAATGCTGTAAGCAAAGTCGAGAACCGTTGCCCCGCGCGAAAGAGTTCGCATTTCTCCTTTGGGAGTGAAGGTATAAATCTCGTGTGAAAAAAGGCTCAGCTTAAACTCGTCGAGAAAATCAAGGGTGTCGGAATTGGGATGCTGAATCATTTCCCTTATTTTCAACAGCCACTCGTCGAGGCCGCTGTCGGTGTTTTTTTGACCTTTATATTTATAGTGTGCGGCATAACCCTTTTCCGCAATTTCGTCCATGCGCGTGGTACGTATCTGTACCTCAACCCAACGGCCGTCCTTGCTCATCACCGTGGTATGCAATGACTCGTAGCCGTTTGCTTTCGGCACCGAAATCCAATCGCGTAACCTATCTTGCTTAGGCACATATGTCTCAGTAACAATGGAGTAGGCCAACCAACAATCCGATTTTTCCTTTTCGGGAGGACTATCGATGATGATGCGAACGGCAAAAAGGTCGTAAATATCCTCGAAATCAACACCTTTCTTCTGCATTTTGTTCCAAATGGAAGCCTTTGATTTAATCCTCGAAACTATCTTATAATTCGGAAAGGTGGCATTTAGTTTTCTTTTAAGCGGTGCAATAAATTTTGTGGTAAACTTCTTACGGTCGGTTTCCGAAAGCTGTATCTTCCTTTCTATCAAGGCATAAGCATCGGGTTGCTTGTATTTTAGAATCAAATCTTCCAGCTCGCTTTTGATGCTGTTGAGTCCGAGACGGTGTGCCAGCGGTGCATAAATATATTCGGTCTCCGAAGAAATTTTCATCTGTTTTTCGTGGGGCATGCTGTCGAGGGTACGCATGTTATGCAAGCGGTCGGCCAGCTTTATCAAAATAACCCTCACATCTTCGGAAAGCGTGAGCAAAACCTTGCGTATGGATTCGGCTTGTGCCGATGACGTTTGTTCGTAGATACCCGATATTTTAGTCAGTCCGTCGATGATTTTGGCAACCTTGGCACCAAACATATATTTTATGTCGTCGAGGTTGTAATCGGTATCTTCGACAACGTCGTGAAGCAGTGCGGCAATAATGGAAGTGGTGCGCAAACCGATGTCTTTGGTACAAATCAGAGCAACCTCAAGCGGATGGAAAATATAGGGTTCTCCGCTGCGCCGCCTCATATCTTTATGAGCTTCCAAAGCAAAAACGAAAGCCTTGCGTATCTTCTTCTTCCTTTCGGGGTCAGTGATTTTACTATGGCGCAGCAACTGCCTGTATTTATTTAAAATCTGCCTGTTTTCCTCTTCGTTTTCGCTTTTCCACATATTTTGTTCTATTCCGTATTTAAAAACTAACCGTACGGCAAAAATACGTCAATTTTTTATCAAATCTCAAA
>CAZPGC010000136.1:5543-6867 GCA_964585875.1 uncultured Prolixibacteraceae bacterium | reverse complement strand
CTTTTCAAACCAAGCCTTTCTCCGGTAAAGGCATTTTTGTATTCACCGGCCAATTCTTCCATATCAAATTCAACATCCAAATGCCTGTTACTCAAATTTATAAGTACCACAACGGTATTAGCCTCTCTTCTTCTGTAAAAAGAAAGTATGTGCTGTTTTTCGGAACTTTCAATCCAAAACAGAGGAGAGCCGAAAGGCCCGTTGTAAAGCGCAGGATTTCTTTTCTTTATGCCCGTCAATTTTGTATAAAATTCGGCCGCGTAAAGATGACTCCAGTCAATTTCATCCTTGTCGAAGAACTTCAAACGGTGGTTTAATCCCGCCTCTTGACCACTGTAAATCAACGGGATACCCTTCATCATAAAGCTGAGCACGGCAAAGGTGCGCGTGGCATCGCCAAACATCTCATACTCGGTACCGTTCCATGAGTTTTCGTCGTGGTTGGTGGTGAAAAGCAAACGATAGGCATCTTCGGGAAAAAGGGAAAACTCTTTTTCTGTTTGCTTGCGAATATCTCCTGCATTTTTTTCGCCTTTAGCCACCGCCTGCCATATTTTAAACATCTCCCACGAGTATGAGGCGTCAAAGGCCCTTTGGTGGTGGGCAGGCTCCTCTGACTCGGCAAGCATAAAAACAGGCTTTGTCTTTTCCAGCTCCCGGCGTGCAAAATCCCAAAATTCCGTTGGCACCAGCATGGCCACATCGCAACGAAAACCGTCGATATCGCACTCCTTAAGCCAAAAGTTCATGGCTTCGCTCATACCATGCCACAGGTCTTTGTTGCCGTAATCGAGCGCCAACACATCAGTCCAGTCGTATGGACTCACAAAGCCGCCGTGCTCATCCTTTTTATACCAATCGGGATGCTCCTCTTTCCAACGGTTGTCGTGTGACGTATGGTTGGCCACCCAATCGATTATCACCTTCATTCCCAAGTCGTGAATCCTGTCAATCAGGCTTTTAAATTCTTTCATGGTGCCGAACTCGGGATTAACGGCCATGTAATCTTTCACGGCGTAATACGAGCCCAAGCTACCTTTACGTCCCTCCTCGCCTATGGGATTCACAGGCATCAGCCACAGGATATCAACGCCCATATCTCTCAGTCTTTCAAGGTGTTGTTCAAAAGCCGCAAAAGTGCCCTCGGCAGTATATTGCCGTATATTCACCTCATACACAGTGGCGTAGGCAGTCCATTCGGCATGTTTTAAGACGGTTTTATTCTTATCCATAATTTTCCGATTTAGTGGGGGCAAAAATAGTGGAAAAAAGGAAGGAGTGGATGGATGTTTGAATGTTTGGATGTTTGAATGTTTGGATGTTT
>CAZPGC010000136.1:0-5443 GCA_964585875.1 uncultured Prolixibacteraceae bacterium | reverse complement strand
TGGATGTTTGAATGTTTGGATGTTTGAATGTTTGGATGTTTTGTATGAATAAAATTAACTCCGCAGCAAACTCCGGAAAGGATTTTTCAGATATCAATAACCGTATTTATCTTTCCATCTTTCCTTTAAAAATTGTCTCAGGCGGTTTTCATGCTGATTGTTGCCGGGCGAATAGAATCTTTTTCCGCTGATTTTTTCAGGCAGAAATTCCATATCCACAAAATTGCCTTTGTAATCGTGAGCATATTTGTAATCATCACCGTAACCTTGTTTTTTCATCAAGCCGGTAACGGCATTTCTAAGGTGCAGAGGCACAGGCAAATCACCACTCTCTTTCACTGTCTTTTGCGCTTCTTTTATGGCCATATACGAGGCATTGCTTTTTGCCGAAGAAGCCATATAAACAGTGGTTTGCGAGAGGATTATGCGAGCTTCGGGCATTCCTATTTTTTTAACGGCATCGAAACAGGCGTTTGCCAAAAGCAAGGCATTGGGATTTGCATTGCCAATGTCTTCCGAAGCCAAAATTATAAGCCGTCGCGCTATGAAAACAGGGTCTTCTCCCCCTTCGAGCATCCTCGCCAAATAATAAACCGCCGCATTGGGGTCGCTGCCACGCACCGATTTAATAAATGCTGAAATAATATCGTAGTGCATCTCCCCTCCCTTGTCGTAACGGGCGAGATTGTTTTGTATTATGCTCAGGGTGTTTTCATTGTCGATAATAATTTTTTCGTTGCCGGCGGCAAGATTTATCACGACCAACTCTATGGCATTGAGAAACTTACGCGCATCACCACCCGAAATACGATAGAGAGCATCTCGCTGCCGCACTTCTATATTTTTATTCAACTGAGACCGGAGGTCTTCCACTGCACGGTGGAGCAAAACATCGAGATTTTTCTCGTCAAGAGGTTTTAAAATATAAACTTGGCAACGTGACAGCAGCGCCGGAATAACCTCGAAAGAGGGATTTTCCGTGGTTGCCCCTATCAGGGTTACAATGCCTTTTTCCACGGCACCCAAAAGTGAGTCCTGCTGCGATTTCGAAAAGCGGTGAATTTCGTCGATAAACAAAATGGCACCGTTGGGAGCCATTTTAGCTCTGTCGATAACGGCTCTAACCTCTTTTACACCCGAATTGATAGCCGACAGGGCAAAAAAGCGCATATCGTTTTTCCCTGCTATTATGTTTGCCAAAGTGGTCTTACCCACGCCGGGCGGCCCCCATAAAATCATGGAATGAATACGTCCCGACTCGATTGAAGAGCGCAAGACGGCACCGGGAGCAAGCAGATGCTCCTGACCCAGATAATCATCGAGTCCGCGAGGGCGTAGTCTGTCGGCAAGAGGCTGAGCCATAGCTATTTATTATAGTTTCTTTCTCCGAAAATAGAGGAGCCTATTCGCACAATGGTACTTCCTTCCTGCACCGCAATTTGATAGTCTCCCGACATTCCCATTGATAATTCACGGAAGAAAATATCGCCGAGAAAAAAATCGTAGCGCAGGTTTTTGAAGATAGTCATCAAATAACGAAACTCGTTACGTATCATATTTGTATCGAAGGTGTAAGTGGCCATTCCCATCACACCGGTGATTTTAATATTCTTCATTTCTTTAAACTCGGGCGAGTTTAAAATCTCGTACGCTTCTTCGGGATTTAAACCGAACTTGGTGGATTCGGTAGCAATGTGGAATTGCAGTAAACAGCTGATTATCCGGTTGTTCTTTGCCGCTTGTTTATTTATTTCTTTAAGCAATTTCATACTGTCAACCGAATGAATAAGTTTTACAAAGGGAGCAATATATTTCACCTTATTGCTTTGCAAATGGCCAATAAAATGCCAGTGGATGTCCTTTGGCAAGACTTCGTATTTCTCTTTCATTTCCAAAGCTTTGTTTTCGCCGAAGATGCGTTGTCCGGCCTCATAGGCCTCCATAATATCTTCCGCCGGCTTTGTCTTTGACACAGCTACAAGTCTAACACCCTCAGGCAATTGCCCCTTGATACTCGCTAATTTTTCCGCTATATTACCCATTTTTAACTATTTGGTTTTGTCGCGCTGCAAAATTAAGTGAAATTCGTTGCGGGTTAATAAATTCATTGCAAAGTTAATCAGTCTCCATTCTTTTCAAAACCACTGCCTTTTTATTTTATTTTTGCACTCATCTATTAACAATGTCTTCTTACAAAATACTATTTATATGAATTTCAGCAGTTTAAAGGCTATTACCCCCATCGACGGCAGGTATAGAAACAAGGTGGCGGATTTGGAAAACTATTTCAGCGAAGCGGCTTTGATAAAATACAGGATTTTAATGGAAATTGAATATTTTATCGCCCTTTGCGAGCTGCCTCTGCCTCAACTTGCAAGCATCAACGACGAAATTTTCGATGATTTGAGGAGTATTTATATCGACTTCAGTGATGATGACGCCGCGAAGATTAAAGACATAGAGGCCGTCACAAACCACGATGTTAAAGCCGTGGAATATTTTATCAAAGAAAAATTTGACGAGCTGCAACTATCGGAATATAAGGAGTTTATACATTTCGGCCTCACTTCGCAAGATATAAACAACACGGCTGTCCCGCTGAGTTTAAAAGAGGCTTTTGAAAAGGTGCTGGAACCAGCTTTGAAAGAAATTATGGATAAGATTCACTCGCTTGCCATGGAATGGAAAAACGTCCCGATGCTGGCACGCACTCATGGTCAGCCCGCCTCTCCCACCAAACTCGGCAAAGAAATTTATGTTTTTTACAACAGACTTTCGGAGCAGTATAACCTGTTGAAATCCATACCGTTTGCTGCCAAATTCGGTGGTGCTACCGGCAATTTCAATGCCCATAACGTTGCCTATCCCGACATCGATTGGGTTGATTTTGCAAATAATTTTATCGAAGAAAATATCGGGCTCAAGCGTTCTTCGGTAACAACGCAAATAGAGCATTACGATCACCTCGCCGCCTTTTTCGACAGTTTGGGACGTATCAACACAATACTCATTGATTTGGCGCGCGACGTATGGTCTTATATTTCAATGGGTTACTTTAAACAAAAGATAAAAGCGGGCGAGGTTGGCTCATCGGCAATGCCCCATAAAGTAAACCCGATTGACTTTGAAAATGCCGAAGGAAACTTCGGACTATCCAATGCCCTCAGCCGTTTTTTGTCGTCAAAACTTCCGGTATCGCGCTTGCAACGCGACCTGACGGATTCCACCGTGTTGCGCAATGTGGGATTGCCATTCGGCTATACGCTTATAGCTTTCAAATCGCTGCTTAAGGGACTCGACAAACTGATAATAGATGAAGATAAAATAAGCGCCGACCTCGAAGCAAATTGGGCGGTTGTGGCCGAAGCCTTGCAAACCGTTTTGCGCCGCGAAGGCTATCCTAAGCCTTACGAAGCACTGAAAGCCCTTACTCGCACAAACGCACTGATTACAAAGGAATCAATCGGAGAATTTATTGATACATTGGCTGTTAGTGAAGACGTAAAAGAAGAATTGCGTCAAATAACACCTTTCAACTACACCGGCATAGATTTTATTTAAAAAAGCAATGATAAGAGATATTCTGCTGAACACCAACAAAGATGACATAGCCGCCGTAGCGAGCGGTGGCGGCAGCTCTGCCATTGCCGTGATACGTTGCAGCGGCGACGAGGTGATTGAAAAAACGGAAAAGATATTCACTCCGGCTGTTGAAGGAGTTAAACTCACAAACAAAAAGGGATTTACGCAGGCATACGGTCATATTTACGAAGGCGACAAGCTGATAGACGAAGTTATCATCTCGGTATATCGGGCGCCCCATTCTTTTACGGGCGAGAACTCGGTTGAGATAAGCTGTCACGGCTCTGTTTTCATCCAACGCAAAATAATGGAGCTACTCTCCAAAGTCGGTATTCGCCCGGCAGAGGCCGGAGAATTCACCATGAGAGCTTATGCCAACGGCAAATTCGACCTAGCTCAGGCAGAGGCAGTTGCCGACCTTATCGACGCCTCGACAGAGGCATTGCACACGGTGGCCGTAAGGCATCTGAGGGGCAATTATTCGAAAAAGATAAAGCTGCTGCGCGACGAATTTATAAACTTCGCCTCGCTTTTGGAGTTGGAATTGGACTTCAGCGAAGAGGAAGTGGAATTTGCCGACAGAACGCAATTTTTATCGCTGTTGGATAAAATCGAAACAGAGATAAAGAACCTTTTGGATTCATACAAACTCGGGCGTGTTTTGAAATCGGGTATTCCGGTTGCCATAGTGGGAAAACCAAATGTGGGCAAATCCACCATTCTAAACCTTTTGCTTGATGAAGAAAAAGCTATCGTTTCGGAGATACCCGGAACCACAAGAGACGTGATAGAAGACAAGGTAAACATCGGCGGCTATCTATTCCGTTTTATCGATACGGCAGGGATACGTAAATCGGAAAATGAAATTGAAAAACTGGGAATAGAAAGGACTTTCGCCAAGATAGAAGAAGCTTCCGTTATTCTGTATATCACTGATAACAAGGGTTTTGACAAAGAGGACAAAAAGAGGATTGCGGAAATGGAAAAAGCCGGCAAAAAGCCCGTAATGGTTATGAATAAGATAGATTTGCAGGAAGACCTCGCACCTGCCGACACGAAAGATTACCTTTGTATCTCGGCTAAAAAGCGCATTAACACAAAGGCTTTGGAAACGGCACTTTTGGATTTTGTGGAATCGTTTAGGTTGCAAGACAGAAATATAGTAACGGAGGCCCGTCACAGTGAAGCCCTTCGAAAAACTTTGAACGACCTGCAAAGCATTCGCACGGGCTTTGAGGAGGACTTACCCACCGACCTTATTGCCATCGACGTGCGAAATGCGATGCAAAACCTTGGAGAAATCACCGGTGAAATAACATCCGGCGATTTGCTAAAAAATATCTTCAGTAAATTTTGCATAGGAAAATAATGAAACGAAAAGCGGAAAAAGCGGGATTGAAGTTGCAAAAATTCTTGGAATTATTTTATATAAAAGCACTACGCAAATACATCAACAGAGAGACATACCTCTATGGCATTACGGGCGGGCTGAATACCGCTTTCGACATTTTACTATATTTTGTTTTTTATCATTATGTTTTTCACAAACAACTTGTAAATCTGGGAGTTGTTGTTATAAGTCCTCATATAGCCGCTTTTATATTCGTCTTTCCGATAACCTTTTTCACGGGTTTTCTTTTGGCAAAATACGTTACCTTTACCGCCTCAATCCTAAGGGGACGCAAACAACTGTTCAGGTATGCCATATCCGTCAGCGGCTCCATTTTGCTCAATTACCTTCTTTTGAAACTATTTGTTGAACACTTCCGCATTTACCCCACCCCATCAAAAATGATTACGACCGTTATTGTGGTGATTTACAGCTTTTTAGTTCAGAAATTCTTCACCTTTAAAACGGGCA
>CAZPGC010000135.1:0-6881 GCA_964585875.1 uncultured Prolixibacteraceae bacterium | reverse complement strand
CAACAACAAACATTTAAACCCAAAACAACTAAACATTCAAACCCCGGCTACCCGACCAAGCCATGAGAGCACGCCGCGACAGGGATGGAAGCGGCAGCCTGCCTTGCCCAAAGCCGATGTGGAGTGGTGTCGGCAAGAGCGACCTTGGGAGCTCCTTGCAGCACCTACGGAACACGGCTTTTGGGCATGGCAGCTATAGCGGACAGCCCGGCTGTCGCCCAAATTATCCTAAATCCAATAATTTTTACACGGCAAGCGAAATTATTTCTATCTTTACATTTCCGTGTTTGATTAAACAAGATATTGGAAATAGTTTGGTTTTAATTAAAAAATACACACAAGATGAGACATTTGTTAACGACTGTATTTGTGATAGTTAGCGCAATGCTGACGGCGCAGATTAACGTGAATTGGGACGAAAGTTACGGAGGCGAGGGCAACGACGAGGCTCGCTCGGTAATTCAGTTACGCGACGGCAATTTTTTGCTTGTGGGCTACACCGAATCGCAGGGGGCCGGCAAAAAGGACGGCTGGGCGGTGAAAGTAAGCCCCACCGGCGAACAACTGTGGGATATGGCCTACGGCGGGCAGTCGGACGACGAGCTTTTTGACGCCGTGGAGCTGCCCGACGGCAAGCTGGCAATGGTGGGCTACACCAAAAGCATGGGCGCGGGCAAAAGCGATTTTTGGCTGGTAATTACCGACAAAGAGGGCGACCAAAACTGGGAAAAAACCTACGGCGGCCCCAAAGACGACGGGGCGCAGGCCGTGCTGCTTTCGTACGACGGTAAGCTGGTGATAAGCGGCTATACCAAATCGCGCGGGGCAGGCAACCGCGACTACTGGGTAATAAAGGTAAATCAAGACGGCGTGGACAAAGAGCAGGGCAAGATTATTTGGAAAAGAAACACGGGAGGCAAGAAGGCCGATTTTCCTTCGGTGGCCTACCAAAGTCCCTATGACAGTGCATATTACGTGCTCGGCGTAACCACAAGTTTCGGCAACGGCTCGGCGGACGCTTGGCTCATAAGAGTGCTCGAGCCGCGTGGCATGGTAAAGGGCAAAAAGTTTTTCGGCGGCAAACTTTATGAATACGGCAACGACTTTCGCTTTACCGATGAGAAAGGCTTTTTCGTCGTTGGGGCAACTATGACCAACAGCAAGGGCTTGTTCGACGGTTGGGTGATTCGTTTGAACGACGAATACGATTCGTATTACTCAAAGACTTTCGGCGGCGAAAAGGAAGACAAGTTTATGTCGGTGGTAAAAGCTGACGACAAAAAATATCTTATTGCCGGCTTTACGGCCTCCAAAGGCGAAGGCGAATACGACGGGTGGCTGATGATGATGACCGAAAAAGGCGTGCCCCTGTGGCAGACAACCGTAGGCGATGTGAAAAGCGAAAAAATATACAAGATAATAAAAACAAAATCAGGGAATTATCTCGTTTGCGGTTCGACCACCTCCAAGGGTGAAGGCAAAAAAGATATGTGGGTGGTTTCATTTAACATCAACTAAACTATGGAATGGATTTATGCATTAGCGGGCTTGCTGACAGGAGGCTTATTGGTGTTTTTGATGCTGAATCAAAAAAGCAACAGCCTGAAACTGAAGCTCCAATTTACGGAGTCGCAATTGGAAAAGTCGAAAGGCGAGCTGGAAAATAAAGCGCAAGAACTTGAAGGCAAGGTTAAGGACTTTGAGGAAGTAAAAGAACAGCTGTTTCAAGCTGAGGAGCGTTTCAGGGAGAAGGAGAAATCTTTTGAGGAGCGTATTGCCGAACTCGACCAACGTATTTTGCAAAAAGAAGAAAATATAGACCTGCTGAGCAAGGAAAAAAACAAGATTGAGAAAGAAGCCATTAAAATGTCGGCAAATCTGGAGGCGGAGATTAAAACTCTGACTATCAGACTTGAAGAGAGCCGCAAGCTGCTTAAAGAACAGGAGGAGAAGTTTGCCAAGATAGAGGAAAACTTCAAAACGGAGTTTAAAAATATGGCTCAGGAGATTCTCGAAGAAAAAAGCAAAAAATTCACCGAGGCGGGGAAGAAAGATTTGCAGGAGGTGCTACGGCCGCTTAAAGATAAACTTCAGGATTTCAGCAAGCAGGTGCGCGAGACCTATGAAAACGAAACGCGTGAACGCTTCAGCCTCAAAGAAGAAATAAAGCGCTTGAACGAAATGAACGTTCAGCTGTCGGAGCAGGCCACAAATTTGGCCACCGCCTTGAAAGGCGAGAGCAAAACACAGGGCGACTGGGGCGAGATGATTCTCGAAAACATCCTCAGCGAGTCGGGACTCACCTTGGGGCGCGAATATTTCAAGCAAGAGAGCGTTCGTAATGAAGAAGGCAACCTACTGCGTCCCGACTTTGTGGTGAAATACCCCGACGAAAGGTTTATAATCATCGACTCGAAAGTCAGCCTCAGGTCTTACGAGAAATATGTGGCTGCCGAAAATGCGGAAGAAAAAAAGAGATATCTCGAAGGACATATCAAAGCCGTTAATGAAAGAATAAAAGAGCTGAGCTCCAAAAATTATCAGGATAATTTCGAGGGCAGCCCCGATTTTGTAATGATGTTTATGCCCGTAGAGCCGGCCTATCTGCTTGCCATTCAAAACGATGCAGGCATTTGGAACCGTGCTTACGAAAAGCGCGTGCTGCTGATGAGCCCCACAAATCTGATAGCCGCACTGAAGATGATTTCGGAATTGTGGAAGCATGACGCTCAAAACAAAAACACCATTGAGATAGCCGATGCCGCAGCCTCGCTGTACGATAAATTCGTGGCTTTTTACGCCGATTTGGACCACATCTCCAAGTCTCTGGAAAAGGTATCGACTAATTTCGAGGCCGCCAAAAACAAACTGCACACGGGCAGAGGAAACCTGGTGAGCAGGGTGGAAAAGTTAAAATCCCTGGGAATAAAAACCAAGAAAAGCCTCGGCATGACTTCGGCGGCGCCCTTCCTTAATGAAAACACCTCGGAAGATGAATAATTCAAAGATATTTTACTTGATAATATGGGCACTCTCGCTCTTTGTAGCAACAGGATGCTCGGCACAGAAACACATCGACAAAGAGAATATCGCCCAATTGTACGGACAACAAAACAAGCTGCATCCCGAATACAAAATCTTTCATTTAAACGACTCTGCCACAGTAGTTTACTACCAGTTTAATTTCGGCGATTTCGAATATCTGAGGCCCGCTCCGGGCAGGGCTTTCTCCGCCCGATTCAAACTTGAATACATGCTTTTTCACGATTATAAAGCAAAAAAAATAATCGACAGCGCCTCGGTGGTTTTCGAAGATTCGTTAAACTACGAGAAGAACAACAGCTCGCTGGGGTATTTTGAGGTGCCTGTGGCACAAAATGCCAAATATGTTTTGAGGTTGAAACTCACCGATTTGAACACCGGCACTTCGGTGGTAAACATTGTGAATATCGACAAGAGCGATAAATTAAATCGCCAAAACTTCTACCTTCAAGCCGCCGACGGCCTTCCGTTAATGCACGATTACCTAACAAAAAACAACAAATATCAGCTGGTTTACAGAGACTTAAGAGCAAAAAAGGTCTTTGTTAAATATTTCAAACGTTTTTACAAAGCGGCGGCTCCACCCATGAACGACAACAGACAAAAAAAAGTTTTGAAGTTGAAAGCCGACAGCTCATACAGCATCACGATGAATGAAGGGCGCTCCCTGCCGCTCACCTTCCCCAAGCAGGGAATTTATCATATTTATGCCGATTCGACGAAACAAAAGGGGTTCACGGTTTTCGTTTTCACAAGCGGATATCCCTTCGTTTCAACGCCCATGCAGATGCTGATGCCGCTGCGTTACATCACTTCCAACAAGGAGTTTAAAACATTGATAGAGAGCGATGACAAGAAGAAAGCCGTGGACAAATTCTGGTTGGATATCAGCTCCAACTCCGAGAGAGCCAAGGCCATGATTTCCATTTATTACAACCGCGTTCAGGATGCCAACACCCTCTTTGTGTCCGACCGCGAAGGCTGGATGACCGACAGGGGGATGATTTTTATTGTGTATGGCCCTCCCGACCGTGTGTTCCGCAACAACGACTTGGAGACGTGGGTTTACGGCACTGCCGCTCAACGAACAACCATAAAATTCAATTTCATAAAGAGCATAAACCCCTTCACCGATAACGATTATCGCCTCGACAGGTCGCCTTCATACATCAACAGTTGGAACGATGCACTGGAGATATGGCGCCGTTAAAAATCATAAAATCAAGCGATTATGAATAAATACAACAAACGCCCTCCTGAAAAAGACTTTATTTACGGCATTCATCCGGTGATGGAAGCCCTGAAACAAGGCAAGGAATTTGAAAAAATATTGCTGCAGAAAGATACCGGCGGAAATATGTTCAAAGAAATGTTTCAGATGATACGTCGTGCTGGAGTGCGCTTTCAATATGTGCCTGTTCAAAAGCTCGACAGAATCACGCGAAAAAATCATCAAGGTGTCATTGCTTTCACCTCACTTGTAAGCTATGTTTCAGTAGAAGAAGTGGTTACATCGGCATACGAACAAGGTAAGGCCCCGCTGGTCTTAATTTTGGACAAGGTTACGGATGTAAGAAACCTCGGCGCCATATCGCGAAGTGCCGAATGTGCCGGCGTGGATGCCATAGTCTTTCCCGCACAAAATTCGGCCTTGATAAACAGCGATGCCGTTAAATCGTCGGCCGGAGCTTTGCTGAAAATAGCGTTGTGCAAGAGCAACAATTTGAAAGAGACTATTAACAACCTAAAAGACAGCGGATTAAAAATAGTGTCGGCAACGGAAAAAAGCGATAAACTGCTTTACGAAACAGACCTGAGCGGCCCTTTGGCCTTTATTATGGGTTCCGAAGGCGAAGGCATCTCGGGTGAATACCTTAAGCTGTCCGATGAAAAAGTGGCCATTCCCTTGCTTGGAGAAATCGAGTCGTTGAACGTGTCGGCGGCAGCAGCGGTTATGCTTTACGAGACTGTGCGTCAGAGAATTGCATCGGGACAAATCAAGACCTAAAACAGCGGAGACAACAGCAATGAAAGCATCTTTCAACAGGGAAAACATCTATTTGCTTGTGATTTTATCGGCAAGTTTCTTTTTCCGTTTTTGCTGTCTGTCACATTTCTCATTGAGTAACGACGAGTTAAGCGCAATTCACAGGCTCGATTTCCAAACTTTCGGCGATTTGATAAATTACGGTGTGCGTCCCGACGGCCACCCTGCCCTTGCCCAGCTTTTGATGTGGCTGTGGACATCGGTATTCGGCCTCTC
This sequence comes from uncultured Prolixibacteraceae bacterium, assembly GCA_964585875.1. Lineage (GTDB taxonomy): Bacteria > Bacteroidota > Bacteroidia > Bacteroidales > UBA1556 > UBA6267. The sequence continues at coordinate 1,576 of CAZPGC010000135.1, read as the reverse complement.
CCCCGCCGCAGTGCGATTTCCCTTCGTTTTTATAAGCTCTGCCGCACCCTTGTTTGCCTATCTTTTTATGAAAAACATCAGCGGAAAAGCCCCCGCCCTTTTCTTGGCCGCAGCCATAGCATTGCTGCCCTTCCCCCTGCTGTACGGCCGTTTGGCGCGTCCCTACGGAATCGGCTTGACCTTTGTTTTATATACGGCTTGGCTTTGGACCGAAATGCTTTTGAAAACACATGCCCAACGAAAAAGAAATGCCGTCGCCATAGCTTTGGCAATTGGATGGGCCTTATGCCTTTACACTCACTATTTTGCGGCACTTACGGCAACAGTTATTGGACTGACAGGCTTATTTTTTATGAATAAAAAAAACCGCAAACAATATTTGCTTTCGGCACTGCTAGCCGTGCTTTTGTTTTTGCCGCATTTGTCCCTAACATTTCACCAAATCTCCCTTGGCGGAGTGGGTCAATGGCTCGCCAAACCACAAGCTGAATTTGTTTGGAAACATATTAAGCTTATTTTTGGTAACTCATTGATTATATTCATATTACTCTTGCTTTCGCCAAAAGATTTCTCAAACACAAAAGATAAATATTTCATTAAAATACGACTTGCTCTCCTACTATGGTTTGCACTTCCGCTGATAATAGGGTATCTATATTCAAAATATGTAAATGCCGTTCTGCAAAACAGCGTTTTGATTTTCTCAATGCCCTTTTTGCTCGCTTTTACACTCTCATTCAATTACAAGCATCTTGGGAAATTCAATAAAATCGCGCTGATAATTTTCACTGTTACAACGGCCTTTTCGCTCATATATCCCGAAAATTTCTATAAAAAACAACACTTCGGCGAATTTGCACGCACCCCTATCGTTTTAAATAAAATCCAAGAAAAATACGGCAAGGAAAAGATTTTAAATATCGTGGATATAAACCACCGCTCCTATCTCGATTATTATCTCGCGCGGCATAAAATCAACATCGAATATCTGAACGGGAAGTTCGACACGGACAGCAGCTTGATAAATTTAAAAAAGATAATCGACGGATACTCAAAGCCTTACATAACATTTTCCGATATGCAGAATACTTCGTCATTCATTGCCAAAAGCATAATTATGTCGAAGTTCGGAAAATTGAAATCAAAGAAAACATTTGGCGAGAGGACAAGCATTTTTCTGTTTTCAAAAGACAGTGCCTGCTGCAAAACCGATAATTTGCCCATCTATGATAAGGAGTATTGCTGCGATACGCTCTTGGGAGTAAATAACAAAACAGCATCGGAGCTTTTTGTGCATTACCTTATAAAAACAGCCTCGGAGCAAACCAAACTTAATTTGGTGTTCGACATAGTCGATAAAAATGGCAAATCCGTCCATTGGCAGTCGCTGCCATTAAGGTATCTCATTAACAATCAAGGTTTTGTAAATGTTGTGATAATGAAGAAAATAAAGCCCCGTAAAAATTACGATAAGATTAAAATCTACATTTGGAACAGAGAGCACGAAAACTTCGGTTGTAAAAAGATTGGGACCAATTGTCAGGCCTTTTAGAAAATGTCTATAATGTCTTATTTA
>CAZPGC010000134.1:5513-6938 GCA_964585875.1 uncultured Prolixibacteraceae bacterium | reverse complement strand
AAAAAATACTACATTTGCACCTCAATTTTATTCGACAACAACTTTAAAAATACAGCTATGGAAAGAGATCAGCAGATATTCGACCTTATAGAACAAGAATACGAACGTCAGTTTAACGGCATTGAGCTTATCGCCTCCGAAAACTTTGTAAGCGAGCAGGTTATGGAAGCCATGGGTTCGGTGCTTACCAACAAATACGCCGAGGGTTATCCCGGAAAACGCTATTACGGCGGCTGCCAAATCGTTGACCAGACCGAGCAATTGGCTATTGACCGTGCCAAGGCCCTTTTCGGTGCGGAGTACGTAAACGTGCAACCCCACTCGGGTGCTCAAGCCAATGCGGCTGTTTTCTTTGCCTGCCTCAAACCCGGCGACACCTTTATGGGTCTCGACCTGGCACACGGCGGTCACCTCTCGCACGGCTCACCGGTAAACCTCTCGGGTATTAACTATCACGCCGTTCATTATCACGTCAAAGAAGAAACAGGGACGGTGGATTACGACGAGATGGAAGCCTTGGCAAAAGAGCACAAGCCCAAGCTCATCGTGGCCGGCGCCTCGGCTTATTCACGCGATTGGGACTACGAGCGTATGCGTGCCATCGCCGACTCGGTGGGTGCTCTCCTGATGGCCGACATAGCACACCCCGCTGGCCTTATTGCCAAAGGCTTGCTCAAAGACCCCTTACCACACTGCCACATCGTTACAACCACCACGCACAAGACCCTGCGCGGTCCCCGTGGCGGCATGATTATGATGGGCAAAGACTTTGAAAACCCTTGGGGACTCACCACGCCCAAAGGAGCTGTCAAAATGATGTCGCAGGTGCTCAACTTCGCCGTTTTCCCCGGACAACAGGGCGGCCCTCTCGAGCACATCATCGCCGCCAAAGCCGTGGCATTCGGCGAAGCCCTCACCGACAGCTACATGGAATACGCCATACAAATGAAGAAAAATGCCAAAGTTATGGCCGAGGAATTCGTAAAACGCGGCTACAAAGTCATCAGCGGCGGCACCGACAACCACTCCATGCTCATCGACCTGCGCACCAAAGTGCCCGAAATCACCGGCAAACTGGTTGAAAACACCCTCGTAAAAGCCGACATCACCATCAACAAAAACATGGTGCCCTTCGACAGCCGCTCGCCCTTCCAAACATCGGGTCTGCGCGTGGGCACGCCGGCAATCACAACCCGCGGCCTCAAAGAAGAGCATATGCCCCTCATCGTCGAATTTATCGACCGCATCATCACCAACATCGAAGACGAAAAAGTGATTGAAACGGTAAAAAATCAGGTAAACGAGATGATGAAAGACTTTCCGATGTTCGCCTACTGATAAGCTGATTTACAGACTTTTATAAAGATTTTTATTTGGGCATCCGGGCGGGCTGTCCATTATATCCGCCTCGTAAGTGCCGTGTGT
>CAZPGC010000134.1:2573-5413 GCA_964585875.1 uncultured Prolixibacteraceae bacterium | reverse complement strand
TCGACACACACTTCGGCGGATGCCATTTCCATCCCTGATGCACGCTCTCTCACGGCAGGGTCAATAAGCGCAAGGACATTTCTTTTTCAGGGTTTTGTCAGTTTTTTGTTATTGAGTATTTAACACCCAATGAAGCACTTACGCCGTAAGATTTCAGCTCCGCACCGGGAAGATATTTATCATTTGTAATGCTTATCAAACTTTGTTGGTATTCCAAGGAAACATATAGTAAAAAACGGTTTGTGATTTTGTAAGTGACTCCCGTTTCCATCAAGCCCCCGAAATCATTTTTTGTAGCAAAATCGTCGTAATCTAGGGTAATGGGCTCGCCGTTTTCTCCTGTGGGAATCTCTGTTTTCGCTTTTATCAAAAAAGCCGGAAAGATACCGATGTTCACAAAGCCTCTCAGCTTATTACCGAATGAGAAACCGCCCTTTACGGGAAAGGCTATGTAGTTGTAAATGAAACTACTCGGCTCTCCGTTACCAATGGCGTTACCGTCTTCGTTTATGAAAATTATATCGCTTTTAAAACCCTTTTGCGAAAAAATGAAATCCATTCCCAAATGAAAATTATCATTTAAATCGTATTGGTAAGTCAAGCCTGTCACCAAACCGTTTTTTGAAAATATTTCGGCTTCAAAGTTTTTACCGAAAACCTTCGTCAGGTTGAGACCGCCTTTCAATCCCACAAAATGTTTTTGTCCCGAGACAGGCACCGCAAAAAGAAAGGCCATAAGCGGAAGCAGTATTTTTATGGGGGTTTTCATAGGATGATTAAATTAGTTTGCATGGATTCACATTGCTACTTTGCTTCCGTAATTTTCTCCATTTCCGCCTCGCTGAAATGAAAATGCGGGTCTTCGGCTATCCTTTCGAAATCGTCGAAACCCTTTTTGACGGCTGTTTGCAGCGACGAAAGACTCAGCGCGTTTTTGCCTTGCATAGCATAATAAACGGCCTGCAGATAATATACTTCGGTGTTGTCGGGGTCAACCTTTTGATAAATAAAAAGATATTTTTGCGCCTTGGCCAACTCATTATTTTTTAGCGAGTTATCGAGATAAAGATAGGAGAGAAGGCTGAGGTAGTTCAGCAAGCGCGTGTATGAAAGTCTCTCTTCTTTGCTCGGAGCATCATGGCTGTGGCTATACAATTCATCGATTTGCGTTTTCCACCATTTGATGCCGCGGCTGTCGAAATTTTGCATAAAATATTTCTGCATGGCAGCTTCGTTTGCCAAAGCCTTTTTCAGATTTTTCTCATGCTCGTGCCATATTTTGGTAGTGTATAAAATCTTCAGTTTTTTTTGATATTCCGTTGTGTTTGTGATTTTGTTAAGGGTTGCGGCCATGCGTTCGTATATGTGCACTTGCTCCACTATATCATTGGTATTGAAGGCTTTCTGCAGATTGTTTTTTTCAAAGGACAGGTAGTCCTTCACCATTTTGCCGTCTGCATTCAGACTGTCGCCGGCGTTACCGGAAATCATCAAAAAATATAGCCCCTGTTCGAAGATATCTTCTTGAGGCCATTCGTGTTTTCCGTCGAAGACAGAGAAATAATAATTCACCCCGGCATTTTTAAGCTCTGTTGAAAGCTGTTTTAACTCTTTGTAATTGAAGTCTTTATTGCCTGCACAAAGGAAATAATCGAAATCTATCCTGCCTATGAAATTCTTGTCGGGGACGCCTGCCCCACAACCTATGACGCCGCTCACAGCCTTGTTCATATCAGCCACTTCGACGGCAATGCGGGCACCGCCGCTGAAACCTCCCGTGTAAACCGATTTTTCGTCGATGCCGAAACGCGACTGAATATCTTCGATGAAGTTGTATGATATCATGTTGATAATATTGGCGTTAAGACCGTTCTTGCTGTTGTTGCTGCAAGCCAGTATCACTCCGAATTTGTTGGCAAGCGCCTTGTATTTTTCCACGGGCAAGGTGCCTCTCGCGTGGGCGTCGAAAAGAAAGATGACAGGCCAGCGGCGCTCATCGTTATAAGCTTTGGGCAAATAAAGAGCGTAAGAATATTCGGGATGATTTCCGCATCTTACTTCGGGATACAAACGACCGGCTTTGAAAGTTTCTTCCTCACTCGCGGTTTTTTCGGGCTTGGGGCTGTCAACTTTTTGTTTTGTTTGTCGGGGTTCATTGTGTTTTTGTCCCGAGCCGCAACTTGTGGCGGAAAAGATTAGCAAAGTCAATAAAAAATACACTAAATTCTTCATAGCTTAAATATAAAACGGAAAATGCAAAGGTAAAGGAAAAGTTTTGAGTTTGGATGTTTTGGGTTTGTATGTTTCAAGTTTTGATGTTTAAAAAAAACAAGCGGGCAAAGCGAGACAAATCCGTTAAATTAGTATTTCCAAAAAATTCCCCGAAGATAAAGCTAAGCCGCATAAGCTAATAAGAAGAACACAGATAACACAGATTGTTCTGATAATCACAGAGTTAATACGCATAATCCGTGTTACCTGTGTTCCCCAAATAAGTTCAAAGGCAAAAGGCAAAAGTAAAAAGGCAGACGGAAAAATACTATAATATAGCCCCGATGATAAGGGTATCGGGATTTTTTGAAGCCCTTTAGGGCTGATATTTCGGTTGCTTTTTAGGTTTGGATATTCCTAAAAGCCCTTTAGGGCTGTCATATTTCCCCCCGAAACCGTCGGTGGTTTCACTGTGCACAAATAAAAAATAATTCGTGGCTATTCACCGCCGAAAACAAACGAAAAAAGAACACAGATAACACAGATTTTACTGATAATCACAGAGTTGAGCTGCGTAATCAATGTTTTGCGCGCTCCAAAACATAAAATCCGTGATAATCCGCCAAATC
>CAZPGC010000134.1:0-2473 GCA_964585875.1 uncultured Prolixibacteraceae bacterium | reverse complement strand
GATAATCCGCCAAATCCGCATAATCAGTGTTCTCCGTGTTCCTCCGGCTCCCCGTGTTCCCCAAAGAATTTCAAAAGCAAAACACCTTACTCTTATCCTAACATCAGCCTTTTACCGCTATGGTTTCTATCTCTATCAAAACCCCGAGGGGAAGCTCTTTGACGGCAAAGGCAGCTCTTGCGGGAGGATTTTCTTTGTAACGGGCACCGTAAACCTCGTTCATAGCTGCAAAGTTGCTCATATCGCTGAGCAGGCAGGTCGATTTTACCACGTTGGCGAAGGTGTAGCCCGCGGCGCTGAGAATGGCTTCTATGTTTTGCATCACCATCTCGGTTTGTTCTTTGATTCCGCCCTCGACAATTTTTCCCGTGGCGGGGTCGATGGGCACCTGTCCGGAGATATAGAGTGTGTTGCCGGCTTCAACGGCTTGGCTGTAGGGGCCTATGGCAGCGGGGGCTTTTTTTGTGGATATTATTCGTTTCATGGTAATGTATTTTAAAAGTTTACGGGCAAATCTACATCTTTTTATGTAGTGTCTCGAAGAAAACTATTATTTTCGCCTTGCAAATAACGAAACTATGAATTCAAATCTCGATGCGCGTCCGGAAAACCTGTCACCTGCCGAGCGGGAATACGAGAAGGCTCTGAGACCCAATACCTTCGGCACCTTTATGGGGCAGCCGCAAGTTGTAGAAAACCTTGAGGTTTTCGTGGCGGCGGCACGTCAGCGTGGCGAAGCTCTCGACCACGTCTTGCTGCACGGGCCTCCCGGCTTGGGTAAAACAACTCTTTCTATGATTATTGCCAATGAATTGGAAGTCGGCATCAAAATCACCTCGGGACCCGTTCTCGACAAGCCCGGCGACTTGGCCGGTTTGCTTACCAACCTCGAAGAAAACGACGTGCTTTTTATTGACGAGATTCATCGTTTGAGCCCCATCGTCGAAGAGTATCTCTATGCCGCCATGGAGGACTTTAAAATAGACATAATGATTGAATCGGGGCCGAATGCACGCTCCGTGCAAATAACGCTCAACCCTTTTACACTCGTTGGAGCAACCACGCGCTCGGGACTTCTGACAGCGCCTCTGCGCTCGCGTTTCGGCATCAACGCACGGCTGTCGTATTACAATGCCGAAGTGTTATCGGATATTGTAAAACGCTCTGCCTCAATACTTAATGTGCCTATCGACGATAACGCCGCAATAGAGATAGCGCGTCGCAGCCGCGGGACGCCGCGTATTGCAAACGGACTGCTGCGCCGCGTGCGCGACTTCGCTCAGATAAAGGGCACAGGTCGTATTGATATGAAAATTGTTAATGTGGCTTTGACGGCCCTTAACGTCGATAAAAACGGCCTCGACGAAATGGACAACCGCATTCTGACAACCATAATCGACAAATTCAAAGGCGGACCTGTGGGTATTACAACCATAGCTACAGCCGTGGGCGAAGATGCCGGCACCATTGAAGAGGTTTATGAGCCTTTCCTTATTCAAGAGGGCTATCTCACACGCACACAGCGGGGTAGGGAGGTTACCGACCTTGCCTACGCTCATCTCGGGCGCACACGCAACAGACCTGCCGATAACACCTTGTTTTAGAAAATCTTATGATTGAGCCTCGGCAAAAACAGGAGCTGACGGAGGCAATAAAAGACTTTGCCTCGGAATGTGGTTTCGATGCGTGCGGCATTTCGCACATCGAGCATCTCCACAACGATGCCGCCGCCTTGGAAAAGTGGCTCGGCGGCAATATGAACGCCGGAATGGGATATATGGAGCGCAACCGTGAAAAACGCGCCAACCCGGCTCTGCTGCTCGAGGGGGCAAGGTCGGTTATTTCGGTGCTGCTGAATTATTATCCCGAAAAAATGCAGCCCGAAGAGCAATTCTATAAAATATCGAAATACGCTTACGGCGTTGATTATCATTACGTTGTAAAAGATAAGCTCTTTCGTTTGATGGATTTTATAAAAAGCAGGGCAGGGGAGAGCGTTAAGATGAGAGCCTTTACCGATTCGGCACCTGTCTTCGATAAAGCGTGGGCGACGAAGGCAGGCCTTGGCTGGATAGGCAAAAACACCATGCTGATAAATAAAAAATTGGGCTCCTTTGTGTTTGTGGGCGAGATAATTACCGACTTGGACTTGTCAGCCGACAGCCCTTTAAATGCCGAATATTGCGGCAAGTGTACCGCATGTATCGATGCTTGTCCCACGGGTGCAATCGTTGAGGCATACAGCGTTGATGCCCGCCTGTGCATTTCGTATCACACCATAGAATCGAAAGAGCCCGTCCCCGACGAGATAGCGGCAAAAAGCGATGGACGTATCTTCGGCTGCGACATCTGTCAGGATGTATGTCCTTGGAATTCAAAGATAAAGCCCGGCAAGGTTCCCGAATTTAAACTCTCGGATGCGCTGATAAAGATGAACAAAAAAAGCTGGGAAACACTCGACAAAGAGACTTTT
>CAZPGC010000133.1:0-6946 GCA_964585875.1 uncultured Prolixibacteraceae bacterium | reverse complement strand
CGAAGGGAGCCCCCGCACGCCGCTACGGAACACGCCGCGCCCGAGGAAGCTATAACGGACAGCCCGGCCGCTGCCCAACAAATAAATATAAATCGTGTCATTTTAAAAATATTACTTTTGCTGAAAATACGAGTATGAGATATCTGTCTGCCATAATCTTTTTTCTCATTTTTGCGGGGGGTGTTTCGGCACAAAAAAAGAGCCGGGTAAAGCTGGTGCGTGCCGAGTATCTCAGATATGATAAGAAGTTGGGTGCCAATGTGCAACGCGTTATCGGCAAGGTCTTGTTTAAGCACAAAACCACCTTGTTGTATTGCGATTCGGCCTACCTTTACGGCGACGACAACAGCGTGAAAGCCTATGGCAATGTGCATATAAACGACAACGATTCGGTGCATATCTACAGCGATTCGCTTTACTATTCGGGCAACGAGCGTATGGCCGAGTTGTTTCACGACATAAGGATGAGTGATAAGGTTATGACGCTGACTACCAATCATTTGATTTATGATTTAAGAAAAAAAACAGGCCATTATTACGGTGGCGGAAAGATTGTGGACTCGGCTAATGTGCTCACATCCGAATACGGCTTTTATTACACGCGCACCAAAGACTTGTTTTTCAAAGACAAGGTGGTTTTGACGAATCCGGAATATGTGATTTATTGCGATACTTTGATGTATAACACGGTGAGTGAGATATCGCGTTTTTACGGTCCCACAACGATTGTAAGTAAAGAAAACACAATATATTGCGAGCGGGGGTGGTATGATACACGCAGCGACAAGAGCAGTTTTCAGAAGAATGCGTGGATGCAAAATAAAAATCAAAAAATCAGTGGCGACAGCATGTTTTACGACCGTGTTATGGACTTCGGACAGGCTTTTCGCAATGTGATTTTGAGAGACACTTCGCAAAATCTTACGGTGCTGAGCGAATATGTGGAATATAGCGGCAAAAGTAATTATGTGCTGAGCACCGACAGCGTTATGGCTATTTTGGAGGACGAGGACAAGGACTCGATTTTTTTGCATTCCGACACTTTGATTTTGCATTTCGACAGTCTGCAAAAGGCAAAAAATGTTTTCGCATATCATCATACAGTCCTGTATAAGAGCAATTTGCAGTCTGTTTGCGACTCCCTTGTTTACGATTTTACCGACTCGGTGATACGTTTGTTCGGAGCTCCCGTGTTGTGGTCGGGCAAGAGCCAACTGACGGGCGATTATATGGAGGTGCTCACCGAAAACAATAAACCCCGTGAGATGCACATAAAGAAAAATGCCTTTATTCTTTCCAACGACAGCATGGATTTTTATAACCAAATCAGCGGAAAAAATATGACGGGGTTTTTCAGCAACAACCAATTTCGTCGTTTGGACGTTTACGGCAATGCCGAAACGGTTTATTTTGTGCGCGACGATGATAAAAAGCTGATAGGAGTGGATATTGCGGTGGCCGGAGACTTGAAAATAAAAATCAAAGACAAGCAGATTAAAGACATAATTTATTTCGACCAACCCGAGAGCACCATCTATCCTTTGAAAGAGCTTTCGCCACGCGATCTAAGGTTAAAAGGCTTTGAAAATCAGGAAGATATCAGGCCGCATAAGCCCGATGATGTTTTTCTTTGGAAGAGATAAAAGGCCGTCGGGAAGAATAAACCGGCACCACATTCCCTTTGATTTAATTCTTTCCGAAGATGCTGCGAAATACGTCTTCGAGACGGCTAAAAGCGGCAATATCTATGCTGTGTTTTTGTGATTGCAGGCTTTTTAGGTTGTATTTGGAAACGATTATTTTGTCGAAGCCCAGCTTTTCGGCTTCGTTTACACGTTGGTCGATAAAATTCACCGAGCGGATTTCGCCGGAAAGCCCCACCTCGGCGGCAAAGCAAATCTTCTCGTTGATTGCAATGTCGTAGTTGGAAGAAAGCACGGCGGCTATGACAGCCAAATCGATGGCGGGGTCGTCAACCCTGATGCCTCCGGCGATATTCAAAAACACGTCTTTTTGTCCCAATTTGAAGCCCGCTCTTTTTTCAATTATTGCCAGCAGCATATTTAATCGTCTGATATCGAAGCCGGTAGCCGAGCGTTGAGGAGTGCCGTAAACGGCAGAGCTTGCCAAAGCTTGCACTTCTATGAGCATGGGTCTTCCGCCTTCCATGGTGGCGGCTATGGCCACGCCGCCCGTGGGCTCGTCGCGTTGGAGCAAGAGGATTTCCGAAGGGTTTGTAACCTCACGCATGCCGCTGCTTTCCATCTCGTATATTCCCAACTCGGCGGTGGAGCCGAAGCGGTTTTTCAGCGAGCGCAGCAGCCTGTAGCCGTGGTGACGGTCGCCTTCGAACTGCAACACGGTGTCAACCATATGCTCCAATATTTTGGGACCGGCAATGCTTCCGTCTTTGGTGATGTGACCGATGATGAAAACGGGAGTGCCCGTTTCTTTGGCAAAACGCTGCAGCTCGCCGGCGCTTTCCCTGATTTGCGAAATGGTGCCTGCTGAGCTGTCGATGTTGTCGGTTTGCAGGGTTTGAATGGAGTCGATTATCAAAATGGAGGGCTTCAGCTGCTTTACTTGGGCAAAGACAGCCTGCAAGGACGTTTCGTTTAGGATAAAACAGTCGGTGTTTTTAATGCCGATGCGGTCGGCACGCATTTTTATCTGCTGTTCGCTTTCTTCGCCAGACACGTAGAGAATCTTGAGCCCTTCGAGGTGCAACGACACCTGAAGCAGCAAGGTGGATTTGCCTATACCGGGTTCGCCGCCCAACAGGGTGAGGGAGCCGGGCACGAGACCGCCGCCGAGAACGCGGTTCAATTCGTTGTTTTTCAGGTTGATGCGCGATTCTTTTTTAAACTCCACCTCGTTGATACGCACGGGCGAAGCGCTTTTTTTATGGCTTTGTCCCTGCCAAGCCTTGGCCTTGTCGCTTATCACCACTTCTTCGATAATGGTGTTCCACTCGCCGCAAGCCGTGCATCGCCCCATCCACTTGGCATATTCGGCGCCGCAGTTTTTACAAAAAAAAGCCGTTTTGTTTTTGCTCTTTGCCATTGAAAAATATCTTTGTTTGGTTTACCAAAGGTAGGGTATTTTTTGTATTGGGGGAGAGCTATTTTTTTGCATTTATGCTTGCTTTGGAAAGTGGTTTATTCCCGTTTTATTAGCCGATGATAATGTTTTCGGGAGCGAACTGTATTGTAAAATAAACCCTTGCGTGAGCGCTTAAAACTTGTTATAACATTCTTTATTTCTTCTTTCTTTACGGCTTAAGCCTGAGTTTTTATCAAAAAAGCTGAAATCGTCAAACTGCATTCTCAATGAAATTTCGTGAGCGTCACCCATCAAATTTTGGTATTCCGACACGTTTATATCGTAGCTGTAGGCTACTTGCAGTTTTGTGTTTTTGCCCAAATCCAAGTTGATTCCGGCGTTAAGAGCCACTGCCGACAATCCCTTGCCGTTTAGCTCCAATCCCTTGTTTCTAAACCAGATACCCACAAAAACAGGCTTTATCATTATGTTGGAGCCAAGCACCAAAAGCTTGAATTTTTCTTGCTGCTGAAAGATGAATCCGGGCGTAAGAAATAGTCTTTTTGAAAAGCCGTAGTCTATTTTCATAACGGCGGTGGAATAAACGACATATTTTATGGGCAGGCGTGCAGTTGTGCCCGTAAACGATTCGTTGGGGCGCGTGATATGATGCATGGCAAAGCCGCTGTTGACGGTGGCGAAGGGTGCCCCGCGCGATATGCGTCCTACATTGAAACGGAAGTTGACCCCCGTGGCAAAGTCGGGATAGTAAACATTGTCTGTGCCGTCATAACTAAAAGACGATGAGGATGTTACGCCGTAAACAGGGTCGAGTTGATTGCTGAAAACAAGATTCTCGGTCATGAAATGCTTTTGCACAAAAGCCCCCTGCAAGCCCATTTGAATGTCGAAACGGCGGGGAATGACCAAAAGGTCGTATGAATAGGAGAGTCCCAACATGCCGCTTTTGATGATGCCGTTGCCTTCCACTCCCGTGAAAGCTATAAAGCCCAGCCCTCCCGACAAAAAGGGCTCGTCGGAATCAATGGTGATGTCGAAGGTGTTAAAACCCTTATCCATCTTGCGCCAAAAATTCCGGTAATTGCTTCTGATATTAAGGCCGCCGGCGGTGCCGCTCAGTGCGGGGTTGAAATAAAGGGGATTGTTGAAAAACTGTGTAAAATCGGGGTCCTGTGCGGCGGCTCGGTGCAAGACACCAATCGCAAACAATAATATGAAAAACAATACTCGCATGGCTTTGGTCTTTGGTAGGGCTAAACTAATATGGGAAAGAGTCCCGTTTCAACAACAACATTCCCGTGTTTGTTTTTAAGACCAAAAATAAAATATATAAAGCTGAAACACAGCAAAATAAAAAAAAGCGTGATTTCCTTTGAATCACGCTTTTTTTTCGAAATGATTTAAATTTTAGTCTAAGAAAAATAATTTTCCAAAAATGAGACTACATTTTTCTCCACCCTTGCGGGCACGTCGGCACTTGTGTCGGCAACGAATTTTTCTCCCGTTATTATTTCGTAAAGCTCGATATAACGTTGCGAGATTTCTTCCACAAACTCGTCGGGAAGCTCCGGCAGCTGTTGTCCTTCTTTACCTTGGAAGCCGTGCTCCATAAGCCATTCACGCACAAACTCTTTCGATAGCTGCTTTTGGGCTTCACCCTTGCGTTGGCGCTCTTCGTAGCCTTCCAAATAAAAATAGCGCGACGAATCGGGGGTGTGAATCTCGTCAATCAGATAAATCTCATCGCCTATTTTGCCAAATTCATATTTTGTATCCACCAAAATCAAACCCTTCTCGGCGGCCAGCTCGGTGCCTCTTTCAAAGAGTTTATAGGTGTATTCTTCCAATTTGGCATAGTCTTCGGGGCTCACAAGTCCCTGTTTTATAATCTCTTCCTTGGAAATATCCTCGTCGTGTTCGCCCTGCTCCGCCTTGGTGGTAGGCGTTATTATGGGCTGCTCAAAACGCTGATGCTCTTTCATGCCGTCGGGTATGGGCACGCCGCAAATTTCACGGCTGCCGTTTTTGTAGCTGCGCCACGAGGAGCCCGTCAGGTAACCGCGTATTATCATCTCCACCGGAAAGGGCTCGCATCTTCTGCCGAAGGTTACCATAGGGTCGGGCGAGGCTATCTTCCAGTTGGGCACAATGTCTTCGGTGGCGTCAAGAAACTTCACCGCTATACGGTTCAACACCTGTCCTTTGTAAGGTATGGCTTTGGGAAGCACCACATCGAAAGCCGACAGCCGGTCCGAAACTATCATCATCAGGTAGTCATCTTTTATGGTGTAAACATCCCTCACCTTTCCTTTGTAGAAGTTGGTAACATAAGGCAACTCGAAGGTACTTTGTGCCAAGGTTTTTTTCGTTGTCATTTTGTTAAGTTTTTATGGTTTTCGTAAGCTGCAATAATTTTTGTAACCAGTTTGTGACGCACCACATCGTTTTTGTCAAGTATCACAAAATCAATGCCTTTTATGTCTTTTAAGATGCTTCTCGCCTCCGCAAGACCCGATTTCTGATTTTTGGGCAAGTCTATTTGAGTGATGTCGCCCGTGATAACGAATTTGGCATTCATCCCCATCCTCGTCAAAAACATTTTCAGCTGCGAAGCCGTGGTGTTTTGAGCCTCATCGAGAATCACAAAGGCATTGTCCAAGGTCCTGCCGCGCATAAAAGCCAAGGGGGCAATCTCTATCACGTTGTCTTCCAGGTAGCTGAGCAGCCTTTGCTGTGGCAGCATATCGCGCAAAGCATCGTAAAGAGGTTGCAGGTAAGGGTCGAGTTTCTCGCGCAAATCGCCCGGCAGAAATCCCAGATTTTCACCCGCTTCCACCGCCGGACGCGTCAAAACAATACGCTTTACCTCTCTGTTTTTCAAAGCTCTGACGGCAAGGGCGACGGCGGTATAAGTCTTACCCGTGCCCGCGGGTCCAATCGCAAAAACCACATCATTTTTCTCCACACTCTCCACAATCTTATGCTGATTGGTGCTGCGCGCCTTAATCAATTTACCGTTGCGGCCGTGCACCAGCACATTGCCGTTAGTTTCGCGGCTGTAAAGTTCGTGCTTCTGTTGATGCGTCGAGTTCAGCAACTGCTTGATATCGCTCTGCCGTATCAGCCCGAAACGCTCGTAATGGATAAACATAAAATTGATGATATCCTCAAACTCATCCAAAAAACGCTCGGCACCCATAGCCCTAATCTCGTTACCCCGCACCACAATCCGAAGCTGCGGAAACTCCTTGATAATCAGGTCTATATTCGCATTCTTCAGGCCGAAAAACTCCACCGGATTACTACTGTCAATGCTGTATGTTCTCTCTCCCGTCGCCAAAATATTTCTTATTTGCGCACAAAAATATACAAAATGTTTTTCGTTGTAATTCTTTTATTAAGTGTCTCTAATAAACATTATTAATTTTATTTATGGCGGCGCAAACGGTATCATTTCAGGCGTGGCAGGGTTTCCCGCTGTCCGCTATATCCGCCGTGGCAAGTGCCGTGTTCCGTAGCGGCGTGCGTGGGCTTCCGTTGGTCGCCTCCGCCACCGCACTCCACATCGGCACTCGTCACGGCGGATGCCGCTACCATAGGGGCCGCAGGTCAAAGGCAAAAGGCAAAAGTTCAAAGGCAAAAGTGCAAAGGCAAAAGTGCAATGGCAGAAGTTCAAAGGAAAAAGTGATCGAACTCACGATAGCAAACCCACTTTAAACTTTGAACTTTTCTTCTTTGAACTTTAAACTTTACTCAACCACCACCTTCCTACTCCAAACCCCGTCCCCGGAAACCACCCTCAGCTGATAAATTCCCGCGCCAAAGCCGCCAAGGTCGAATTTCAGCTTGGTATTGTTCACAAAATCAACATCTTGCCGCAGGA
>CAZPGC010000132.1:0-6956 GCA_964585875.1 uncultured Prolixibacteraceae bacterium | reverse complement strand
TCCATCATTTCGGCAATGGCATATTTCAGCCCTTCGCGTCCCAATCCCGAGTTTTTCACACCGCCGTAGGGCATGTGATCGACTCTGAAAGTGGTAACGTCGTTGATTATCACACCGCCGACTTCAAGATGATTGTGGGCATAGTCCATCTCTGAAATGGAGGTGGTAAATACGGCGGCTTGCAGCCCGTATTCGCTGTTATTTATCTCATCCACAGCCTGTTCAAAAGACTTCACCGGCTCAAGGGTTACCACCGGGCCGAAGACTTCAAGGGCGCACACCTTCATCCTCGGATGCGTATCGGAAAGAACCGTGGCTTCGTAGAAGCTGCCGTGACGCTTGCCGCCGCAAAGCACCTTGGCTCCTTCGTCCACTGCCTCGTTAACCCAGCTTTCCACCCTGCGAGCGTTGGCCTCGTCTATCATTGCCGATATTTCGGTGTCGTCGTCCTCGGGAGCACCGCGTTTGAGTGCTTTGGCGCCGGCTACAAATTTCTCTGCAAACTCATCGAAAACCTTTTCATCCACATAGATGCGTTGCGAGTGAATGCAAACCTGTCCGCTGTATGCAAAACCTCCTATCAAACAGCGTTTTACGGCGTGGTCGATATCGGCAGAGGCTGTAACGATGACTCCGGCGTTGCCTCCCAACTCCAGCAGCACTTTCTTGCGTCCCGATTGGGCTTTCATCATCCAGCCCACGGCGGGAGAGCCCGTAAACGACAGCAGTTTGATACGCTCGTCGGTGACAAGGCGGTTGCCTGTTTTTCTGTCCATTGGCATTATGGAAACAGCGCCTTTCGGCAAGGTGGTTTTATGAAGTACACGCGCCAGCTTAAGCGTTGACAGTGGTGTTGAGGTGGAAGGTTTTAAGATGATAGGGCAGCCCGAGGCTATGGCGGGGGCTATCTTATGAACGGCCAAATTCATGGGAAAGTTAAAAGGCGAAATGCCGGCCACCACTCCCACGGGAAAATATTTCACAACGCCGTGTTTCCCCTCGCCGGGTTTTGTCCAGTCGAGGCTCAAGAGCTCTCCCGGCAGGCGCTTTGTCTCTTCGGCAGCTACCGTAAAGGTTTGTGTTGCTCTGTCTATTTCGCCCAAGGCGTAACGCATGGGCTTGCCGGCTTCGGCGGCGAGCAAAGCGGCAAATTCCCGGCGGTTTTCTCTCAGTGCCTCAGCTGTCTGCATCAATATCTCGTAGCGCTGCCAAGTGGGCAGGGCGGCCATTTCCTCTCGCAGCGAAACAGCCTTTTGCAAGGCTTCTTCCAAATCGGCCTCTCCGGCGCTATATGTCTGTGCCACAAGCTCTCCCGAATAGGGATTTGTTACTTCCAAGGTTTTTTCGCTTTTGCGAAATTCCCCTGCGCAATAAAATTCATAATCTTTCATAGCTCGTTCTCCTTATTCATTATTTGCGTTTGAATCTGAATGGATTCTTTATGTACCAATTGAAGAAGTTTCAATACAAATTTGTTGTCCAAACCCAGCTCTTTGCCCGTTTTCAGCCTCGATTTCATCATCTTTCGAAGCCTGTCGATTTGCAGCACGGTGATGTCGTTCTCTTTTTTGATATGTCCTATCTCCTTTATTTTCTCCATTCTGCGAAACAAAATTTGCAGCAACTCGCTGTCGATATCGTCAACTTCTTTTCTTATTTTTTCCAAAAGCACTTCAAAGTCGGCGGAGCCGTATTCTTTACGCAAAATCAGGTCGGTGAGCATTTTTTCCAAAGCTGCGGGCTCAAGTTGTTGGGCGGCGTCGGTCAGCGCTTCCGCCGGGTTGATATGGCTTTCTATCATCAGGCCGTCCATTGCAAGGTCAAGGGCTTTTTGCGCCGTTTCGAAAATAAGCTCGCGTCTGCCGCTGATGTGTGATGGGTCGTTGAAAAGGGGCAAATCAGGTACAAGGCGTTTCAGCTCTATGGGAATTTCCCACATGGGCAGGTTTCTGAAAGGTCCGTTGTCGTAGGTGTAAAAACCGCGATGCACGGCGGCTAGTTTGTCGATACCCGCTTTGTTGATGCGCTCCAAGGCTCCAATCCACAATTTCAGGTCGGGATGCAGCGGATTTTTCACCAATACGGGAATGTCGCAGCCCCGAAGAGCGCCGGCAATTTCCTGAACGGAAAAGGGATTGGCGGTGGTGCGTGCTCCTATCCACAACATATCGACACCCGTATTTATCGCGGCTTCGACATGAGCGGGCTTTGCCACTTCCACGCAAACTTTCAAGCCCGTTTCGGCTTTCATTTCATTCAGCCACAGCAAGCCTTTTTCTCCCACGCCTTCGAAACCGTCGGGTCTGGTGCGGGGTTTCCAAATACCTGCCCTGAAGTATTTTACACGGTGGATTTTTGCCAGTTTTCGTCCCGTTTCCAAAATCTGTTCGCGGCTTTCGGCGCTGCAGGGGCCGGCTATTACCACCGGAAACTCAGAGTTTTCAAAAAAGTTCTTTATTTTAATTTCACTGCTCATTGTTTTCTCTCCTTGGTAAATTAAAGGTGTGTGGGTTCTCAGTGTGCCTCTAACCAATTGGCTCCCGTGTTGGAATCTACAACCACGGGCACCTTTAGTTTTATGGCGTTCACCATTTTATCTTCCACAATCGTTTTCAGCAAATCCACTTCCTTTTTGGGCACGTCGAACACCAATTCGTCGTGAACCTGCAATATCATTTTGGCATCCATCTGTCTCTTGTTCAGCTCTTTATAAATGTCTATCATAGCCACTTTTATCATGTCGGCCGAGGAGCCTTGAATGGGTGCGTTTATGGCGTTGCGCTCGGCAAAGGCACGCACCATGGCGTTGGCACTGTTGATATCGCGAAGGTAACGGCGGCGTCCCAAAATTGTTTCCACATAGCCGTGTTGGCGGGCAAAGGCGATTTGCTTGTCCATAAAATTTTTTATTTCGGGATATTCTCTGAAATATTGATTGATGATTCTTGCGGCTTCCGAGCGCGAAATATTCAGATTCTCGGCAAGGCCGAAGGCCGAAATGCCGTATATTATTCCAAAGTTTACCGACTTGGCACGGCTGCGCATCTCTTTGGTAACTTCGCTTTCGGACACTCCGTAAACACGTGCTGCCGTGGCAAGGTGGATGTCTTTGCCCATGTCGAAGTCGCTAATCATCGACAAGTCGCCGCTGAAATGGGCGATGAGCCTGAGCTCTATTTGCGAATAGTCGGCGGCAAACAAAACATAGTTTTTATTGCGGGGGATAAAGCTCTTGCGTATCTCGCGTCCCCGTGCCGTGCGGTTGGGTATGTTTTGCAGATTCGGATTGTTTGAGCTGAGCCTGCCGGTGGATGCAACAGCCTGATTGTAAGAGGTATGTATGCGGCGCGTCCGCGGGTTTATCATTCGTGGCAAGGCGTCGGCATAGGTGGACTTCAGCTTTGTCAATCCGCGATATTCCAAAATTTTCTCCACAACGGGATGCTTTTTTTTGAGTTTCACAAGGATTTCCTCACCCGTTTTGTATTGCTTGGTTTTGGTCCTTTTGGGCTTGTCGGTTATTTTTAGTTCTTCGAACAAAACAACACCGAGTTGCTTGGGGCTGCCTATGTTAAACTCGTGGCCTGCAAGCTCGTAAATTTCTTTTTCCACCCGTGAAATGTCTTCTGCCAACTTCTCCGAAAAGTTCAGCAGCGAGTCGGTGTCGATGTTTACGCCTTCCGTTTCCATTGCCGTAAGCACTTCAACGAGAGGCATTTCCACCTCTTCAAAAAGTTTGTAAGTGCCGGTTTCTTTCAGTTTTGGTTCGAAAACACTGCGCAGTTGCATGGTGATATCGGCATCTTCGCAGGCGTATTCTTTCACCGTTTCCTTGTCAACCTGTCGCATGTTTTTTTGACTTTTGCCCTTTTTGCCAATCAGCTTTTCGATGGGTTCGGGCTCGTAATTCAGATATTTCACCGAAAGGAAATCCATGCCGTGTTTCATGTCGGGCTCCAGCAGGTAATGGGCTATCATGGTGTCGAAGATTTTGCCTTTTACTTCTATGTCGTACCACTTTAAAACCGACATATCGTATTTGAGATTGTGCCCTGTTTTTTCTATTTTCTCATCCTCGAAAATGCCTTTGAAATCTTCCAAAATCTCCATCGCATCGCCATAATTATCAGGAAGATACAGAAAATACCCCTTGCTTTTTTCCCAAGAGAACGCAATGCCCACCAACTCGGCTTGATGAGCGTCGAGTGCCGTGGTTTCGGTGTCGAAGCAAAAGGATTTTAAGGAAGAAAGTTTGTGGGCGAGCTCTTTTATTTGTTCGGGCGTCTCCACCAAAACGTAATCGTGTCCGGTGTTTTCCATGGTGGCGGGTTTGTCCTCTTCCGGAATGTCTTCAAACAGAGAAGCCTGCCCTTCCTTTTTGTTTTTGCCCAAATCGTTGAAAATGCGCCTGCCGAGGGTGACAAATTCAAGCTCGTCGAAAAGCTCTTTCAAGAGTTTTTCGTTGGGCTCTTTCACTTGCAGAGCCTTCTCGTCAAATTCTATGGGCACGTCCAACTCAATGGTTGCCAGGCGTTTGGAGTCGAGTCCCTGTCCGGCGAAGTTTTTGACGTTTTCGGCCATTTTCCCTTTCAGCTCATCGGCGTGAGCAATAACCTCCTCCACGCTGCCGTAGCGTTTTATCAGCTCTTTGGCTCTTTTTTCGCCGATGCCCGGAATGCCCGGTATATTGTCGGACGAATCGCCCCAAAGTCCCAGTATGTCAATCACTTGCAGGGGGTTGTCCACTCCAAACCTTTCTTTCACCTGTTCCACGCCCCAAACTTCGGCGGCATTGCCCATACGTGCCGGTTTATACATAAAAATATTGTCGCTTACCAATTGCGCAAAATCTTTGTCGGGCGTCATCATAAAGACCTTAAAGCCTTCTTTTTCAGCCTTTTTGGCCAGCGTGCCAATCACGTCATCGGCTTCGTATCCATCTTTGAAAAGCACCGGTATATTGAAGCCCTCCACCACCTTTTTTATTAAAGGTATCGACAAGGCCAAGTCCTCGGGCATGGCTTGTCTGTTGGCTTTGTAGCTGTCGAATTCCTCTTTGCGAAAATTCACCGCCTGCGTATCGAAGGCCACCCCGATGTGGGTAGGTTTTCTGTTTTTCAAAACATCGTAAAGCGTGTTGGTAAAACCCAAAACAGCCCCCGTGTTAAAGCCCTTCGAGTTAATACGCGGATTGCGCTGAAAAGCAAAATAAGCCCTGTAAATCAAGGCCATAGCATCGAGCAAAAAAAGTTTCTTCTCCGGATTCATAAATTTAGCATTTGATTGCATAAAAGTAAAACATTTTGCCACAAGAAAATATGCGGATTTCAGGCTTGTGGAAAACTCAAAACCATAGCGGCTTCTTGGTTCGCCGTTCCTTGTATTCAAAAACATCAGGCCTTCGCGATTTTATTTTATTTTTGCAGACCTTTATTATACGGAATTAATAATTTTTTAAAACATAAAAACATGGCGACTAACAAAGTAGAAGTAAAATGGACAGACAAAATGGCTTTTGACGTTGAAGCCAACGGACATCATTTTATAATAGATGCCGAACCGCACGTGGGAGGACTTGACAGGGGACCTCGCCCCAAAATTTTGACTTTGGCCTCATTGGGCGGCTGCACAGGCATGGATGTGATTTCCATTTTGGGCAAGATGCGTGTCGATGTCGAAGATTTCAACGTGACGGTGGAAGGCGATTTGACCGAAGAACACCCTAAATATTATCATACCATTCGCATAATTTATACCTTCAAAGGGAAAGATTTGCCGATGGACAAGCTCGAAAAAGCCGTTAATTTATCGCAAGACAGATACTGCGGAGTGACGGCCATGCTGGCAAAAGCGGCTAAGATTATCCACGAGATAGTTGTTGTCGAATAAGGTAGAGCAACTCGCTAATTATCATAGCAGTAGCGCCCCATATTTCGAGGTTTTGCACCGCGAAATACGGGGCTTTTTTTTCGACGCCCGTCGAAGAAGCGATAAAATTTCCGCTCTTTACGGCCTCGGGAGAGAGCAATTCGGTAAGCGACACCTCCACAAGCCTTTTCACCTCTTTTTTGTCGATGCGATAATGGGGAGTTTCGGCGGCATAGGCCAAAAACGGTTTCACCAAAAAATTGCTCGGCGGTATGTAAAGGTCGCTCAGCTTGCCAACTATTTGAGGCATTTGTGCAGGCACTCCTATTTCTTCGGAAGCCTCGCGCAGGGCCGTGAACAGCAGGCTGTGGTCTGTTTCGTCGAACTGTCCGCCGGGAAACGATATTTGTCCCGAATGCACCCCTTCATAGTCGGCTCTTTCGATAAAAGGAATGTAAGTCTCGCCGTTTTTCTCCGTCAGCAAAATCAAAACGGCACTCAGGCGGGCTCTGTCCGCGGCATTTCGAGCTCTCTTCAACTCTTCTTCGCGGTATGAAGGAGCCATAAGCAATTGCGCTTTGGCCCCGGGCAAAGGGCGCCGGAAAGCCTCTTTCAGCTTTTGAATTTCTGCCGCCTTCATCAGCTATTTGTTTTTTTGCTTAATCGTTGTTGCCAAAAGGCCGGGGATTTTTTTTCTGTCGATGATTTTGTTTCTCACATGTATGATTGCCGACAAGGGATGCTTGTAAGGCATTTTGGGTCCGGCATATCTCATCACCTTGATAACCTGCTGTTTACGCTCCTTTCCGTAGCAATGAACCGGACAATTTTGACAAGTGGGTTTATCGATACCGAAAAAACATTTGTCGATACGTTCGAGGGTATAACGATACAAGTCTTGGCATTCGTCGCATAGGCCCGAAGGGCTGTGATGTACGCCACGACAATAGACCTCGATCAGTTGCCGGATTATCAATTTTTCGGTTTTTATTCTTTTTACATCGTTCATCTTATCACGAAAATTTCCCGGCAAAAGTAATAAAATGGCGTTATCGTCTTGTTTTGGTTTTTTTGCAAATGTCGTTTTA
>CAZPGC010000131.1:0-6983 GCA_964585875.1 uncultured Prolixibacteraceae bacterium | reverse complement strand
TGATGTTGTTTTTCATTACTCAAAAGAGCAATCATCCGGCAACTACTTACCCGTAATCACAAAGACCGTTCTCCTGTTTTTGGCTCTCCCCTCTTCGGTTGAGTTGTCGGCCACGGGCATCGACTCGCCATAGCCCTTGTAGGTCATGCGCTCGGGATCTATTCCTTTGGAAACCAGCAGCAAATAAACGGTTTTAGCCCTCCGCTCCGACAAATCCTTATTGTAGGCGGCGGAGCCCACGTTGTCGGTATGACCTTGTATTTCGACTTTGATATTGGGATTTTCCTTTAAAAACTCATAGAAGGTCTCCACAATGTCAACGGATTTCGGCGTTAGTTGGTCCGAATCGGTGGCGAAGTGAATATCCTCGAGTTTGTAGGGTTTTCCTATTTGGACACGCTGCAGTTTGAAATCCAATTTTGCCGGCATGGCAAAAGTCTTGTCTTTCTTGCTGATATATTTCGACACATAGACGTAATCGCGCTTTTTTACCGTTACCATAACATCGTTTTTAAAGGTCATGGCGAAAGCATATTCACCGGTTTCGGCATCCACGGGAATCATGGTTACCTCCTTGGTTTTCATGTTTTTAATCTCCATTTTGGCATCGCGAATAACCTCTTTTGTGTCATCGTCGCGCAGAACGCCTTTCACAAACAGCACCTTTTGCGGACGCGCTTCTTTGTACAATTCGAAGGTGTAGATATCCCAATTTTTGTTTTCGCTAAATCTGTTGGAAGCAAAAAAACCGTAGCGCCCGTCGGTGCTAACGAAAAAGCCGAGGTCGTTTTTATCGGAGTTGATGGGATAACCGATGTTTTTGGGTTCAATCCACGAGTTTTGTTTGTCGAGACGTGTGAAAAAGATATCGTAACCACCGAGACCTTTATGTCCCGGGAAGGTAGTGCCCGTCTCAGGGTCGCGACGACTCGCCGAGCTAAAGTAAAGCGTTTGGCTGTCGGTGTGAATGAAAGGCGATTTCTCGTTACCGGCCGTGTTTACCACAGGCCCCATATTAACGGCTTTCTTCCACTTGCCGGTGGCATCGCGCCGCGTGACAAAAATATCGTAACCGCCATAACTGTCATCGGTTCTGTTGCTTACAAAATACATCACCTTTCCGTCGGAGGAGATGGAAGGCATAGACTCCCAGCTGTCGGGGCGGTTAACTTCGGGTCCCAAAGGCCCTTTATCGACCCACTCGCCGTCTTCGTAATCGGCCTCGTAAATATCGCAGTTGAAATAGTTATTGGGAAGGTATTTGCACCTTGTAAAAAACATTTGCTTGTTGTTGATTGTCAAAGTGGCACCTCCTTCATTGGGTTGATTGTTAAAAGGGTCGGGCAAGGGCTTCCCCACTTCAAACTTGCCGTCGGGAAGTTTCTTTGCTACGCAAAAACGCTCCACATAGTTGTTTTCGCGAGTAAAACCGCTTACTTGCCGCGAGGGCAGGCGCCTTGTAAAATACAGGTAATCATTATCTTGGGTTATGATAGCGAGATACTCGCCATATTGTGGTGTTGAAACTTTCTCCAATTTCTTGGGACTAAAGGGCACCTTGTGATTGTAGATATCGTCGTAGAATTTAGCCCAGTCGGCCTGTTGGCGCGCCTCTTCAAAATGCTCTTCCCGAATATTGTCATCGTCGGCATTCAAAAAAGCATCGTACATTTCTTTGGCCTTTTTATATTCTTGAGCCGCAAAATAGATTCTGCCGAGGTAGAAATAGGCATAATAATCTTCGTAGGACGGACAGATACGAATCACCTCTTCATAGGCTTGGCGGGCGAGGCTGCGTTTACGCATCCTATTGGTATAGCGCGAGTTAATATCGGCAATAAGCCACCATGCGGCAAGGTAGTCGGGCTCGTTGTCAACGGCTTTTTGCAACTTTGAGGTAGCTTCGAGATAGCGTCCGTAGTGCAAATCTTCCATAGCTTTTTTGTAAAGCTTTTTGGCGCTTTTGCTTACGGCGGCATCGTTACAATCTTGCGCCGACAACGCAAAAGTCGTTGTCAACAAAAAGAAAATCAGAAAAATTACAATATTTTGTTTTCTCAATTTCATCAACAGGATATTCATCAAAACTCGTTGCAAATTTCCAAAATTTATCACTCGAAACGCCGGATAAAACGATGTTTTCTCATTTTAGTTTCAATTATTCGGAATAAAAAGCCAGCATGTCGAGAATTGCCTTGGTGCAAACCGGACAAAAGCCTGCCGACAACTCTTTCATCATACATGTCCTTTGGGGCCTGTAAACGCCTTTGGCTTTGTAGCCTCCACCCTCGAAAACGCCTGTCACGCCATTATATTTCCTCGTGTCGGGTGTGGGAATCGGCGTGTCTTTATCAACCATAGCTTTCCACTTCTTATCGAAATGCACAAGCGTGGTAAGGTTGGGCTCCCAGGGCTCTACTTTGGTATCGTAAAAATTTTCATTGGAGGCGTCGGCGTCGTAATATTCATCGCCCAAACCGGCGAAGGCGTGGCCGAACTCGTGGACGAAGACCTGCGGCGAGAATTTGTTGCCTGCCGCGCAAATGGAATAATAGTTGAAAATACCCGCTCCGCCGTATTTCGTCGTATTTGCCAAAATGTAAATCTGATCGTAGGGAGCATTGCCGGCCAAGTCGCGCACCCTCTTATTATTTAAGGTGTTAAGATATCTTTCGGTGCCGAAGGTGTAGAAGTGCGAATCGAAGAGCGTGTTTTTCCATATGCCTTTGCCCGGTATGTCGGTTCCCGACTCGGGAGAAGGCGCCGGCACAACCCAAACATTTATTTTGTCGGCCAATTTGTCGAAAGGAGGCGTTTTCAACAAAAAATCTTTAAATCGCCGGGCATCGTCCATAAATTTCTGCATCTCCTCTTGCGTATAACCCTCGGAAAGCAGCACTATGTCGAGGGCTTTGTCGGGAGTGCGGCTGCCGTGAATCTTAAAGTTCCGCTCTTTTCTGTTCTGCCGCTTTATTATGAAATAGTCGTCGGGATTGATATAGCAAGCGTACTCTTTTCCCCACGAACCGTCATGTTTCCTGTTGTAAAACAGTAACTTAACAGTGTTCTTCGGAAAAGGGAAAACGACGGTTTCGGAAAAACTGCGGTTTATTTTCTTTGCCTCGGGCGTAAAACGCCATTCACGAAACAGCGACGAAAAACCGCGACTGTAAATCAAAGTTCCGGTCAGGCTGTCGCGAACTTCGAACTTATAGTTTCCCAAATCAAAGGTGTCGATCAGATTTTTGTGAGAGCCACCCCAAAAAGGCTCGTGAAACATCTCGTCGTTGGAGATAATTTCTTTTTGAGCATTGCCCGTCCTGTAATAATCGAAGCGCAGGCTTCCATCGGTAAAATATTTATTAAAATCCTGAGCAGCAATATTTTGAAATAAAAATACAGCTGTTAAAAAAACGAAAAATTTCATATCGCCGGTTTTTATGTTTAAAGCAGCCAAGATAGTAAAATTTTAAACTCCGGGCGGAGCTATCGGGGCAGGGAAAGCAGTTTTGAATAAAACCTCACTATTTGCCGTAAAATCACTTTTCGATTTTGTAATATCACCGGCAGCTCAAAACTACCCACGGGTAAAGCCAAAAGACAAGCCAAGGGTGAATGTTCTGAATCTAAAAGTATCGTCGTAGAATATCGTTTTTTTCAAATAAAAATCCATCAAAGTAAAAATGCTCATTCTAAACTTCAATCTGTTTAAAACAAAGAAATCCAAACGCGGGGTAACGAGGAAATTTAAAATATCGTCCAATAAATCAGTGTTATATAGGGATTTATTAACATATTCTCTATCCATATTTCCAAAACGAAGATGGAAATCAAGCTCTAAGCCAATAGGCAGTTTTTCAATATGATAAGAAAGATATTGGAATCCTAATCCTACACCCAATCCAATAGCTTTATAATCAATAATACTGTCTTGGGCATAATCCTTCCCGAAACCGGTAAATAAAAGCCTCAATCCGCTATGCATGCTCAAGTCGGAATACTCTCTTTCGATTACGAATAATGAAGTTTCTAATCCAAGTGAAGGAAACCAATTAATTGACGATGGCATAACCGCCCTGTGAGAAGGTTCATTATCCGACAAAAAATTAGTTCCTACGGAATATCTAAGGTAAGAGGAAATTTGTGCCTTTAAAAAGTTCCCCGATAAGGTAAAAACAAGTAGAAAAATAAATGTTTTGTATCGCATAATTGTGGTTTATTAATTATTTGACGACAAATATACGTTTTTTTTCCGAAATAAGAAGCCGAATTTAAGGGAATATAAAAAACGGCGGAAAATCCGTAATGGAAATCCCGCCCAAAATTATTGACGTTTAAAACCTTAAAATGCCTTTTTAGCTAAGCAACTCGGCCATTTTTGTGCCCAAGTCTGCCGGCGAGTCCACAACGTGCACGCCGCAAGCTCTTAAGATTTCTTTTTTAGCCTGTGCCGTATCGGCTTTGCCGCCCACAATGGCGCCGGCGTGCCCCATGGTACGTCCTTTGGGAGCAGTAGCCCCCGCTATAAAGCTAACAACGGGCTTGGTACCATAGTCGCGAATATATTCGGCTGCTTCGGCTTCCATGCCGCCGCCTATCTCACCAATCATAACAATGCCTTCGGTTTCGGGGTCGTTCATAAACATCTCAACGGCTTCTTTGGTGGAGGTGCCTATGATGGGGTCACCACCGATTCCGATAGCCGTGGTTTGTCCCAATCCTATCTTGGTAAGCTGGTCAACAGCCTCGTATGTCAATGTGCCTGAGCGCGATACAATTCCCACACGACCTTTTTTATGAATAAAGCCGGGCATGATGCCGCATTTGGCTTCGCCGGGGGTAATGACTCCCGGACAGTTGGGTCCCACAAGTCGCGAATCTTTATCGGCGAGATATTCTTTCACCTTCACCATATCGGCTGTGGGCACTCCCTCGGTGATACAAATGATGACTTTGATGCCTGCTTCGGCAGCTTCCATAATGGCGTCGGCGGCAAAGGCCGGAGGCACGAAGATAACCGAAGTGTCGGCGCCGGCTTCTTTTACGGCATCGGCAACGGTGTTGAAAACAGGCTTGCCCAAATGCGTTTGCCCGCCCTTTCCGGGCGTTACTCCTCCGACAACGTTGGTGCCGTAATCTATCATCTGTCCCGCGTGAAAAGTTCCTTCTTTCCCCGTGAATCCCTGAACTATTACTTTCGAATCTTTATTTACTAATACACTCATAATGCTAATGGTTTAATTCTAATGAAAGGCCAAATTTACAACTTTATTGTTTTTTTCAAATTATTATTATAATTATTTATATACATATTTTAACATCGTATAAAATATTGATTTTCCGAATGTTAAAAAACAAAGAGCTTGTTTATTTCAAAAAACACATTTTTTAAAAGAGAGAAAATACGGGGCTCGACATAAGACTTTTGGAAAATACCTACGGGGCAGCTCTCCGTGTAGCAGACAAATTTGCTTCACCGCAACGAACATTTCATAAATCCTGATATATTTGCAAATCTTCGACGACAGATTTTTTCCGTGACTCGATAAGGTTTTTACAAATTTACAAAACTATGAGAGATAAGTTATTAAACCGCTTTTTAAAATACGTAACAACAGATACCGAATCGAAACCCGAAACAGGCAAATCGCCTTCCACCAAAGGGCAGCTTGTGCTTGCGCAACTTATTGCCTCGGAGTTGGACGAATTGGGTCTTAAAGAAATAAGCATTAGCGACAAAGGAATTTTAACGGCAACATTGCCCTCAAACAGCCGAGAGGATATTCCCGTAATAGGCTTCATCGCTCACTTGGACACGAGCCCCGACTTCTCGGGAAAAGACGTAAAACCCATTATTACAGAGAATTACGACGGCGGCGATATTGTCCTCAACAAAGAAAAAAACCGGATTTTATCGCCTGCGTATTTCCCCGAATTGAAGAACTACGTCGGCAAAACCCTGATTAGCAGCGACGGCACAACGCTATTGGGTGCCGACGACAAGGCGGGCATCAGCGCCATAGTGTCGGCCATGGAATACCTCACACTTCATCCCGAAATAAAGCACGGCAAAATAAGAATAGCCTTCACCCCCGACGAGGAAATAGGTGCCGGGGCCGACTTTTTCGAGGTGGAAAAATTCGGTGCCCAATGGGCCTATACCGTTGACGGCGGCGCCCTCGGAGAGTTGGAATACGAAAATTTTAACGCTGCAGGTGCCAAGGTGGAAATCAAAGGAATAAGCGTACACCCCGGTTATGCTTACCAAAAAATGATTAACGCCTCGCTGGTGGCAGTGGAGTTTGTTAACATGCTGCCTGAAAACGAGACTCCCGCCAAAACCAAAGATTACGAAGGCTTTTACCATCTGCTTAATTTTCAAGGAGATGTGAGCAATGCCAAGCTGGAATTTATCATTCGCGACCATGACCGCACTATTTTCGAACAGCGAAAAAAACGTTTCAAAGAAGCAGCCTCTCGCATAAACGAAAAATACAACAAGGAGCTTGTAAAAGTCAGCATTACAGACCAATATTTCAACATGAAAGAAAAGATAGAGCCGGTGATGCACATCATCGACATTGCAAATGAGGCCATGTTGCAAGCGGGAGTGAAACCGGATGTGAAACCCATAAGAGGAGGCACCGACGGCGCACGCTTGTCGTTTATGGGGCTCCCCTGCCCCAACATTTTCACCGGCGGACACAACTTCCACGGCCCCTTTGAATACTTGCCTTTGGAGTCGTTGGAGAAGGCTATGGAAACCGTTGTAAACATTTGTAAAATAACGGCGGAGAGAAAATAGGGACTTTCGGCTTTTATAAACACTTGATTTAAAATAATTTATAGATTGTAAAAAGCTCTTAAGTTCTCAAGCAGCCATACTTGTTTTTTTTTGATTTTCGGGATGTTATAAAAACAGACGCAAAATACAAGCGAATCTAAATTTTATTTTTCAATTTTTATCAGTTTGTTCTTTCTCC
>CAZPGC010000130.1:0-7009 GCA_964585875.1 uncultured Prolixibacteraceae bacterium | reverse complement strand
CTTGTCGGGATGCTTCCGGCATTCATCCAATCATTTCTTCCTGTCGGGGTTGGCGGCCAAAAAGGATTTCCAGCTTGAGTGGCGTTCGCCGCCGCCGGGCAAATCACGCTGGTTGTAGTGGCATACCGCCGCCGCCAAAGCGTCGGTAGCATCCAGCAAATCAGGCACCTCCTTAAGACCTATCAAATATTTCAGCATGGCGGCCACCTGCTCTTTGGAAGCATTGCCGTTGCCGGTGACGGATTTTTTTATCTTCTTAGGCTCGTATTCCACATAGGGAATATCGCGGCTGAGAGCGGCGGCAACCGCCACCCCTTGTGCCCTGCCCAACTTAAGCATCGACTGCACGTTTTTACCGTAAAATTGCGCCTCCACAGCCATCTCGTCGGGGTGGTATTCGTCGATAAGAGCTATGGTTTTTTTAAAAATCTTTTGCAATTTTAGCGCGTGATTACTTAGTTTGTTTAATTTTACCACGCCAAGTGCGAGGAGCGTAAGCTGCTTGCCTTGCACTTTTATCAGCCCGTAGCCCATGAAATTGGTGCCCGGGTCGATTCCCAATATTATCCGTTCCTGTTTCAAGCGTGAATTTTAAATTATTAAATGAGTACGGCAAAATTATATAAAACTTACAATAGAATTATCAAAACAGTCATTGTTGTTGCGGCGGTTTATTTTCTTTACGATCAGCTGTTTGTGAAAAATACCGTGGCCGAGCTAAGTGCCTCTCTCGCACAGCTTATCTCCCGCCAAAGGTTTTTATGGTTTCTTGTGCCCGTGGTTTTGCTTATGCCGGTCAACTGGTTGCTTGAAGCTCTGAAATGGAAACTCGTAGTGGCGGCTAAAGAAAAGATTTCCCTCGCCACTGCCTTGAAAGCTGTCTTTGCCGGCACCACCATCTCAAGTATCAGCGTCAACCGCACCGGCGAATTTTTAGGCCGCATTTTCGTGCTGAAAAAATACAGCTTTTGGGAGGGGGCCGTGGTTACCATTGTGGGCAGCTACGCCCAAACTTTCAACACTTTTTTGTGGGGAATTGTATCGGCTTTTGCCCTTTCTTTGCCTCTGTCGGGGAAGTTGGACGTGATTAATTCCGGCGCTTTCTATCTGATTTTCACAGCATTGCTGCTCGGATTGGCAGCGGCCTTGTTCTTTTATTACAAGATTTCGTGGATAAACAAATTGATTCCGGCAGCATGGAAAAGAGTAAGGAAAATAATTGCCATCCTGAGAAATATCGACAACAAAACCCTATCCGCCGTGATGCTTTTAAGTGCTTTGCGCTATCTGGTATTCTCCACGCAATTCTACATTTTGCTGCGCGGCGCTTTGGTTGAAATAAATTATCCTTCGGGCTTGATGCTCATCTCGGTGATGTTTCTTTTCAACAGCATAAGACCTTCCGTCGCCCTTGTGGAGGTGGGGCTTCGCTCGGCCTCGGCTTTGCTGATTTTCGAGCTTTATTACAAAAACATCTTGGCAACGGATTGGTACCCGCAAACCGAAGTGGTGGCGGTAACAAGTTTTATCTGGCTGATTAACATTGTGTTGCCTGCAATTATCGGGCTGTTGTTTATTAAAGATTTGCAATTTTTCAAAAAAGAAAACAATCTGTGATGGCCTTTTTCGTGATTCTTACTTTCGTTTTTTTGACACTCTATGCAGCCTTGCAAAGCCTGCTTTTCAAGGGGCTGACGAATGTTTTTAAGGCGGAAAAAGTCTTTGAAAAAAAACAAAAGGCAAAAAACACTTTCAGCATCATATGCGCCGCCCGCAACGAGGCCGGCAATATCAAAAACCTTATATCCGACCTTCAAGGCTTGGACTACCCACGCGAAAAATTCGAGTTTATTTTGATTGACGACCAAAGCGACGACGACACCAAAGAAAAAGCCCTGCAAGCTCTTGGTGATTCGGAGCTTGACTATAAAATCCTCGACGGAAAGGGCGGCAAAAAAAGCTCTCTTTGGAAGGGGATAAATGAGGCAAAAAACGAATATGTGGTCTTCACCGATGCCGACTGTCGCTTACCTGCAGCTTGGTTAAAAACCTATGACACAATGTTTTCCAAAGGCGATTATAAAATACTCAGCGCACCGGTGTTTTTTGAGGAAAGAAATTTTTTGTCGCAGTTATTTGCTTTGGAGTTCGCCTCTTTGACGGCTTCGGGAGCAGGTGCTTTGGGTGCCGGTTTTCCTCTTATGGCCAACGGCGCCAACCTCGCCGCCCGAAAGGACTTTCTAAGGGAAGCGCGGGAAATCTACTCCTCCGGCGAACCGTCGGGCGACGATGTCTTTCTGCTGATAAAGGCTTTTGAAAAATATGGTGCCAAAGGCGCGGGTTTTATTCCCGCCGGCGATGCCCTTGTGCTGACAGAGGCGCCTGCTTCCCTCGCTGCTTTTTTCAACCAACGAATACGCTGGACAAAAAAAAGCAAGCACTACCGCAATCCCTTTATCATAGGCAGCGCCCTGACGGTTTTTCTGCTTGCCCTCACCATGGCAATCTTGCCCTTTGTCTCCTTTGTTGCAGGCTTTAAGGCTTTATTATGGTTTGCGGTGGCAGCTTCTCTTAAAACACTTATAGACAGCCCTTTGATGTTTGTTTATCTGAAGAAATTCGAAAAAACAAAGCTGCTTCGTTGGCTTTTCCCCCTGCAGTTTGTCTATCCTTTTTATATCGTCATAACAGCTTTGCTATCCTTTGCAGGCGCCTCCTACGAATGGAAGGGACGCAAGGCTTAGTCTCTTAAATCCCCTTCCATCAAATCCAATATCTCAAACAGCTCGTCTTTGCTTTCGGCGGTTACCAACTTCATACGCCACGCTTTTATGCCCGGATAGCCTTTGAAATAATTGCCGTAATGCTTGCGCATCTCTTTAAGGGTTCTGTCGGCTCCTTTCACCTCTATTGATTTGATATAGTGCATCTTACAAACCTTTACTCGTTCGGCAATCGAGGGCTCTTGGTAGCTTTCTCCGGCGAGCAGAGCCTTTATTTGCGAAAAAATCCACGGGTTGCCTATGGCGCCGCGGCCTATCATAATGCCGTCAACGCCGTATTTTTCCTTTGCCGCGATGGCCTGCTCCGCCGTGGTAATGTCGCCGTTACCAAAAACCGGTATCTCTATCTCTGGATGAGCTTTCACCTCGCCTATGAGCGTCCAGTCGGCCTCGCCCTTGTAGAGCTGCGAGCGCGTGCGTCCGTGTATGGCAATGGCTTTGGCGCCGGCCTCTTGAACACGCAAGGCAGCCTCCACAATGTTTTTGCTGTCGTCGTCCCAGCCCAGGCGGGTTTTTACCGTCACGGGCAAGTCCACGGCCTCCACCACAGCCTTGGTCATCTCGGCCATAAGCGGCAAGTCTTTCAAAAAAGCAGCCCCTGCTCCTTTGCTCACAACCTTTTTCACCGGACAGCCGAAGTTGATGTCGATAAGGTCGGGACGCGCTGCCTGCGACACCAAAGCCGCCTTTATCATGCTTTGGCGTTGATGACCGAAAATTTGAATGCCCACGGGCCTCTCCCCCTCGTCGAAATCCAGCTTGCGCGTGCTTTTGAAGGCATCGCGTATCAGCCCCTCCGACGAGATAAACTCGGTGTACATCAAGTCGGCGCCGAAGTCCTTGCAAATCAGCCTGAAAGCCTTATCCGTAACGTCCTCCATGGGCGCCAAAATCACGGGAAAATCTCCCAATTCTATGTTTCCTATTTTTGCCAATGCTTAAATTTTTACTTTTGAGCG
Source organism: uncultured Prolixibacteraceae bacterium (assembly GCA_964585875.1). Classification (GTDB taxonomy): domain Bacteria; phylum Bacteroidota; class Bacteroidia; order Bacteroidales; family UBA1556; genus UBA6267. Next base: position 3,267 of record CAZPGC010000130.1, on the reverse strand, counting down.
CTGAAACGGCAAAAATAGTAGATTGGTGTTTACGTGCCGATGTTAAAATTTTTGCAAAATATTTATAGACCATGAGATTATTTGCCTTTGCGGAAGACTCCGGTTTCAAACAAATTATCGCTTTCTTGCTGATAATACTTTTTTCCGCGCTGATATTTTCGGGCATCGGTGTGGTGTCGGCATTTTTGATTTGGGGCGGCGATGTCATTAACGAAGTAGGCGGCATGAGCAGCCCCCAAGCCGTTGATGCCGCAAGGTATATGCAAGGGTGGTTTCATGCGGGCATGTTTCTCGTCCCCTCGTTGATTTTTGCCGCACTCAGCGGCACAGGTCTCGGCAATTATCTGAGCATCAAAAAGTTTCCGGCAATGAAATACCTGCTTTTCGCCCTTGCGCTCTACATAATAGCTTCGCCGCTCATAGGAACGCTGATGGAGTGGAATTCGCATCTGAGTCTGCCCTCGTGGCTCTCGGGTGTCGAAGAGTGGATGCGCTCTCAGGAAGATAAAGCCAAAATAGCCACCGAAGCCTTGATGAAAACGCGCACAAGCGCCGGCCTTTGGGCTAACCTGCTGATAATGGCCGTGTTGCCCGCCCTCGGCGAAGAGTTTATGTTTCGCGGAGTGCTAATGCGCTGGTTCTCTGGCTTTATAAAAAACATACATCTGAACATCGCCCTCACCGCCCTTTTGTTCAGCGCCTTGCACATGCAGTTTTTCGGCTTTTTCCCCCGCATGGCACTCGGCATCCTCTTCGGCTACCTGCTCTACTGGTCGGGCTCCATCTGGCTTCCCGTCATCGTCCACTTCCTCAACAACGGCTCCATGGTGCTGCTCTATTACCTCTTTTACAAAGGCAGCATCTCCGTCAACCCCGAAGACATCGGCACCGCCGACAGCGCTTACATCCTCATTTTCAACACCATACTCGTCATCCTCGGATTTGTTTGGTTTTCGCGCACAAGCAAATCACGCGGCGATACGCTAAAATTCTAAAACTATTATTTCATAAGGATAAGGGCAGCGCAAAGCCCGTCACTCTCTCCCGAGGGCTCTCCCGCCGTTCGCTAATAGCTGCCTTGCGAGCTGCGTGTTCCGTAGCGGCCTGCGTGGGCTTCCTGCGGTCGCCTCCGCCTCCGCACTACACATCGCAGCTCGCAGCGGCAGGCTTCCGCTTCCGTCGGGGCTGCATAGCCTAAGGGTTTCTCTTCGCTCACGGCGGAAATGATGCCGCTTTTTCCAAAATCCGGGGCATAAAAAAAGGGACTCGAAGTCCCTTATGCTTGTGTCATAAAAATAACTTTAATACTCATCTTCGTGGAAGAAGAAATCTTCCTTTGTGGGATAATCGGGCCAAAGGTCTTCAATACGTTCATATTGCTCGCCTTCGTCCTCTATCTCTCTCAAGTTTTCGATTACTTCCATGGGCGCACCCGACCGCAAAGCGTAATCTATAAGCTCTTCTTTTGTCGCCGGCCAAGGCGCATCTTCCAATTTCGAGGCTAATTCCAGTGTCCAATACATAGTTTTCAGGATTTAGTTCTTACATTTTGCAAAAGTATATTTTTTCAAAAAAAAAGCAAGAAAAAAATATTTATTTTACTAGCTTGATATTCAATTAGATAGCCGAACTACTTCCCTTTCGGCAGCCAAAGTATCTCCTTTTTCCCCTCCAAAAACAGCGAATAACGAGACAGCGTAAACAGGTAGTCGCTCAGTCTGTTGAGGTATTTTACAACGGGTTTCACATAGGGTTTCGGGCTGTCTTCGTCGAAGCGTATTGTGGCTCTTTCCGCCCTGCGGCACACGGCCCGGGCGATGTTGCAATGCGAGTTTAGCGCGCTGCCGCCCGGCAACACAAAGGCCTTCAGCCCGGGCAGCACTTCGTCCATTTTGTCGATATTGCGCTCCAGAAATTCCACATCCTCTTCCTTGAGTTGCGGCATCTTTCCGGCTGCCTCGGCACCGGCCGAAGCCACAAGCGACTCGGCCTCGAAAAGCTTGATTATTATCTGCTCCAAAACCTCTTTAACATCCTTATCTTCAAACAAATCGCCAAGCAAGGCAATGTGGGACTTCAGCTCGTCGATGCTTCCGTAAGCCTCCACCTGCAAGGCAGCCTTGCTCACTCGCTTACCGCCAATCAGCGAAGTGCTGCCGCGGTCTCCCGATTTTGTATAAACTTTCATTTTCTCTTAATTTGACAGCTTTATAATAAAATATTTTATTCCAACGCATTGCCCCTTGTTTTATGCCTCTTCGGGCAACAACTCGGGCAGCAAAACATCATCGTTTGTCTCGTCGCTTTCTATCAGCCCGTCGCGCAACCTTATGATGCGGTGGGCGTGGCGCGCGATGTCTTCTTCGTGGGTTACCACTATCACCGTGTTGCCGAGTTTGTGTATCTCGTTGAACAAGAGCATTATCTCCACCGAAGTCCTCGAGTCGAGGTTGCCCGTGGGCTCGTCGGCAAGAATTATCGAAGGCTTGTTTACCAAAGCCCGCGCTATGGCCACCCTCTGCCGTTGTCCGCCCGACAGCTCGTTGGGGCGGTGCTCCATCCTTTCGGCGAGCTGCACCTGCATGAGCACCTCACGAGCTCTTTTCTCACGCTCTTTCTTGCTTTTGCCGGCATAAATCATGGGCAGCATCACGTTTTCAAGCGCCGTAGCCCGCGGCAAAAGGTTGAATGTCTGAAAGATAAAGCCTATTTCTTTGTTTCTTATCTCGGCAAGCTCGTTGTCGCTCATGCTGCTCACGTCCTTGCCGTTGAGCAAGTAACGCCCCTCGGTGGGAGTATCGAGACAGCCCAAAATATTCATCAAAGTGGACTTGCCCGAGCCCGAAGCACCCATAATTGCCACATATTCGTTGCGCCGCACCTTCAAATCTATGCCCTGCAGCGCCTTCACAACCTGCGTGCCCACCGTGAAAAACTTCTTGATGCCGTGTAATTCTATAACCTCTTTTTCCATCACATTACTCATTAGCGACAAATGTACATCATTTTATCCATCGGCCAAGTCAAAAAATAAAGCCTGCAAGAAGCACATCTGCAAATATGAAAAGATTTTTTAGGCGTCCGGTCGGGCTATCAGCCTTGCACTTAGCTGCACTCCGCTCGCCCCGCCGTCGCAAGCTACCGCTGCCGGCCCTGTCGCATGCACGCTATAAGGGCTTTGTCGGGTAGTCGGAGGGTTGAAGTGTTTAGGGTTTGTCCAATGGATTCCCGCAAAGGAAGTAAAAACAGCACAAGCCTGAAAAACTT
>CAZPGC010000129.1:4575-7024 GCA_964585875.1 uncultured Prolixibacteraceae bacterium | reverse complement strand
CAACCAAACAGTCTCCTTTTCAAGTTTTACTTCTATTGAGGTTTCTCCGTCAGGGGTTTTATATATTTTTATTTCAGACTTTTCCATTTAACAAAAATACATTATTTTTCATTAATTCGGAAATTTTTCCGGTGTTTGTTGAGGGGATATGGGATATAGAACGTTTTGAAGTGTCTAAATTTCAATCTATTATGATTTTTGTTTGTGTTTTTAGGATTTTGGCATAACGGAAGTTTTTGTTCCTAAAAAAGAAGAGAAAACAAGCTGATAAAAAGGTCGTTGGGTTTAATTCTCCCTTAATTACTCATAACAAGCTCCGACAAAATCGGCGGTAAAACAGCTTGTTTCGTCAAAAGCTTCGAGGAAACCCATGTGAGCGGCCTTTTCCAAAATCAAAACACGGGAATCTTTGGGTAAAAAGATTTGCTCTTTCAGCTTATCCATGGGGGCGCGGATGTCCTGCTTACCTATGATAAACATCACGGGTACAGTAGATTTGCTTAAAATGTCATAAGCATCGCGGCGTTCGCGCATTCCGTTTAACGCGGCGATTATTCCCTGTTTTTCCATCTTTTGCGACTCGCTCTGCATGGCCTCTATTTCCTTTTTATACTTCACCCTGTTTTCTTCCGAGAACAAATCGGGGATAAAGGCCGAAATGAAGTTTTTATGATTTTCTTCCACCACCTTAACAGCCCTGCCTCTGTTTATCTTGGCCTCGGGACTGTCGGCGGCGGCATGGGAATGAAAAAAACCGAAGCCGGCAAGTTTTTCGGCATGGTTTCGGGCAAAGGCGGCGGTAACATACCCTCCCATGGAATGCCCTATGACCACAGCCTTGCCAATGTCGAGAATATCCAGTAGAGTGTTGACGGCATCGGCCATAAAATCCATGGTGTTGCTTAGTCCGTAGTTGGAAGAAAGACCGTGTCCGGGCAGGTCTAAGGTGATGACTCTGAAGGTTTTGGAAAGCTTTTCTTCAAAGTTTTTCCACATTGTCAAACTTTCCAGAAAACCGTGAATCAGCACTACGGCATTGCCGTCCCCCACGTCGCGATAATGGATTTTCCCACCATGAAATTCAAAAAAATCAGCCATAAATCCTGCTTTTGAGTTGTGATGTTGCGAAGATAATGAAAAAAATACAATTTTTATAAATTAAGATTCAGCGATGTGATTATCTCTGCCGTTTTTCTTGGGTCGTCGGCTTTAACTTCGATTTTGACGACCTTGTTTTTGTCGCGTTGCGAAACCCCGTAGGCGTAAGCTTTGTCGTAATAGGTCAAAGTGATATCGGCCACGGTGGCAAAATCATTGCCGTCGAGGGCTTTCTTTGCTTTCTTGTAATTTTGTCCTCCGAGGCGGCGTGTAATCTTGGACAGCGCCTCTTCCAAGGCTTGTTGGTCGATGCCCGCATACTCCTTTACAAGTCGTTGTATGCGAAGCTCTTTGGGAATGTCCACAAAAACAAGAAGTGATTCTCTCAGCTTATTATAGAAATTCTCGGGTTGGAAAACATGCCCGATGGCGCGGCTCTCGTCTTCCATCCACACCGGTTTGCCGAAATCCAGCTCATTCCAATAAAAGCCGAGGTCGTTTTCAAATTGTTCGGTGGTGGGTTGCGGCTCTTGGCCTATGTGGCCGAAGGCAGAGCCCTTATGATTTGCCAAACCTTCCAAATCTATTATCTGATGTCCGAGGGCGGCTACCTCTTTAAGTATCTCGGTTTTGCCGCTGCCTGTGTAACCTCCTAAAATTATGCGTTTTGCGGGCTTGTCGAAGGAGCGGCGAATGAAATGCCTGTAAGCCTTGTAGCCTCCTTCGAGGGTGTGGGTGCGGAAACCTGCCGCGCTGAAAAGCCAAGCCATGGAGCCCGAGCGCATACCGCCGCGCCAACAATGGACAGCGAGTTCGCGCGAGGGTGCAATACGACGTGCTTCTTTTATGAAAGAGCGCATACGCGGCCCTACGAAATCGAGGCCTTTCATAAAGGCTACTTCCTTGCCTTCGTGCTTATAAAGCGTGCCCACCACGGCGCGTTCCTCGTTGCTAAAAAGAGGAATGTTATAAGCGCCGGGGATATGGCCGTGTTCGAACTCGGCGGGAGTGCGCACATCGACCATGGGAATTTTTTTGCCTATTTCAAGAAATTCGCTCGCAAGAAGTCTCATAAATCATAAAATTTGAGCTGCAAAGGTAGATTTTTTCTTTGAACTTCTTTTTTGGGGAACACGGTTGATATTTTTTTGGGGAACACGGATGCTATGGATTATGCGGATTATCACGGATTTTTTGTTTGGGAGCACGAAAGACGCTGATTTAGCAGATTAACTCTGTGATTATCAGTAAAATCTGTGTCATCTGTGTTCTTCATATGCAGCTTGGAATTTTCGGTTTTTTGGGGAACACGGATGCTATGGATTATGCGGATTATCACGGATTTTTTGTT
>CAZPGC010000129.1:0-4475 GCA_964585875.1 uncultured Prolixibacteraceae bacterium | reverse complement strand
CAGAGAAGCCGATGATTTGGCGAATTAACTCCGTGGATATCAGTAAAATCTGTGTTGTCTGTGTTCTTCTTCTTATACAGCCCGGCTACCGCCCTGATAATAAAAATAAATTTGATGCCTAACTGTCAGTTAATCAGCTCCATTTCCTCTACAAGGCGACGGGCGCCGGCGAATTTGTCGATGATGAAGAGGCAGTAGCGGATGTCGAGGGAGATGTTGCGGCACAGGCTCGGGTCGTAGTTGAGGTCGCTCATGGTGCCCTGCCAGTTGCGGTCGAAATTGATGCCGATGAGCTGCCCGTCGGCGTTGAAGACGGGGCTGCCGGAGTTGCCGCCGGTGGTGTGGTTGGAGGCCAGAAAACAGACGTGCATGGTGCCGTCTTTGTCGGCGTAAATGTCGTAGTCTTTTTGGCGGTAGAGCTCCTTCAGCTTGGGCTCGACAACGTAGTCGTAAATTGCGGGGTTTTCTTTTTGCATTATGCCTTTGAGGGTGGTGAAGTAGGTGTAATCGACACCGTCGCGAGGGGAGAAGCCTTCTACTTTGCCGTAGGCTACACGCAAGGTGGAGTTGGCGTCGGGATAGAGATAGCGCTCTTTGTTTTTGTTTATAAGTGCTTGCATATAAAGACGTTGCAGGCTGTCGATTTTGGCTCTGTATTTTCTTTCTTTGGGCACAATGTCGGAGATAAAGGTGACACGATACGAAAAGGCAAGGCGGTAAATAGGGTCTTTGCCAAGCTTTTTATAGTCGGAGGCTTTGTAGTTTTCGAGAAAGCGCGTCATTTTTTCCTTGGAGACAAAAACGCTTTTTTCGAAGGCTTTGTTGACGTATTTTTCCACGCTGCCGCCGTATTTGGTGTCGATGATATGGAGGATGGCAGGCTTGGGTACACCGTCGTAATCAAAAGATTTATAGGCTTTTATGGTGGCGATAAGCAGTTGTTTTTCCACCTCGGGATTGTAGTCTTTATAAAAACCTTCGATGGTGTTTTGCAGGTCGGTGACTTTTTTTGCCAACACTTCGGGCTTTGTTTTCTTGTCTTGGCTGAGTTTTACCAAAGGCATAAAACCGAAGGCATAGCGCACCAAATCTTGGTAGTAGGCGGCTTCCACAAAATATTGATAGCCCATCTCCCAGGGTTTCAGCTCGTTGTAAGCGTTATGAAAGGCAGGTATGAGGTTTTTCAGGTGAGGGGCTTCCGTTTGTGCCCACTCGGTAAACTCGGCTTCTTCCCGCTCTTTACGGGCCACTGTTTGCAGGCGCTCGATGCCTTTGTCTTCGCCTATCCATTTTTTCCAGCCATTGGCCACTCCCGCATATTTGGCAGCGTATTGAATGCGCGTTTTTGCGTCTTTGTCCATAAAGGAAGCCATAATGTCGAGTTTTTGGCGGCGTAGCTTGATTTTAAAGGGGTTTATGGTTTTGGTGATAAGCGCCACGCCGAAGGAGGGGATGTATTCTTGTGTTCTTCCCGGATATCCGAAGACAAAGGTGAAGTCCCCCTCGTTGTAGCCTCTGAGGCTGATTTTCAGTGAGTAAGGCGGCTTGTAAGGCTTGTTGTCTTTGGAATAATCGGCCGGATTATTGTCTTGACCGGCATAGATTCTGAAAACGGAGAAATCGCCGGTGTGGCGGGGCCACATCCAGTTGTCGGTGTCGCCGCCGAATTTGCCGATGTTGGAGGGTGGTGCGCCCACGAGTCTCACATCGCGGAAGACCTTGGAGACCATCAGAATGTATTGATTGCCGTAATAGAAAGCCTTGATTTCGTATTTGTGAAACCTGTCGCGGTCGCTTTTTTGGAGGAAAGCGGCGATGTTGGACTGTATTTTTTCGCTGCGTTGTTTTTCGCTCATGGTGGCCGTAACACCTTGCAACACTTCTTCGGTAACATCTTGCATATATTGAAGAATGGTGGCTGTGAGGCCCGGATTGGGCAGCTCGTCTTCTTGGCTTTTAGCCCAAAAGCCGTCGGTGAGATAGTCGTGCTCCACGCTGCTGTGTTTTTGTATGGAGCGATAGCCGCAGTGGTGGTTTGTAAGCAGCAGACCTTTTGAAGACACTATCTCGGCAGTGCAGCCGCCGCCAAAATGCACGACGGCATCTTTGATGCTCGACCGGTTTACGGCATAAATTTCGTCGGCGGTGATGCGCATGCCCATGGCTTGCATCTCCGGTGCGTTGATTTTTTGCAAAAGATAGGGCAGATACATGCCCTCTTTGGCCGTGCCTGCAAACCATAGCAGCAGGGCGGCCGACACTAAAAACAGCTTTCTCTTTTTCATAATGTTGTGTGTTTCTTTGGTGATTTATTCCAGTCCTTCACGTTTTAAATAAAAATCAACCTTGGGCTCTCTGCCCCTGAAACGCAGCCAAAGCGTTTCGGCATCTTCGGTGCCGCCTTTTGATAAGATATTGTCGCGGAACGACTTGGCGGTATTTTTGTCGAAGATGGAGGTCTCCTGAAAGGCGCCGAAGGCGTCGGCATCGAGTACGGCTGTCCACAGATAGCTGTAATAGCCCGCCGCATAGCCGCCGCTGAAGATGTGTGAGTAGTAGGTTGAGCGATAGCGCACTATGATTTGAGGGATAAGTCCGATTTTATCCATGGCCTCTTTTTCAAAGGCGTTGACGTCGCCGTCGAAAGGCGCGGTGATGGTGTGCCAAGCCATGTCGAGGGCGGCGGCCGAGACAAACTCGGTAACGGTGAAGCCCTTGTTGAAGGTTGAAGTTTTCTTCATCTTTTCGATAAGGGCGTCGGGGATGCTTTCTCCTGTCTTCCAATGTTTTGCGTATGATTTTAGGACCTGCGGCTCGGCGGCGAAGTTCTCCATAAACTGCGAGGGCATCTCCACAAAGTCGCGCGGCACGTCGGTACCCGAGAGGCTGCGGTAGGTGCAGTTGCTGAGCATGCCGTGCAAGCAGTGTCCGAACTCGTGAAACAGGGTTGTAACCTCCTCCCAAGTGAGCAACGAAGGCTCTGTGGCAGTGGGTTTGGTGAAGTTGGTAGTGAGCGAGATAACGGGTATGATGTTGTTGCCTTTTTGGTCGCGATGCTGCTTGCGGTAGGCTGTCATCCACGCTCCCGCATTCTTGGAAGCACGCGGAAAGAAGTCCATATACAGCACGGCTATCATTTTGTCGCCGTCGTAAACTTCGTAGGCCACGGCGTCGGGATACATCACGGGCAGTTGTTTGTTAATCTTAAAGGTAAGGCCGTAGAGTTTATTGGCCACATCGAACATGCCTTGACGCACATTCTCCAATTTGAAGTAGGGTTTGAGGTCTTCTTCGCTGAGGTCGTATTCTTTTTTGCGGAGCTTCTCGGTGTAATACCACCAGTCCCAAGGTTTTATCTCGATATTGTCGCCCATGTCGAGAGCGAGGTCGTGCAAGGCGGCGGCTTCTTTTTTGGCTTTGGGTATGGAGCGCGATAAGATGTTGTCAATCAGCTCGTTGACCTTCTGCGGTGTCTTGGCCATGTTTTCTTCGAGCACATAAGCGGCATAGGTTTTATAGCCGAGGAGTTTGGCTTTTTCGAGACGCAGGTTGACGATTTGTTTTACAATATCTTTATTGTCCAAAGAGTCGTTGTGGTTGCAGCGCGTTGTGTAAGCCGTGAGAATCTGCTCTCTCAAATTGCGTTTGTCGGAGTATGTCAGAAAGGGAATCATGGAAGGTTTCTGCACGGTGAAGACCCATTTGCCTTTCATGCCTGCATTTGCAGCCTCTTCGGCGGCGGCGTCGATGACGGACTGAGGCAGCCCCGCCAGGTCGTCTTCGTTGTCGATAACGAGTTTGTATTTGTTGGTTGCCGCCAGCACGTTGTTGCCGAATTTAAGCTTGAGCACCGACAGCTTTTTGTTAATCTCCTTGAGCTTTTCTTTGTCGCCCTCGCCAAGGTTGGCACCACCGCGGACAAAGGTCTTGTATGTCTTTTTCAAAAGCATCTTTTGCTCTGAATTCATGGCTGAGGTGTCGGCTGTTTCGTAAACTTTTTTCACCCTTTGGAAGAGCTTGTCGTTCATGTAAATTTCATCGGAGAGGGCTGTTACCATGGGCGATACCTCTTCGGCAATTTTTTGCATGGTGTCGTTGGTATTCGACGATAGCAGGTTGAAAAACACATTGCTGACGCGGTCGAGCATGGCCCCCGAATACTCGAGAGCTTCGACGGTATTGTGAAAGTCGGGAGCCTCGCTGTTGTTTACAATGGCTTCGATTTCGGCTTTCTGCCTTTTTACGGCCTCCTTGAAAGCAGGCAGGTAGTCGGAGTTTTTAATCTTGTCGAAAGGGGGCACACCGTAGGGGGTGTCGAACTCGTGAAAGAAAACGTTGTCGGTCATTTTTGCTTCATTTTTGTTGTTAACGGCTGTATTACAGGCGCTTAATGCCGTAACAAAAGCCGCAAGGATTATGGATATTTTTATTTTCATGATAATTTGTCTTTAAAATGATTTAGGGGGCAAATATAG
>CAZPGC010000128.1:0-7077 GCA_964585875.1 uncultured Prolixibacteraceae bacterium | reverse complement strand
TTATTCTCCTCGCTGAAAGGCTCGTCAATAATGCCTATGGCCGCAGGAAGCCACCTGTGCGGAAACATATTTTCCCACGGTCCGCCGGGCATATATTTGTCTATTTCTTCCCTAATGATGTCGGCGGCAATAGCTGCACCCGCTTCCGTTTTCATATCGAAACCGCGCTCTTTCAACTTTCTTTTGAGTGCCGGATAATCGGGATAAATGATACCAACAGTATAGTTGTTTTGATTGTTATACAACATAACTTGCTCGATATAAGGCGATTGCTCGACAATGGACTCTTCTATTCCTTCTGGACTGTATTTTTCCCCGTCGTTTCCTATCAACAAGCTTTTAAAACGCCCCAACACATAAAGAAAGCCGTCGGGGTCCATATATCCCATGTCGCCGGTATGCAACCAACCGTCGCGAAGGGCCTCCGCGGTAGCTTTCTCATTTTTCCAGTAACCCTTCATAACGTTTTCGCCCTTAATGACAATCTCGCCTTTCTCTCCAAAAGGCAGCTCATTGCCGTCGCTACCCAATATTTTGAGTTCCAACGGTTTAACGAGAAAGCCCGAGGAGCCAAGCTTGTGCCGGCGGGGAGAGTTGGATGAAATAACGGGTGAAGCTTCCGACAAACCGTAGCCCTGAAACATCGGAATACCTATGGCGTAGAAAAACTTCTGCAATTCGATATCAAGCAAAGCCCCTCCACCAATGAAAAACTCGAGCCTGCCGCCGAAATTTTCCCTGATTTTAGAGAATAAAATTTTGTCGTACAGCCAAACCATAGGTTTAAGAAACGCCCTGCTCCCCTTGCCTTTGTCCCATCCTATTCCGTTGTATTTATATGCCGTCGCCAGAGCTTTTTTGAAAAGTTTTTCAACCTTCGGCCCTTTTGCTTTCACCCCGGCTTCTATGTTTTTTCTGAAATTTTTTGCAAAAGCAGGAACAGATAACAGGAAAGTGGGTTTCGATTCTTTTATGTTTTTTGGAATATTTTTCAGGGTCTCCATCATGGTTTTACCGAGTTCGACAACCGACATCGAGGCTCCATTATATATTAAGGTGTATAAACCCACGGTATGGGCGAAAGAATGATCCCAAGGTAATATCAACAGGGAATTAAAATACTCCGGCACATCTACCAAGGTTCCCGCCTGCTCAACGTTAGCCGTGTAGTTTCTGTGTGAAAGCATTATTCCTTTGGGGTCGGCGGTGGTGCCCGAAGTGTAGCTTATGTTGGCCAAATCGTCCTCCGACAAATCCGAAGCTGTCTCCAACACCTTTTCGGTGGCATCGGGTGCCGAATCAAAAATGTCGTCATAAGCCAACTCCCTGTCCTGCAATTCATTGACCTCACCAATTACAACAATTTTTTCCACCTGAGGAAGCTCCGCGATAATATTCCGCACCTTATCCAATTGTCGCGAAGAAACGATAATCATTTTGCACTCCGAGTGACTTAGCCGAAATTTAAGTTCCTGAGGTTCATTGAGTTTTACCGACAAAGGCACATTTATCGCCCCGAGGAAAAGCATGGCCAATTCCGAAATAAGCCACTCGCTGCGACCTTCCGACAACAGCGCTATACGGTCTCCTTTCACGATACCCTGATTCATTAAAGCAGAAGCAAACTTCAGAACTTTCTCCTTTACTTCACTATAGGTCTGCCCCTTATAAACGCCGTTTTCTTTTTCGTAAATAAGTATATTTTCGGAATATTTTTCCACACTGTTTAAAAACATTGACGGAATTGTAACTTGCTTTTTCATATCTGTTTATTGTTTATGAGTGTTGTTTGGCGACTATTAAACTTTGTAAACAATAGACCTTTCCGAGAAAAAATCTCAAAAAACCATGGCAGGCGATTATAAATTAATCTCAAAAAAAACAGTTGACGTAACTAAACGCCAACTGTTTTAAAAATATTTTGTTTCCTAAGTTTAATTCACAATTATGAAATCCACTCGTCTGTTAACCCAGTGAACTTTATTGGAAATGGGTTTATATTCGCTAAGTGCTTCCTCTACAAAATCTTCAGGTTTGAAACCGAAATCTTCCACAAGCACTTTTTTGGCTGCTTTCACACGACGCAAACTGAGAGCATCATTATATGCGTTGCTTCCCCGAATATCGCAGTTGCCCGAAATTTTAAGCCTTGTACCGGGATGAGCACGCAGATATTGAGCTACTTTCACAATCTCCATATAGCTCTCTTTTGTGATTACCGACTTGTCGAAGGGGAAATAAATGGAGTTGAAATACATTGCCGTACCCGGTGCCGGAACCGCTGCTCCTCCTACTATAGCTCCGCCTTTGCCGGCAGCAGGTTTTGCCGTATCAACAGGAATTGTAATTCCTTGGAAGTTAACGAGATTTCCTCTCGGAGTATTGGGCTCCAAATCTTTGGAATTGGGCACGCTGTCTTGGTCGTCATCTGCTTCTTTGGGTTTGTTCATTTCACAACAATACTTCAAATCTCTTACCTGATTACCCAAATCAACAATAGAATCCTGAACGGCATCAACAGAATCGAGAATTCCTTCGAAGAAACCTTCCATGGGATTCCATTTCATTTCCTGCTCATGTTTACCGAAATAATAAGTAATACCCAGCATCACAGTACTGTAATTATCAAATTCCGAAAGCACATGGTCCACACCGTCAAGCTTGTCGGTAGGCGTATTGTTAAATTTCACCTCCAGTGATACGTCAAAGTGTTTTGCAAACTTATATGCTCCGGAGAATCCCGCATTCCACATACGGTCCGATTCCCTTTTGGTTTTATTACCGTTTAAATCATATCCCACCACATAGAGAATGGAATCCTTTGAATTTCTGGCAATGGTATTAAACCACATCCAACCCGCTCCGACAAACGCCGTTATATTCCACCTCTTATTATATATATGGGGGAATACGATATTTGTCATATTAAGAATAAATTCCCCTTGCCAATCGAAAACCGAAGCGTGGAAATATATATCCTGATTGGGTTTATTGGACTTAGCCCAAATGGAACTAATATTAAAATCGGTGCGAACACCAAAGCGCTGATTAAAGTCCCAACCCACTCTCGGAGAGAAAGCCCAAGGTATTTTTCCCTTCATCATCGAACCGGGAAAAAAGATATCACTACTAACATCACCGTAAAATTGCGTCAAACCTCCGTTTAAAGAGATATAGAATCTGTTGTAGTCCAAAGAAATTGTAGAATCTCTATACGTCTCTAAATCAGAGCCTTGAGCAAACACAGCTCCATTAAACAACAGCAATGCCAACACGAGTGTGAAAAAATTTCTCATAATTTATTTGTAATTAGTGTAAATGTTAATATCTTTGCAAATATATAATAATTAGTCACATTAGTACAAACAAAATTTTTTTTACATGAAATTTTTTAGAATTACACTTTTGACGATGGTTATTCCACTGGTTTTGAATGCTCAAAACTCCAATTCTGACAAGAATTATTTGTGGAAAGCTGGAGCTCATGTAGGAAGCTCCATGCTTTGGGGAGACTTGTCTGACGACCAAGACCCGTTTACAAAGATGTTTAGTAGTCAATCCAAATTATCATATGAGTTTGACCTCCAAAGAAAAATATCAAATGTCTTCGGTCTGCAAGGTTCGTTTTTGTTCGGAAAACTTGCAGGACAACGTACCACGTGGTCTGACGCCAAAGCTGCAGGAATAGGTTTCAACACCTCGTATATGGATTTCAGCTTGGCGTTGACAGCCGATATCACTGCACTTTTCGGTGCAAAACCCGACAGGTTGATTTCTTTCTACTTGTTAGGAGGTGGAGGCTGGGTTAATTACGATGCCAAGTCATATAAAATGGATGACGGAAGCGACGTAAGGTCCGCTAAGGCAGGTACTTTCTTTGTTCCTTGGGGATGGGGATTGGGCTTTAATCTCACTCCCAGACTTACGGTTTTTGCACAAAACACCTTCAGGCACCCCTTTGTGGACGATTTCGACTCTTACATTGGAATAGGTTCAAAAACCGACGATATCTATTCGTTTACCAGCTTAGGCCTTTCTTATAAATTCGGTGTCAAGAAGCCCAAGAAAAAGAAAATCGAAGTTGTACCTGTTAAACCCGATACAAGTCATGCCAAAGAATACATTCCCGTCGCTGTCAACACTAATGTGGCAATGCCTCTTAGCCTGAAACCCAATGAGTTAAAAACGGTTAACGTAAGTATCGACAAAGGGAATTTGACCGACGACGGCGAATTTGTACAGACTTTCCCCGACGGCTTTATGGTTGAAAGCAAAGACAATGCAGGCGGTGTGTTCACTTACGACAACAACAAACTGTCGATTCGCTGGCAAAATTTACCTGAAAGCAACACACTTAACTTTTCATATAATATGAAAGTAGGTGATGTCACCGCCAAAACCTACACAATACCCGGAACTTTTGTTTACACCGAAGAAAACCAAATAAAAGTCAAGCAGTTTAAAAACCAAGTGATGGTTGAAGGTCCGGCAGTAGCAGCCACTCAGGGAGGACAAACACAGGGAGAACAAAACAAAGAAGGTAAGACCGCAGAACCGCAAAACGGCGAAGCGGGCGCTACTCCCGTAACACCGAATACGAGCACAGCTCCGGCAGGCATAAGTTATGCCGTTCAGGTTGCCGCAGTTTACGGTGGAAAAATGAACCCAATGGGTTTGCAAAAACAATATCATTTGAACGAAAGCGTGACAGAGAGTTCATACAAAGGCTACAACAATTATACTGTAGGGAACTTCGAAACATATCAAGCTGCCGACGAAAGAAGGAAAGGCACCAAAGTCAGAGGAGCTTATGTTGTGGCTTTCAAAGACGGTCAATATCAACCACACCTTTATTATGTAAACGCCGACGTAATGGATAAAGCTCCTTTCCTCGAAACCGGAACAACATATAAAGTACAGGTGCTGGCAAACAACGGACGCCCCTATGCAATTGTGAAACTTGCAGCCAAGTTGGGAGTTAATGCGAATGAATTATACGAAGATAAGTATGCAAACTGGTATCAATACACCCTTGGAAAATACTCTACTGCCGAAGAGGCCGCAAAATATGCCAAGGAGTTAAGAGCAAAAGGATTCGACGGAGCTTACGTTGTCAAGTTCGTTAACGGAAAGAGAACCAGGTAATTACAACATAATTACCATGAAAAAAAGCTGTATTGATACAGCTTTTTTTCTTTTTGTTTTGAAACAAATATTTCCCAAAACAGTAAAATTGTTGTTTTTTTGGATTTTTATTTTTTGTAAACCAAGTATTTTTATATTTGCATAATAATTTTGAAGTAATATTAAATCGAAAACTATGAGAAACTTAAAAACTTTTTTGGCTATTCTGTTGGCTGTTTTTGTAGCAAGTTGTGTATCTACAAAAATGCCCGATTCTTACACCGTTGATCCCAACCCCTTGGTAAATAACGGGGGAAAAGTAGCGGTGAAAGTGACAGGGACTATTCCTCCCAAATCATTTCACAAAAAAGCTATTGTAACATTCCAGCCTTATCTTAAATATAACGGCGGAACATTGAACCTTAAACCCATGACGCTTAAAGGCGAAAAAGCCGAAGGCGATGGTGCTGTTGTAAGCACTGCCGAAGGCGGTTCATTGGTTTATACCGATGAATTTGACTACAAACCCGAAATGCAGGTTTCGGAACTTTGGGTAAAAATTCATGTGAAAAAAGGCAGCAAAGAACAAGACCTTGATGATGTTAAACTCGCCGACGGTATCATAATTACCGGCACGAGGGTCGGAAGAGGCGAAGATGTTCAAATAGCTCCCGACATGTATCAAAAAGTTACATATGCTTCCAAAAAAGCAAACATCTACTTTGCTTACAACAAATCGAATCTCAACTGGAATCTTAAGTTGAATAAAGACCATCAGGACGATTATAACGCTCTTAAAGATTTTGTGGCTTTGGGTTGGAAAATCAAAGACATCAAAATCGACGCTTGGGCCTCTCCCGAAGGAGAACTTACACTCAACCAAAAACTCTCCGATGAGCGTGGCGCTACAGCCAAAAAAGCTGTCGTTAACGATATCAAAAAACTCATAAAAGCAAAAGATTCCAAACTCACCATCAAAGATGCCAATGCAGATGTTCAATATAACGTAACGGCCAAAGGCGCTGATTTCGACGGCTTTATGAAAGCTCTTCAAGCTTCCAATATCGAAGCTAAAGACAAAATTGCCAACGTTATCAAATCGCAAGCTACTAAAGCCGAAAGGGAAAAACAAATTCGCAATATGACGGTTATCTATCAAGAAGTTGAAAATATGCTTTCCGTATTGCGTCGTGCCGAAGTTACCGTCACTTGCTTCGAGCCCAAATTCACCGACGAGCAAATTGCAGCTTATGCATTGTCGAAACCCGATACCCTGAAAATCAACGAGCTGCTTTATGCCGCAACACTGACAAAAGATGCTAACACCCAAATGAAAATTTACAAAACAGCTACCGAGCTCTTCCCCAAATGTTGGAGAGCATGGAACAACCTTGCTGCCGTGAATATTAAAACGGGTAATATCGATGATGCCACCAAATATCTCGATAAGGCTAACGAACTGAAACCCAATAACGGTTTGGTATCTAACAACCTCGGTGTTATCGCTTCTTGGAAAAAAGATTACAAAGCAGCGGAAAAATACTATAAAGATGCTCAAGCTCAAGGCGTTGACGCCAATTATAACATGGGTATCATCAAAATGCTTAAGGGCGATTACGCAGGCGCTCAAACTGCTTTCGGCAGCAAAAAATGCGACTACAACCTCGCTCTTGCACAACTCGAAAACGGTAATGCCGCCGAAGCTACAAAAACTTTGGATTGTGCTGAAAAAACAGGTGAAGTTTACTACCTATATGCTATCATAGGTGCACGAACAAACAACACCACTATGCTTTACGACAATCTGAAAAAAGCTATCGACGCTGTTCCTGCTTATAAAGAAGAAGCCAAGAAAGACTTGGAATTTGTCAACTTCAAAGACAAATCGGAATTCCAAAATCTTGTTAAATAGTTTCTTAATATAAATAAAGAGGAAACTCTTCAGTATAAAAA
>CAZPGC010000127.1:3003-7337 GCA_964585875.1 uncultured Prolixibacteraceae bacterium | reverse complement strand
AGGCTTTTATTTTTTACTTTTGCGGCTCTTAAAAAGATGTTATTATGACGTATAATTCGGAGATGGAAGTGAGAGTGAGTTCGGAAATAGGCAAACTGGAGGGTGTGATTTTGCATACCCCCGGTACGGAAGTGGAGAATATGACTCCCTCCAATGCCGAGAGGGCTCTCTATAGCGATATTTTGAATTTGCAAATCAGCAAACTGGAACACAGTCAGTTGGAGGGGGTTTTAAAAAAGGTGTCCAAGACCTTTCAGGTGAAGGATTTGCTCGCCGACGTGCTTGAAAATGAGGAAGCTAAAAGTAGCCTTGTGAAAAAAATCTGTAAGCATGAAAAAGTTGACGGCCTCGGCGAATATTTGGTGTCTTTGGACCCTGCCGCCGCTGCCCGCGCCATTATTGAGGGCACCGTTTTGGTGAAGGATAACCTGACAAAATACCTGAGCAAGGAGCGCTATGCTCTAAGGCCGTTGCACAATTTTTTCTTTACGCGTGACGCTTCCGTTACCATAAACGACAAAGTGCTTATCTCCAAGATGGCGAGTAGCGTACGCGAGAGAGAAGCCTTGGTGATGGAGGCTATTTTCAACAATCATCCCTCTTTGAAGACGCGTACAATCAACCCCTTGTTTACCGATGGTGTTGATCGTGAGTCTATTACCATTGAGGGTGGCGATGTGCTCGTGGCTCGAGACGACATTCAGATTATAGGCATCGGAGCAAGGACTACTTCGCAGGGTGTCGATTTTGTGCTCGAAAAATTAAAACAAAATAATTACAGCAGGCATTTGCTCATTCAGCAGTTGCCGCGTAAACCCGAGTCCTTTATTCATCTTGATATGGTTTTTACTTTTCTCGATAAGGATTTGTGTATGGTTTACGAACCGGTTATTTTGCAGCCCAATAAATACGAAACAGTGCATATCGAAGTGAAAAACGGTAAGGTGGCTAAGATATACAACGAGGAAAATTTGCTTGCTGCCCTCGCTAATCTCGGCATGGAAATGAAGCCTTTGTATTGCGGAGGACGCAAAGACCCGTGGATGCAAGAGCGCGAACAATGGCACAGCGGGGCCAACTTTTTCGCCTTTGCGCCCGGTAAGGTGATAGGTTACGGTCGCAATATACACACCATTGAAGAGTTGAGCAACAACGGCTTCGAGGTCTTAACTGCCGACGAGGTTATTGCCGGTAGCAAAAACCCCGACGATTACAAGCGTTGCGTTGTTACAATAAAGGGCTCGGAGCTGGCACGCGGCGGCGGCGGAGCTCGATGTATGACCATGCCGGTGCTGCGCCGTGATGTCGAGTGGTAGTACGATGCTGTTTTGTAACGACTTGAAATTTAGAATGATATAACTTTTTTTGAAAACCGGAAAAAATCTTTGAGTAAAGAACCGCAATATATCGAGATAAGGGGTGCCCGTGTTCACAATTTGAAAAATGTAACGGTGAAGATACCGCGTGGTAAACTGGTGGTAATCACCGGCTTATCGGGTTCGGGGAAGTCGTCGCTCGCTTTCGATACGCTCTATGCCGACGGTCAACGACGCTATGTGGAAAGCCTCAGCTCTTATGCCCGTCAGTTTATGGGAAAAATGAGCAAACCCGAAGTTGACCTCATCGAGGGTATTTCTCCCGGCATAGCCATAGAGCAAAAGGTCAATACGCGGAATTCGCGTTCAACCGTGGGCACTTCGTCCGAGATTTACGACTATCTCAAGCTGTTGTTTGCCCGCGTGGGACACACCATCTCGCCTGTTTCGGGCAAGGAAGTAAAAAGGCATCGTGTTTCCGATGTTACAGATTTTGTTACAGGTATAAAACAGGACGGCAAGGTGGTTTTGGCTGCTCCTTTATACGATGTGGAAGGCAGGCCCGGTGAGAAATTTTCAGTCTTACTGAAACAGGGTTTCTCGCGTCTTTTTTCGCCTGAGAAGGGTTTTGTCGCCATTGAGGATTTGCTTGAGGATGAGGATTTTGGCGATGCCGATTATTTTCTGGTAATCGACAGGTTAACGGTTGCATCAGGCGACCAATGGCACGCGCGCCTTGCCGACTCGGTGCAGACGGCTTTTTACGAAGGGAGAGGCCGCTGTATTGTTTTTTATGACGAAGGAGAAAATCGTTGGAGCAAGGCGGAGTTTAACGACAAGTTTGAAGCCGACGGTATGAAGTTCGAGCAGCCCGACGTTAATTTTTTCAGTTTTAACAATCCTTACGGGGCTTGTAAACGCTGCGAGGGTTACGGCACCGTTATCGACATAGACCCCAACCTTGTAATTCCCGACAAAAGCAAATCTATTTACGGCGGCGCCATTGCTCCGTGGTCGGGCGAGAAGCTCTCACGGTGGAAAGACCGTCTGATTTTGGCTGCATCCAAATTCGATTTTCCCATTTATAAACCATATAAAGAACTGAGTGACAAGGAGAAAGGGTTGCTGTGGACCGGCAACGAATATTTCGACGGTTTGAATGCTTTTTTCAGGGAGGTTGAGAATAACAGTTACAAAATTCAATACCGGGTGCTGTTGTCACGCTATCGCGGAAAGACCGTTTGTCCCGAATGTCGCGGCACAAGGTTGAGAAAAGATGCCTCTTATGTAAAGGTTGGTGGTGCTTCCATAACGGATATTTTGTTGATGACCGTTGAAGAGGCCTTGCATTTTTTTGAAAACCTGCAACTCAACGAGCACGATGCAATCATTGCCGAACGTATTATCAAGGAAATAAAAAATCGCTTGCAAGTGCTTGTGGATGTGGGACTTCCGTATCTGAGTCTGAACCGTCGAAGCAACAGCTTGTCGGGAGGGGAGTCGCAGCGTATCAATCTTGCCACCTCTCTTGGTTCGGGCCTTGTGGGTGCCATGTATATCCTCGACGAGCCGAGTATCGGGCTCCACCCGCGTGATACCGCGCGACTTGTCTCGGTGCTCAAACGCCTGCGCGATGCGGGAAATACGGTTATTGTTGTGGAGCACGACGACTACATGATGAAAGAGGCGGACTACATTATAGATATGGGGCCCGGTGCAGGTCGATACGGTGGCGAGGTGGTGTTTGCCGGCAGCTATAATAAGCTCGTGAAAGAATCCGACGGGTTGACTGCCGCTTATCTGCGCGGCGATAAAAAGATAGAGGTGCCGCCGCTTCGTCGTAAATGGCACTATGCCGTTGAGTTGGATGGAGTTATGGAGCACAATCTGAAAGACCTGTTTGTGAAATTTCCTCTCGGAATTATCACGGTGGTTACGGGTGTCAGCGGCTCCGGCAAGACTTCTTTGGTAAAGAATGTGCTTTTCAACGCATTGAAAAATAAACTCGGCGGCTATGTGGAAAAGATGGGCAGCTTCTCTTCACTTGGCGGCGACTACAAACTGCTGAGCTCGGTGGAGATGATTGATCAAAATCCCATAGGTCGTTCATCGCGCTCAAATCCCGTAACTTACATCAAGGCTTTCGATGATATCAGAGCACTCTTTGCTTCGCAAAAATCGGCCAAAATGCGCGGCTACAAGGCAGGATATTTCAGCTTTAACATCGACGGAGGCCGCTGCGAGATGTGTCAAGGTGAAGGAAGGGTGAAGGTGGAGATGCAGTTTATGGCTGATATTTACCTTGTTTGTGAGCACTGCAAAGGCTCGCGCTACAAAGCCGAAACCCTGGAGATAAAATACAGGGGGAAAAGCATCGCCGACATTTTGACCATGAGCGTGACGGAAGCCTTGAGCTTTTTCTCTGAAGACAAAGCATCGAATTATGCCAAAAAGATTTATGAGAAATTGAAGATTTTGGATGATGTGGGTCTCGGCTATGTGCAACTCGGACAGCCCTCCAACACCCTCAGCGGCGGCGAAGCTCAACGCATAAAACTTGCCTA
Organism: uncultured Prolixibacteraceae bacterium; assembly: GCA_964585875.1. Taxonomy (GTDB): domain Bacteria; phylum Bacteroidota; class Bacteroidia; order Bacteroidales; family UBA1556; genus UBA6267. The sequence continues at coordinate 3,457 of CAZPGC010000127.1, read as the reverse complement.
TTTTCTCACCAAAGGTAAATCGGCCGAGAAGATAATGTTTATCTTCGACGAGCCCACCACGGGATTGCATTATCATGATATAAATAAGCTGTATAAGTCTATAAACGAGCTGATTAGATATGGTCATACCGTGGTGATAATAGAGCATAACAGAGAGCTTATAAAATGTGCCGACCATGTGATAGACTTGGGACCCGAGGGTGGAGACAAGGGAGGCGAAATAGTGTTTGAGGGCACACCCGAAGAACTCGCCAAATGCAAAAAAAGCTACACGGGAAAGATGCTTTTTTGAAGTGCAAAGGCAAAAGGCTAAAGGCAGAGTGCCAACTACATCCTATAAAAAGTCCATTCATTCAATCAGACATTCATTTCATTCAATCATTCAACCATTCATCCATCCATTCATTTCATAAACAATTTCCATACTTTTGCATCAAATTTTAAGAGATGAATT
>CAZPGC010000127.1:0-2903 GCA_964585875.1 uncultured Prolixibacteraceae bacterium | reverse complement strand
CATTCATTTCATAAACAATTTCCATACTTTTGCATCAAATTTTAAGAGATGAATTATCTGTCGGTTGAGAATCTGACCAAATCATACGGCGAGAAGCTTCTTTTTGAAGACATCAGCTTCGGTATCGATGCGGGGCAAAAGGTGGCTTTGATTGCCCGCAACGGCAGCGGCAAGACCACCCTGCTGAATATTATCGCCGGACGTGATATTGCCGACAGCGGTAAGGTGGTGCTACGCAAGGACATACGCATGGCCTACCTGCCTCAGCAGCCCGTTTTCGACCCTTCTCTGTCTGTTCTCGACGCCATTCTCTCCTCCGAGACACGTTATGTCAGAGCTGTCAGAAAATATCAAAATGCTCTTTCGGCGTCTCAGCAAGATGGTTCGCAAGACTTGTTGCAAGAAGCCCTCCAAGAAATGGATGCTGCCCAAGCTTGGGATTTCGAATACAAGGTAAAGGAAGTGCTCGGTAAGCTGAAGATTGACGACATCGAGGCCCTTGTGGAAACGCTTTCCGGAGGACAGAAACGTAAAGTCGCCCTTGCCAAAGTTTTGCTCGACGACGTTGACCTGCTTATAATGGACGAGCCCACCAACCACCTTGATATAGAGATGATTGAGTGGATGGAGTCATTCCTTGCCAAACAAAAACTCGCTATTTTGACCGTTACTCACGACAGGTATTTTCTCGACAACCTCTGCGATGAAATTTTGGAATTAGACAAACAAAAGATATATCGTTATAAAGGGAAATATGAATATTTTCTGGAGAAAAAAGCCGAGAGGGAGAATGCCGAGAGGAAGGAGGTGTTGAGGGCTAAGAATCTGTATCGCAAAGAGTTGGAATGGATGCGCCGAATGCCTAAAGCACGCACTCATAAGTCGAAGTCGCGAATCGAGGCTTTCGACGGCATATCCCAAACGGCAAGTCGTCGCTTGGACGAAGAACGTCCCGAGATAAAAGTGAAAAGCAGCCGCTTGGGAAAAAAGATTTTGGAGATAAATAACCTGCATATGTCTTTTGGCGACAAGCTTTTAATACACGACTTTTCCCACACCTTTAAGCGTGGCGAAAGAATTGGCATTGTGGGACCTAACGGCTCCGGCAAGTCCACTTTTTTTAAACTGATTCTCGGACAGTTGAAACCTACCGCCGGAAGAATTGTCGCCGGGCAGTCGGTGGTCTTCGGTTATTTCTCGCAAAATATAATAAGCCCGAAGGAAGATAAAAAGGTGATAGAAATGGTGAAAGATGTGGCCGAAGAAATTCCGGTGGGAGAAAGCTCCACACTGTCGGCCTCGGCCTTTCTTACTTATTTCGGCTTCGACAGAAATACGCAATATAACTACTACGCAAATCTCAGCGGGGGTGAAAAACGCCGTTTGCAGTTGCTGTTGAGCCTTGTGAACAATCCCAATTTTCTAATCTTCGACGAGCCTACCAACGATTTGGATATCAACACCTTAAATGTGTTGGAAGATTTTCTTCAAAACTACGACGGCTGCCTCTTGATAGCCACACACGACAGAGCCTTTATCGATAAAATCGTTGACCATATTTTTGTCTTCGAGGGCGACGGTCGTATCAAAGACTATCATGCCTCCTATACCGAATATCGTGCGTTGAAAGCCCGGCGTGAGCGTGAGGCAGCAAATCGCGATAAGAAGAAAGAAGCGAACAAACGAAAATCGCCGGCTGGTACGAAGAAAAAACCCACCTATAAACAACTTCGCAGGTTGGAGGAATTGGAAAAGGAAATTGAGGCTCTGGAAAAAGAGAAAATCAGTTTGACCGAAGTGCTCGAAAACGCCACCGCCTCACTCGAGGAAATAACCGCTTGCTCAGAGAAATATTCCGAAACAGAGGCAAAGCTTGAGTATTTGACAAACGAATGGTTGGAGTTGGAAGATGAGATAGAATCCTTAAAATCAAGTGATTAAATATGAAGAAACACAGATATTTCATAAGGCTGTCGTACAACGGAACGCGGTATAGCGGTTGGCAGATTCAACCCAACGGCAACACCGTTCAGGCCGAGCTTACCAAAGCCTTGAGCCTTATTTTGTCGCTGCCCGATTTAAGCGTTGTGGGGGCCGGACGCACTGATGCCGGTGTGCACGCCCGCAACTTTTATGCTCATTTCGATTCGCCCCGCCAATTAGTCGATTTTGAAAATATTGTTTACAAGCTCAACGGTTTTTTACCCTACGACATTGCCGTCCACGAAATTTTTCCGGTGAAAGACGATATGCACAGCCGTTTCAGTGCTTTGCGACGCACCTACAACTATTACATTACCACCGAAAAAGACCCCTTTAAACTCGATACGGCTCTTTACCTTTACGGCAATCTCGACCTTGAAGCAATGAACAAAGCGGCTGCATTACTCCTTGAATACAAGGACTTTACAAGCTTCTCAAAACTACACACACAGGTAAAGAACAACATCTGCCGTGTGTATTCGGCACAATGGCGCAAAGAAGATGCAATGTTGATTTTCGAGATAAGCGCCGACCGCTTTCTGAGAAATATGGTGAGGGCCATAGTGGGCACCCTCTTGCAGGTTGGCAAAGGAAAGCTGACAATCGACGGCTTCAGGCATATAATCGAAGCCCGCGATCGAAGCAGGGCAGGGGAATCGGCACCGGCCCGGGGCTTGTTTCTGACCCATATTGAATACAGTTTTTAATAAATGAATGGCCGTGTTTCTCTGAATTTTTTAACAGAGCATGTTTTTTCAAAAAAAGAAAGAAGAGAAAACAAGCCTATAAAGGTTCTAAACTTTCGGGTTTCGTAAAAATAGTGTAATCAGATGGTTAACATTTAAAAAGCATTAATTCTACAAACAAAATGACTGTTTATTTGTTTGTAATATAGTCGATTGTGAATGTTTTTACCAAAA
>CAZPGC010000126.1:0-7433 GCA_964585875.1 uncultured Prolixibacteraceae bacterium | reverse complement strand
AAATATTCTAAATCAAAACAACCGCAAATCGAAGCTTGCCGGAGATCCCGACAAGCTGTGCTTCGTCGGGACAGCAAACCACAAACCGCAAACAAATTATTAACCAAATATTCTAAAACCGTCATCCAACCATTCAAATCATCCAGCCATTCAACCATTCAATCATCCTTTTTTTAAACAACAGCCTAACATTCAAAATATAAACCAAATATTCTAAATCAAAACAACCGCAAACACAAAAACCACAAACCCAAACCCCTAATACAAACTCTGAAAAAAGGGATTGTTCCGTTTTTCGAATCCGATGCTTGTTTGCGGTCCGTGCCCGGGGTAAACCTTCACTTCGTCCGGCAGTTTATACAACACATCCCTTATGCTTTTTTCGAGCAAGCCATAATCGCCTGTGGGCAAGTCGGTACGTCCTATTCCCGTTCTGAAGAGCACGTCGCCGGTGAAGACAAGTTTCTCCTTCTCGAAATAATAACACAAACTTCCGTCAACATGACCGGGAGTGTAAAGGGCTATGCCTTTGCTGTTGCCAAACTCTATAGAAGCCTCATTTTCAATAAATTCCAACTCGTGCGGCACCTTTTTCACCTGCAAACCCAAGGAGAGGGCATACGATAGCGCCGTCGAAAACAAAAATTCTCCCGCCTTGTGACACCTAAACGGTAAGGCGAAATGCTCGCTTAAAAACGCCGCCCCCGTAATATGGTCGATATGCGCATGCGTCAAATACAAAGCCTTTATCTCTATGGAATTTTTATGGACAAAATTCAACAATTCCTCTCTCTCGGCCTCGCTGTAGTTTCCCGCATCGATGATAATGCCTTCGCCGCTTTCATCGTATAAAACGTAGGTGTTGACGGCAAAAGGATTGAAAGGGAAGGTCTTTATTTGTATCATAATCCTGTGTTGATTTTATGCCTGTCAAACATACGAAAACTACTGTATCCCGCTATAAAAATAATAGTAACTTTGTGCTCTTCCGGTTTTGCAAATTTGTATTTTGCAACACACTGATATTTTGCCGGTTACAAATCCGTAAAATGATGAAGGATTCTTGCAAAATCATGGTTTACAAAATCGGGGGGCAAACCTTTTGAAAACAATAATGTCTTTGACTCTGATGATTATCCGGAAACAGCAAAACGAAGTCGAGATTTTTTCTTTGAGTAAAAAAGAAGGAAAAGGAGGGCGCAAAATATTGTTATCGCTTGTGTTTACGGCGGTGATGTTGGTTTTTGCGCTGAGCTCCCGTGCCCAGTTTTACAGTGGTTCGCAGATGACTTTCGGAAAAAACAGAGTTCAATACAACGACAATCGCGTTTGGAAATATTTTCGTTTTCGAAATTTCGACACCTACTATTATTCCAAGGGAAAGGCTTTGGCCATTTACACCTCCACTTATGCGGCACGTGAAATTAAAAGGATTTCCAAATTTCTGGACTTCGAGCCTGACGGAAAAATTAAATTCCTGGTATTTAATGACTTATCAGACCTCAAAGAAACGAATATCGGGCTAATTACCGGAGAAGAGTATAATATCGGAGGCCTTACCCATGTGATAAACAACAAGGTTTTTATATATTTCACGGGCGACCACAGAGAGCTTGATAAACAAATCAGCGCCGGCATATCACGCGTCTTTCTCAATCAAATAATGTTTGGCGGCAGCGTGGGCTCGAGGGTGAAAAACTCCATTCTGCTTTCACTGCCTTCGTGGTTTACCGACGGCTTTGTTTCTTTTATGACCGAAGATTGGAACACCGATATCGACACCAAGGTGCGCGACGGTTTTCTCTCGGGGCGTTTTAACGATTTCAGGAAGTTAAACCGTGATGAGCAAACGGTTGCCGGCCATTCCATTTGGAAGTATATCGAAGACAAATACGGACGGAGAGCTGTTTCCGACGTCCTTTTTATGGCCAAGATAAACCGCAGCGTCGAAAGCGGATTTATTTACGTGCTGGGCGTCAGCTACAACGGCTTTATGGAAGAATGGAAAAACTGGTATTTAATGCGTTACAATGCCGAGAGAAATTTCGATTTCAAGGTGCCGTCCGACCCCTATTTTAAACACGTGTCGCGAAAAAAACATTACACGCAAGCGCGCTTGAGTGCCGACGGAAGATATCTTGCTTATGCCGAAAATCAAATAGGTAAAGTGAAGATAAAAATAGTGGATTTGGCAAGCGGAAAGAAAAAAAGCATCGAAAAGTTCGGCTACAAACTTGATGAGAAAGTCGATTATTCATATCCGGTATTGGCTTGGGCCCCGAAAGCTCATTTTTTGGCTTATGTGATGGAGGAGAAAGATAAAACCGTATTGAAATTTTACGATTTGGACACACACAAGAAAAAAATCAGATATCTTAACAATTTCAGCAAGATACTCTCCATTTCATACAATCCGCGCGGAAACCTCCTTGTGATGTCGGCGGTGCAGAAAGGTCAGTCGGACATTTATGTTTACAATATCGGGGCAAATTCCTATAAAAGAATAACTTACGACCTTTATGACGACGAGCAGCCGGTGTTCGTTAATGGCGGCACAGCCGTGATTTTCGCTTCGAATCGCCCCGACGACACGCTCAAATTCGATGTTGAGACAGGAAAAAATATCACGCGCGACACAGTACGAGGCATGAAAAACCGCGATATCTTTTTTTATGATTTACGGAAAAAAGGAACGCTGCTGAAGCGTGTTACCGACACCAAAGATGCCGACGAGAAACAACCGCAATACCTTGCTTACAACCGCTTTACGTGGCTGACAAATCAGACCGGTATTTACAACCGTCGCATCGGAAAACTCGATTCTACAATAAGCTATATCGATACGATAGTGCACTATAAACACATCGCAAAATCGTATCAGGTGAGCAACTACCTCTACAACATCAGCGAGCAAAATGCTGTGCCCTCGGCCGGTAAGTTTGTGGAGATAATACCCATGAAGGGTAAGGACTTGTTTTTTATAAGGGAATTGCCTGATTTTGAGGATTTTGAAAAACTGAAACCTGTTTATACTACCTACAGGCTCACCACTTTTTATCATCCTGCCAAGAAGCAAAAACCGGCACAAGTCAAAGAGAAAAGCATAGCGATAAAGCCGCTTTCGGCTGACAGCTCGTCGCATAATGACAGCCTTGCCTCCAAAGCTGTGAAAGCACCTGCCGACAGCTCCTCGGCGCCTACGAAACCCGCGCCGCAGAAGAAAAAATTCAAGGTTATTTACATAGGACAAAATACCGAAGTAAATTCGGATATCAACATCGACAATTATAACCTCGAAGGCGGAACCGGTAAGAAATCTTCCTCGAAACAAAAGAATATTTATGTTTTGGAAAAAGCCGAGAAAAAGAAAAAAGAGAAGCATTATACTTCCGAACAACTTTTCCGCCCTTTGAATTACGAAACGCAATTTTCTCTAAATAAGGTTGTTACGCAAATGGACTTCAGCTATATGAACTTGTCGTATCAGCCTTTTAGAAACTACGGCACGCCTGTTTACAACAATCAAGGCTTCGCCGCTTTTATGAAATTCGGGGTGATAGACCTCTTGGAAGATTATCGTCTGACGGCCGGCATAAACTTATCGCCAACCTTTCGCGATAACGAATATATGGTGAGTTTCAGCAACCTGAAAAAACGCTTGGACAAAGAATATACCTTTCATCGTATGGTGATGTCGGGTCAGTACGAATATGCCGTAATCAAAGATTACGTTCATGAGGTGTTTTTGAAATATTCATGGCCCTTCGACAATGTGCGTAGTTTTAGGACTACCTTTAATTACCGGAATGATTATCAGGTTGTTAAGTCGGTAAATCACAACACATTGGTCTATCCCTCGAGCTCAAGAGACAGGGCGGGGGTGAAGTTGGAATACGTTTTCGACAACACCCGCAATCCTGCTCTGAATGTTTTGTTCGGCACGCGATACAAGCTCTTTGCCGAATATTATCAGCCACTCGGAGATTTAAGGCAAAACACCTTCATCGTCGGCCTTGATTTCAGGAAATACATTCCCATTTCCAAGAATTTCATTTGGGCTAACAGGATGGCGGCTTCATCGTCATTCGGCACCGAAAAGTTGATTTATTACCTCGGTGGAGTTGACAATTGGATGTTTCCGGTTTTCAACAAAAATATTCAGGTGGACCAAAACCAAAATTATGTATATCAGACACTTGCCACCAATATGCGCGGCTTTGACCAAAACATACGCAACGGAAACAACTTTTTTGTAATCAACTCCGAATTGCGCTTGCGGCTCTTTTCCTTTTTAAGTGCACGCCCCATAAAGTCTTCTTTTCTTTCCAACTTTATGGTGATAGGCTTCGGCGACGTGGGCACCGCTTGGACGGGACCGAATCCCTTTTCCGACGAAAACTCACTTTTCAGGCAGGAATTTTACCGCAAGCCCATAAAAGTGATAGTGATAAACCAAAACGACCCCATTGTGGGCGGCTACGGTATCGGGGTGCGCTCGCAGGTTTTCGGCTATTATGTGCGTGCCGATTGGGCTTGGGGTCTTACAAACGGATATCGCACCAAAGTGAAGTTTTACCTCTCTCTAAGTCTCGATTTTTAACATGAAAAAGATGAATATATCGACATTTATCATATTGATGCTCATAGGCTTGGCTGCCGGCATGCTTTCGGGCGTGGCGGGTGTGGGCGGCGGCGTTATAGTCATTCCTGCCCTCGTTTTTTTTGTTGGTATGAGTCAGTTTGAAGCACAGGGCACAAGCCTCGGCATGATGATTCCGCCAATCGGAATACTAGCCGCATACAACTACTACCGCGACGGTTTTATCAACTGGAAATATGCCTTGATACTCGCCCTCTTCTTCGTTGTGGGCGGATGGATAGGTTCCAAAATAATTTTGCAGATACCTCAAAATCTCGTGAAAAAGGGCTTTGCCGTCTTTTTGATTTTGGTGGCTCTGAAAATGCTTTTTTCAAAATAAAAGAAATGGAAATTTTAAAACAACGAGTCTTGCAGCATTGCCGTATCTACCATTCCGAGGTGGTGGCAATGCGTCGCTATCTTCATATGAATCCCGAATTGGCTTTTGAAGAAAACAACACTGCCGATTTTATTTGCCGCAAACTCGACGAATACGGCATTCCTTACAAAAGAAATGTGGCCAAAACCGGCGTGGTGGGGCTGATAGAAGGCAAACGCAAAAACAAAGTAATTGCCTTGCGCGCCGACATGGATGCTCTGCCTATAAAGGAAGCTAACGATGTGCCTTATAAATCTAAGAATGAAGGTGTTATGCACGCTTGTGGACACGATGCCCATACGGCTGTTTTGCTCGGTGCCGCTAAAATTTTAAACGAAATGAAAGGGCAACTCGACGGGAGCGTGAAGCTGATATTTCAGCCTAGCGAAGAAGCTTTTCCGGGAGGTGCCAAGGCTATGATTGAAGCCGGGGTTTTGGATAATCCCGCCGTTTCACACGTCATTGGCGAGCATGTTTTGCCCACCCTCGAATCCGGAAAGGTGGGCTTTAGAGCCGGCATGTATATGGCCTCCACCGACGAAATATATCTTACGGTTAAAGGCAAAGGAGGGCATGCCGCAACGCCGGACTTGAATGTTGACAGCGTGCTGATGGCTTCACATATTGTGGTGGCTTTGCAGCAGCTTGTGAGCCGCAACGCTCCGCCGTGGATTCCTTCGGTGTTGAGTTTCGGGCGTGTTATTGCCGACGGCAGAACGAACATAATCCCCGACAAAGTGACTATCGACGGCACTTTCCGCACTTTCAACGAAGAATGGCGCAAGGAGGCTCATCAGCTGATAAAGCGCATTGCCCAAGACACGGCAAAGGCCATGGGTGGCGAGTGCGAGGTGCGTATCGAGCACGGCTATCCTTTTGTGGTCAACGACACGGCCCTTACCGAAAGGTTGAAAAGATACGCCAAGGAATACCTTGGAGAGCGCAAAGTTGTTGACCTCGACCTGCGTATGACAGCCGAAGATTTTGCTTATTACACCCATAAGGTGCCTTCGGTGTTTTACAGGTTGGGCACCAAAACGCGGGGCAAAGAAGTTACGAATCTCCACACTCCCGTTTTCGACATCGACGAAGACGCCCTGTATAAAGGTATGGGCTTGATGGCTTACATGACCTACCGGCAGTTGGAAGAAATGATTTAAAAAATGTTGTAAATAAGAAAGTTATGAACTTATTGGAACCCTTGAAGTTTAATCCTGTTTTTAAAGATAAAATCTGGGGAGGGAAAAAAATAGCCGAAAAACTGCACTACGACATCAGTCCTTTGGAGCGCTGTGGCGAAGCGTGGATGATAAGCGGAGTGCCGGGCAACGAGACCGAAGTGGCCTCGGGACCTTTGGCCGGAAACACTCTGAGCGAGCTTGTGGAAGTGTTTATGGGCGACCTTGTGGGTGATAGAGTTTACGAGAAATTTGAAAACGAATTTCCCCTGCTGATAAAATTTATCGACGCCTCGCAATGGCTTAGCATTCAGGTGCATCCCGATGACGAGCTGGCAAAGGCACGCGGGCACCGCAGGGGGAAAACCGAAATGTGGTATGTGCTTGAAGCCGACGAAAAAGCCGAACTGATAAGCGGTTTTTCAAAAAAGATTTCCAAGGGTGAATACACAAAAAGGCTTGAAAATAAGACTCTTACAGAGGTTCTTAACTTTGAAAAAGTGAGCAAAGGCGATGTTTTTTATATGCCCGCAGGGCGCGTGCACGCCATTGGCCCCGGCATTTTGCTTGCGGAAATTCAACAGCCTGTGGACCTTACATACCGTATCTATGATTGGGACAGAAAGGATAAAAACGGCAAGGGGCGTCAGCTTCATATCGCCCAAGCCCTTGATGCCATTGACTTTAACGTTTATAAAAAGTACAAAACGGAATATGTGCCCGTTGAAAACGAAACCGTGCCTTTGGTGGATGAAAAGTATTTTACAACCAACCTGATGCATTTTCATAAGGCCGTTTCAAAGGACTACGAAGAGTTGGACTCCTTTGTGATTTACATGGTAACGGAGGGCTCCGTAAAAATGAAATATGAAGGAGGAGAAAGCGATATGGGCAAAGGCGATGTTATTCTTTTGCCCAATGTGATAAATCGCGTTGAGCTTTTCCCTACTCCTTTTGTTAATATGTTGGAGATTTTTGTTAAATAGTGTCTGTCTATAATGTCCAATAACTTCGTTACGCTCATGCCGGAATCAAACATTTACAAAAGGTTCTATAAATATTATGGTGCTCCGCACCAAAAAATCGGAAACATTGTGTTCAATACAAGGCAAGGTGCAGCGCACCGCAAATCTTTGTAGAAAACGTAAATGACACAATGGAAATCAAGGTGCAGCGCACCGTAATATTCACGTGAATTAACCCGGTTGGGACAATCAAAAGGCACAATAAACCAAAT
>CAZPGC010000125.1:0-7437 GCA_964585875.1 uncultured Prolixibacteraceae bacterium | reverse complement strand
GACAAAAGCGGAAATGAGGTTGTTAAGCCCGTTTATGAAAAAATAATGAAATGCGAGGGCAAGATATACGGGATAAAAAACGGCAAAAAATGTTTTTTACGACAAGCTCCCTAAACTCCTGAAAAACCCAAGACCTTAGAAGTGAAGAGGATGCTTCACCTTGGTCTTAAGCAAGCCGAAATCAAGCACTTCCATAACATTTTCAACATAATGAAAAGTCAACCCTTTCAGGTATTTTTCATTGATATCGAGAATGTCTTTTTCGTTTTCTTTGCTTAAGATAATCTCCTTAATGTTGGCACGTTTTGCGGCAAGAATTTTTTCCTTAATGCCTCCCACCGCCGTAACTTTACCGCGAAGAGTGAGTTCGCCGGTCATGGCCAACTTTGCTTTTACGCGTCTTTGGGTGTAGGCCGAGGCCAGGGCGGTGAAAATCGTAATGCCGGCAGAGGGACCGTCTTTGGGTGTTGCCCCGTCGGGCACGTGGATATGCACATCCCATTTTTCAAAGGCTTTCTGAGGAATATGCAGGTCATCGGCCTTGGCTTTCAGCAATTTATAAGCTATGGTAAAGGACTCTTTCATCACGTCACCGAGATTTCCCGACATGGAAAACTGCCCTTTGCCCCTGCTGAGGCTCACCTCTATAAAAAGTATCTTGCCACCCACCTGTGTCCAGGCCAAACCCGTTACCACACCGGGCAACTCATTACCAATGGCTTTGTTGTGGCTGAAGCGCGGCGGCCCCATTATTGCCGGTAAATCTTCGGGCTTCAATTTGGGCTCGTAATCCTCTCCCAACACGATGAGTTTCGCCCTGTTTCTGATAATTTTGGCAATATTTTTCTCCAAGGTTCTGACACCCGATTCCAAAGTATAATCTTCGATTAGTCTTTCCAAAACATTTTTCGGGAAGATGAGCTGATTTTTCTTAAAGCCGTGCTCTTCAAACTGCTTTCTGATAAGATGTTTCTTTGCAATCTGAATTTTCTCCTGTAACAGATAACCGCTTATATCAATTATTTCCATTCTGTCGCGCAAGGCAGGCTGAATGGTTGACAGCGAATTGGCCGTAGCGATAAACAGCACCCTCGACAGGTCGTATTCAAGCTCGAGGTAGTTATCGTAAAAGGCCATATTTTGTTCGGGGTCAAGCACTTCCAATAGCGCCGATGAAGGGTCGCCATTGAAAGTGTTACCCGACACCTTGTCGATTTCATCGAGCACAAAGACAGGGTTTGACTTTTTGGCTTTCCTCAGACTTTGGATAATACGTCCGGGCATGGCCCCGATGTAGGTCTTGCGGTGACCTCTTATTTCAGCCTCGTCGCGCAAGCCGCCCAGTGCCACTCTGATGTATTCACGGTTAAGAGCCCGTGCGATGGAGCGTCCCAAGGAGGTCTTACCAACGCCGGGAGGGCCCACAAGGCACAGAATAGGTGACTTCATATCACCTTTGAGTTTCAAAACGGCCAGATATTCAATGATTCTGTCCTTTACCTTTTCCAAGCCGTAGTGGTCTTCGTCCAGAATTTTTTGAGCGCCGCGCAAGTCGAACTCATCGTTTGAAAACTCGTTCCACGGCAACTCCACAAGGGTTTCAAGATAGCTGTGCTGAATGGAATATTCCGCAGCCGAAGGGTGCATTCTGCTGAGCTTGTCAAGCTCTTTTTCAAATTTCTCCTTCACTTGCTCCGGCCATTTTTTATGTGCGGCTTTCTCTTTTAACTCTTTGATATCCTGCTCGTGAGGACCTCCCCCAAGCTCGTCTTGTATGGTCTTAAGTTGTTGATTCAGAAAATAATCGCGCTGTTGCTTGTCGATGTCACTCTTTACCTTATCCTGAATTTGATTTTTCAGTTCAAGCAACTGAACTTCCTTTGTCAGCAGCTCCAACAAGCGGTTTGCCCTGTCGTTCAAATCGGCAATCTCCAACAAACCTTGCTTGTCTTCAAGACTCGAATTAAGATTTGAAGAAACAAAATTCACCAAGAAAGAGGGGCTCTCTATATTTTTAATGGCAAAGCCGGCCTCGTTTGGAATGTTGGGATTGAGATTTATAATCTTCAAGGCCAAATCTTTGATGGAATCCATCAAGGCCAAAAATGAATCGTCGGTATCGGTGATTATGTCCGTCAGAAGCGGCTCAACGGTGGCCACAAAATAAGGCTCACGCTGTATTTCTTCTTTCAGCAAAATTCTGTTTTTCCCCTGAATGATAACGGTGGTGGTGTCGTCGGGCATCTTTAAAACCTTGAGAATCTGCGCCATAACACCGGTTTTGTTGATTGCCTCAAAATCGGGGTCTTCCTCCTCGGCATTTTTTTGCGATACCACGCCTATCAATTTATCACCCGCATAGCTGTCGGTTATCAACTTCAACGATTTTGCCCTACCCACGGTTATGGGTATCAGCACACCCGGAAATAAAACCGTGTTACGCAGAGGCAAAACAGGCAATTTCTCGGGCACGTCGTTTTCATCGAAACGAAAATCCTCGGGGCCCGTAACCAAAGGAAAAAAATCGGTGTCACCGCCGACAATGTCACTCAAAGATATCTCTTTTATATTTTTTATACTCATAATCGTTTTGTCATTATGTCATTAAAATATGTCAAAAAAACCACGGAAACAAAAACGAAAGCCACCGTAGCAGAACACAATAGGCTGATATTCAATAAAATAAAAATCAGACGATATATTTACCAACAAAAATGCCAAAAAGAAATAAGCGGTAAATGCCGGCAAGTAAATATGATGTGTCCCAAAAAGAATCTATCGAAAAGCGTTTGCACTTCAAAAGGCTACCTCACCACCTTATCATAAATGTGTTTGAGGATTCCTTTTTCCACATCGTCGAAAACTTTTCCGCGACGTTCGTAAACCCGTTCGGCCACCTGAAAGGCTTTATTGAGGTTATAAACTTTGAAGCCGCTTGCCCCGCCCCACGAAAACGAAGATATGATATTTCGCGGAAATCCGGAGCCGAAAAGGTTGACATTCACGCCGATAACGGTGCCTGTATTTATCATGGTATTGATGCCGGTCTTGCTGTGGTCTCCCATTATGACGCCGCAGAATTGCAAACCGGTATTCACAAAAGTCTCATCGAGATAACTCCACAAGCGAACGGGGTCGTAGGTGTTTTTAAGGTTGGAGCAGTTAGTACCCGCACCAAGATTACACCACTCGCCAATCACCGAATTACCGATGAAACCGTCGTGTGCCTTATTGGCATAACCCAAAAACATGGAATTGCTTACTTCGCCGCCAACCTTGCAATAGGGGCCGATGGTGGTGGCTCCATAAATTTTAGCGCCCATTTTTACCTGTGCATGGTCGCACAAGGCAAAGGGGCCTCTGATGAGCGAGCCTTCCATAACTACGGCCTCTTTGCCTATGTAAACAGGACCCGCACTCGTGTTTATAGTGGCATGTTCAACAGTGGCTCCTTCTTCGATAAAAATCTTGCCGTCACCGATGACACGGTTGGTCGAAGAAAGCGGCGCCGACTTGCGTCCTTTTGTAATAAACTCGAAATCAGCACTTATAGCCTCGTCCAATTCGGAAAACAACTGCCATGTATTTTTTATGCAATGAACATCTCCCTCAAAAATTATTTGATTTTCTTCCATCTCCGTTTCGGCAGCCGAAAGAAACTCTCTCGAAACGTTGTAAGCAATAATATTGTCGCCTTTGACCAAAGTATCGCCGGGTTTCAGATTCATTATAGCCTCAACCAATTCTTTGTTGGGGATAATATTTGCTTTGATAAGTATGTTTTCATCGGCTTCCTTAACAGGATATTTTTGTGATAAATATGCCGAGGTAAGGGTCGAAGTTTTTTCGTTAAGATAAGCCTCCCACTTTTCTCTGACGGTGGTAATTCCGTATCGCAAATCGCATTCGGGTCTCGTAAGAGTGAGGGGAAACAAGCCTGTTCGTATTTGTTTATCGTCAAAAAGAATGTAATTCATACCTGATAATTTTAATTTATGGCAAAAATAGTCAAAATGCGGCTATGATATCAAGTAAATAACGGGCAAAAAAAAAGCCCTTCAAAAGGGCTTCCAAATCTTTATTTTTCGGCTTTCTTTTCAAAATGCTTTTTATAGCGATTTTTGAATTTGTCAACACGTCCGGCCGTATCCACGAGTTTCATCTTACCTGTATAGAAAGGATGCGAGGTGTTGGAAATCTCCAATTTCACCAAAGGATAGGTGTTACCGTCTTCCCACTCGATGGTATCCTTGGTGTTAGCCGTCGATTTTGTTAAAAACGCATAGCCGTTCGACATGTCTTTAAAAACAACAAGTCTGTAATTCTTAGGATGAATATCTGCTTTCATAATTCTATTATTATACTTTCAAAATTTGGGTCTGCAAAAGTAGAGTTATTTCTCTAAATACCAAAACTTTATTTTTCTTTTTTGTTTTTTGTTCCGAAAGAAATTCGAGGAAGCACATAAAATACTGATTTACCACGCTTTACGCCTTATAAAATCAAGTTAATTGCTCCAAAAATTCCAAAATATTTATGCCGTCGGCCCAATCGGTGAGGGCGGGAAACTGCGTTTTTCCCGGCTTTACGACGATATCTCCATCGAATTTCGAACTCACAAGACATTGTAATTTGTGCTTTTGCAGCATTAAATTTCGGTAAAGGGCCTCTTCGTTTTCGTAATACTCGAAATTCAGCGTAGCCACCGCCGAAGATAGCGATTTGTCCTCTTTTAGCAACAAAAAACCCGTGTCGTAATGTTCAGTGCGATTCACAAGAAATACCGCCTTATTATATTCGTAGTTATTGAAATATTTTGTGTTTTCGGCAATGTTTTCGAAAGCATTCAAAGCATTCATAAAAGGCTCGAACTCAAAATCTTCGGGGACGTAAATCTTTGACACCGAGCGACATCCCAAGCCGAAATAATAAAAGATGTCTTTCCCCAACTCACGATAAACGGCCTCGCCGTCGCCTTTGTGAATCACAGCTACGGAGCTGCGATTGCGCCTGATAACCGAAGGGTATTTTCCGAAATAATAATCGAAATATCGGGCGGAATTGTCGGAGCCGGTGGCAATTACCGCATCAAAATTTTTCAGCAATTCTTTCTCGAAAATTATGCGGCCCTCAAAAGCCGGAGCTAAATCAATCAAAACGGAGGCAAGCGCCGGCAGCAAGATATTGTCTTTGGAAGATAATTTTCCGACGAAAATATTTCCCGAAATCAAAACGGAAAGAAAATCGTGAAAACCCACCAAGGGGATATTGCCTGCCGTGATGACCGCCACCCTACGCGGCTTTTGCGACGAAAATTTTCGGCCGGCGACAAAGGAATACAGTTTTTCGGCGGTGAGCACTTCTGCCCACGAAGACAAGGCCATCCTTACAAACTCCTCTGTAAACCAAGGGTTTACCACCGAGGCCCTTTTTACAGCGGCAGAGAGGGTTGCCCCGTAGATTGGAGTAGCTTCCTCCCCGAGAAAATCCCTTATCGCTTCGCCCAATCGGGCAAAGGCTTCTATTCTTTTGCTAATTTCCATAACGATAGTTGTAAAATGCAAAATTAGTCAAATTAGTGTTGACACGGCCACGGCATTAAGCCCGGCAAGCTGCCGCCTTATTCACAAAAGGATGTTAAAATCTTCGGCCGGCTGTTATAATTCGGTCAAATCATTGCTATACTTTTGTTTTTAAACTACTCGCGAGAAATGTCTTTAAACAACAAAGAAATAGAGGAAGTGCTTTTTTATTTGTTCGTCGTTGCCACGGCGATTCAACTGATATATTATTGGTTAATTTTCTCAAGAACAGCATTTTACAAAAATAAGAAAAAGAACGGCGAAAATCTGCCGCCCCTTTCGGTCGTCATATCGGCAAGGAACGAATACCATAATCTAAAACGCTTTCTCAAAGATATTTTGGAGCAGGACTATCCCGATTTTGAGGTTTTGGTTGTCAACGACCAATCGGTTGACGATACCGAATTTTATCTGAAAAGTTTGCAAGAAGAATACCCGATGCTGAAAGTTGTAAACATCAACAACCCTGTTAATTTCTTCAAGGGCAAAAAGTTTCCTTTGAGCATAGGAATAAAATCGGCAGCCCACGACATTTTGGTGCTTACCGATGCCGACTGCAAGCCCGCCTCTCCCCAATGGCTACGGGAAATTGCCGCTGCCTACGACGAAAAAACGGAGATTGTTTTGGGCTACGGGGCATATATGCAGAGTAAAGGGCTGCTGAATTTGGTGGTACGTTTCGAGACCTTGCGCACCGCCGTCACCTACCTGTCGATGGCGCTGGCGGGAATGCCATATATGGGCGTGGGACGCAACCTTTCATACCGTAAAAGCCTGTTTTACAGAATGCACGGCTTTCAGAGTCACTACAAAATACCTTCGGGTGACGACGATTTGTTTGTAAATATGGCGGCGACGTCAAAAAACACCCGGGTTGTCATTTCGCCGCAGGCAAAAACATTATCGGCACCCGTAGCAAGTTTCAAAAAATGGTGGTCGCAAAAACGCCGGCATCTCTCCACAGGGGCTTTTTACAAGAAAAAACATCTAATCGTTCTAGCCGTTAACGACCTGAGTTACTTGATGTTTATAGCTTTGGGAGTGTTTTTATTGCTGAAAAACTACAACATACAAATTATTTGGGCAGCTATATTAATAAGGTATGTTTCTTTTCTTTTTATCATAAAAAAATCAATGATTAAATTCGGAGAAACAAAATTATTAGTAATTTCGCTGCTGCTGGAATTGTGGCTGGCATTGCTAATGCCGGTCATTGCATTGACAAACATTTTTTATAAAGGGAATAAATGGAAGTAAATCCGAATTTTACCGAAAAAGCCAAGCGGGATTTCTATTTGGTAAAGCGTGCGTTGGAAGATAACGACCGGACGGCCTATGCCGCCTTGATGGAAAATTACAGGGATTCCATTTATTTTATGATGCTGAAAATGACCAACAACAAGGATGACGCCGAAGATTTGACAATAGAAGCTTTCGGCAAGGCCTTTAAAAAACTCGAACAATATACTCCCACTTACGCTTTCAGCACTTGGCTTTTCAAAATAGCCTCGAACAACTGCATCGACTTCATCAGGAAAAAGCAACAAAATGTCTATTCCCTCGACCAAGAATTTCAAGACAGTCCCGGCTCAGGTTTGGCACGCACCATTTCGGGAGACGGCCTAAATCCCGAAGAATCAATGATTAACGAACAGAAGAAAAAGATAATGCGCGAGCTTGTTAAGAAGCTGAAACCGCATTATCGAATACTTATCGAGTTGCGTTATTTCAAAGAGTTGAGCTACGAGGAAATAGCCAAAGAGCTGAATCTGCCCATGGGAACGGTAAAAGCCAAACTGTTCAGGGCAAGAGATTTTCTTTCCAATATTTTGGGCGAATCGCAGGATAAGATATA
>CAZPGC010000124.1:0-7437 GCA_964585875.1 uncultured Prolixibacteraceae bacterium | reverse complement strand
AAAATTCCGAGAAACACAAACAAAAAAGCTAAAACATTCAAACTCCTCCTTTTAGTCTTGCTTTTATGCCTGCTTCAAGTTATCAATATCAAAACAACATTTTGTTATGCAGGCATAAAATCAAGTCTAACGAGCGTCGAACAGTGAATGTTTTTTAACGCTTTTTTGTCTGTGTTTTTTTAACGGAATTTTGTCAAGGCGGAAGGCGGATTGCTTTGCAACCCGTTAGGAGCGGAACTGTGACTCGACGTACAAAACTGCAGTTGCCGGCCTCAATGAATTTATTCTTCGCTTTATCGAGGGATTAACGGTTTCTTGATACCTTATATCCGCAAGCAGTTTCGTCATGAGGAGCCGAAAACACCTGATGTGCGTTTTGGCTAAGTAATAGAAAATTGTTTGCGGATAAAGGTGATATAAAAAATAATGATTTTTGTCGGGGGAAGGGTTGTTTCTTTATTCCTATTATTTATTGGACAATAGTGATAAATAATGGCTATTAGAAAACTTTCTTTTTAGTATCGGCTTGTAAAAAACGCCAAGAACGGGCTTGCGAAATGCTGAATATCAGAAGTTTGCCTTTGTAAATGTTTGAATTTAGCGCGAATATAAAAAAGTAAATGGCGTTTTCTTATAGCCAAAATAGTGTCTGTCAAAAAAGTCATTAAAATTAAAAAGTTCCGGTAATATGCCGGAACTTTTTGTTTTATATAATGAGAAAATTACTTCTAAATCAGCTATTTACAGCGTGATTGCGTTTTGTTTCAAAAAAAATGCTGGAGCACTATCTGATTACCGTGATTTTCTTTCTGTAAACCTCATCGGCTGTTTTTACCACTATGGTATAAAGACCTTTATCCATGGTAAATCCGGGTTTTAACACCTTATCGCCGCCTCTTATCAAATTGAACTCTTCATTGAAAATCATTCTTCCCTCCATATCGTAAACATACAAGCTGACATTGCCTGAAATATTGTGCAGAGCCAAGTTTATATTGCCGTCGGAAGGGTTGGGGAAAACCCTCAGTGCGGAATTTGTTTTTTCATTGTTAAACACTGATTTCCACGGATACACTTTTCTTTGTCCGTCGAAATCCACCTGCACCAAACGGTAATAGGACAGGCCGTTGAAAGGAGAATCGTCAATCACTTTGTAGTCAAGAACAACATTTGAATTTCCGGCAGCTTTTACGGTGGCAATTTCCTCTACATCCTTGGTGTCTTTGGAGCGTTCCACAACGAAATGGTCGTTGTTTTTTTCGGAAGCGGTTTGCCAACTTATGTTCACATATTTGTTCATATTTTCCACCGAAAAGTACAGTAGTTCAACAGGTAAAGGATTGCCCGATGAGCTTGTGGAAGCCAAGGTAAAGGGGCTGAAATTGCTTATGCCCGTAGCCGTAATGCTACCCGAAGAGGTGGTTCCCGATACAGAACTGCTGCCTTTGTCTTCCCATGTTGTGCCGTTGAAATGACTCACGCGTAAGGTGTTAAGATCGCCAACACCGCTAAAGGTGCCCTCACCCCAATACAAGGTAACATCGATGGCTCCCGAGCCGGCATTTCGCGACAGCTCCCAATATTCCATGTCGCTGACGTTTGTAAGAGGAGCTTGATAATTGCCGTTGGACGGATGGGGAGAAGCGGTATATGAAGCGGTAAAGGTTTGCGAAGATCCCAAATTCGATATGCCTATTTGAGAAAGGTGCTTTGTGCCTTGGTAATCGACACCCCCCAACGGGAAAACAAAATTGGAGGAACCTTCTTTAATCATTGGTCCGTTAACATAAGAATCAACAGAATAATTATCCAAAACCGACCCGTCTTTCATGGTCAAGATGTTTGTAGAGGTGGTAACAATATTTCCCTTTGTTAAATCCAGATTGTTTAGAATGTTGACAGGATCGTTTAAAATTAAATTACCTGTATTCTTATTCACCTTAATTCTCATGAATTCAACACTATAATTTGATGAAATGGAAATGGTTTGATTTCCGCTACCGTCAAAAGTAAGCCATGAGGTAGATGAGTTGCCAAAAACAACATTAATACTTGATGAAACTGTAATTGTCAAATCTCCGCTGATGGTTGTTTCACCATTTCTGAAAGGACTTAAACCGGCATCAATACCACTTGAACTTTCATTAATAGTTAAATTACCGTTATAATCATTCCCATAAGTACCATCACACAAATTTAAAAAATTACCACCGCCATGATTTATCACGACATTGCCGTTAAAAGTGTTGTTTCCTCCCGAGTTTGTACCGGTTCCGCCGTTGGCATTGTTGGAAGATGAAATTGAAAAAGAAACATCACCGTTATAGATACAACTTGTTGATTTAATGACCTCTGCCACAGCCGTTATATTGCCGTTCCAAGTGGAATGATATAGCCCCAGTGTTGTAATTCCGCCGGCACTAAAATCAATGGCAGTATTGCTGTTTTGCGTAAAATTAATAAAAGTTAACGGAGCTCCTGAGTAGCCCGCCGGACCAATGGAAAGGCTTTTGCCTGCCGACATCGTTATCGAACCGCTATTGCCCAACTTAACACCACCATTATCGTTCACAACGGTATTTTCTAAAATTAGATTGTCTTCCATGGTTACTGTGCATAGATTGTATGCTACATTAATTGCGGAAATATGTGAAATGCTTCCGTTGGTAAGTTGCACCGTTCCCTTAAAATCGATATTGCCGTAACGTCCGAGATATACGACGTTTTGATAAACTTCACCGGCTGTGCTTACAGTTGTTTTTCCATAAATCACCGTGTTGGGAGCGGGATAAGAGGCGTAGGATAAATAAATTGTGCTTTGTGTATTTTTGTTGCCTGTTCCCGAAACGTCTGCCGAAATATCCAAATTGCCGTGAATTGTCAATCCGCCGCTGTAATTCAAATAGGTTCTAATTCGTTTCGAATCGTCATTAGCATTGCTGTTGTCGTGCGAAACATAGCAATTTCCTGCAATGTCGTGTCCCGTGCCGTTTTTGGCAAAATATATATCGCCGTCCCAAGTGTTGTAGATATACACATCGGAGTTGCAATCGTCGGCAGTACCGTCTCCGAATGTCATAACTCCCGAACCTGTATTGGAAAGTGTCAGTATTCCGTTGAAGGTGTTGCCGCCGGTGGAAGTGCCTGTGCCGGAACCGTTTTGTGTCATGCTTGCTGAGCCCGAGAAGGTGCTGTTGTTGCATTCCACAACAGGTGCCGTACATGAGAAATTAGCTCCCCAAGTAGCATTGTCCATAAAAAGTTTGCCGCTCGTGCCCGAAATCGTCAACGCTTGACTTGTGGTTCCTGTTTGGGTAAAATCCCTGAGTTCCAATGTTCCTGAGAAACTGCCGATATCTTCCGATATCGTTTTGCCGTTGGCAAGTATGCTTGTCCCGCCACTCGAAGCTCCGAAATGAATGTCACCTGTTCCTTTATAATAAATATTGCCATTATAATTATTAGTAGAGTTTGAATAAACGGAACAACTGATTGCTTGGTCGCCGTTATTAATCAGTGTGAGGTCGTTATTAAAAGTAATATCTCCGTAATTACCCACTTTCACATAACTGTTTGTGTTGCCTGTGGCTTGATTTGTTATGGATGAAATTCCTGTTACCGAAAGCGAGCTATTGTATGTTTCTCCTATAACAACAGAAGATACAACTCCCTGGTCAGGATTGTTATTTACTGTAAAATTACCTGCTACCGTCACATGCGAGCCGTTGGAAATTTTAGCTGCAGTGGTCCCGCCGCTCGAGGTAGCGGTAAAACTTAAATCTCCGCCGATATTCAAATTATGTGCGCTGCCTTCACCTACATTGATACGTCTGATGCCATCGGAGCCGCTCATATTTATGGTTAAATTTCCTGATATGGAAGTAGTTACCGATGACGCCCTTTTAGCAAGATAAAGTGTGGTGTTTCCCGATGTTGTGGAGACAATATTTATATCCAGATTGCCTTGAAAATCGTCACCGTAAGTATCTTCCATTGTCCAAGCAGCTTCGTTTGAAAGTTTCAACTCACAATTTCCTTTGAAGGTGTTGCCACCCGAACACAGTGAGTTGCCCGTGCCGTTTACTTCAAAATAAGTTGTGCTGTTGAAAGTGGAGCCGTTTAAGCTCAAATTATAGGCCACCACATGAGCGGGTTTGTCAATTAATGTGCCCGAAAAAGTTATTGTGTCGCTTCCGGTCGTTGTAATAGTTAAGGTGCTTGAACCGGTGATTGTTCCTCCCGACAAAACGGAACCTATTGACCCGCTGATTGTTAAAAGGTGCGTGCTTGTGTTTATTGTGCCGTTCGACATGAGAAGAGCTTGGACGCTAACATCGGCAGTAAGGTTACAGGTGCCGGTGCTGTTGGCGTCGAAAATAGCACGGTCGGTAGTGCCCGGTACGGAAGCGCCGCCCGAACCGCCGGATGTGGTTGACCAATTGGCTGTGTTGCTCCAGTTTCCCGCGGATGTTGCAATCCAATAACGGTCGGCCGCAAAACTATTTATACTAAGAGCCGTCAGTAGAATAAAAAAGTAGATGATTTTCATGATGATAGATTAATTGTGATTTGCTTATTAAAGCGGCAAACGTACAAATGATAATTTGCCAAATCATTAGGGATTTTACTTGTTTGTGATATGTGAATTTCCTATGGAAAAAAAGAAAGAATAATTTTTTATCGCGGTTGAATCACTCCAAATCAATCATAATGCGGTCATAATGATCGGCCGAGCCCTTACAAATGGAAATATATCTGCCGTAGTTTATCTCTTTGTGTTTTAAAGCGTGAATGTAAACATCAAAAAGCTTTTTGTTTTCGTTTTGCCATATGGCGGCATTTATAATAAAGTTGCGTTGCGGACCGGTGGAAGCCGTCTTATTCATTTCTTTAAGCAATGTTGTGTGCTTTTCGAGCAGATATTCGGCCGTTGTGTATTTCTTTAGGAGCAATTCTTCGGATTTTATGTAAAGCTCTGATTTTAAACGTAATATCTTATAAAAAAGGGAGTAGTAGCGCATCCTGTTACGGTAATATTCTTTTGTTGCGCTATAATGGATTTCACCGGTGCCGGTATTTTCATCAGCTTGTATTTGCCGAGCGGAAGCTTTGGAAATAATGCTTATCAGTTGAGGGTCATCGTATAAAAATACCGAAGGATGACGTGTGATTTTCTTCATGACAAAAGCTGAATACGCCGTTATCGAAACTGCAAAAACCAAGGTCGTGGCAATTTTGTAACTTATTTTCGCCTCTTTTTTCAAAAAAGGCAAAATAAGGAATCCCAACACAAAACCCCACAGAAAGCCACCCACGTGTGCCGCATAGTCGATGCCTGCTTCGAAGCTGTTGTAAAGATTGTATGCCGTAAAAATCACCAAGCTTAAAAACAAGGAAATTCTCATTTTTTTTCTAATAACCCCTGTAATTACCAAAGAAAGAATGAGCCCGTACATTCCGAAAATGGCTCCCGAGGCACCGGCGGAAGTGGTATTGGCAAAAACATAAACAGAGGTGAGGCCCGAAAGGAAAGCCAAGGAAAGATAGACGAAGAGAAATTTGAATCTGCCCAACAGCGGCTCCAAAATAAGACCGGCATAAAGAAAAGCATACATATTGAAAAAGAGGTGCAAAAAGCCCAGATGCACAAAAGCCGAAGTTAGCAGTCGCCACCATTGCCCGTCGATTATCAAACCCCTGTGCAGTGCCCCGAAATTATATAGCGAGTGCATTATCTCGGCGGGTTCGTAGGAGCCTGTCATCAACATAAGCAGGTAGATAAACACATTGACTGCCAATATTTTGGAGGTGAAATAAAAATCTTTGCCGGAGAAAAATATGGAGAAGATATCGCTGACTTTTTCTTTGGCTGTCAGCACCGAAGCCTTGTTTTTGTTCCTTGTGTAAAGTCGCTTTATTTCAAAGTATTTTCCAACAAACTCATTGTCGGAAGTTACGGAAGCCGCCTCCTTAAAAGCTCTCTCGAATTTTTTGATATTGCTTTTATTTTTGCCAAAGGCAATGGGCTGAATACCAACGCATTCGCTTTTAATGAAAATGGTTCCTTTGTTGAAAGTCAGCCTTATTTCTTCCCCTGCCGAGCGCAAAGAGAAGGGGGCGCTAATTACAATCTCTTCCTTATCCGCAAAAACAATTTCCCACTTCAATTTTTCGGCAGCCAAAACGGAATATACCAAAAACTGCTCACGCGAAAATGCACTCGCATCTATCTTTCTCGATACTTTTGCGGTTAATCCCAACGACATACTTTATTTCTTTTTGCAAACGGACTGCAAGATATAAAAAAAACCGACATATTTTAAGGATTGCTAATGTTAATTGGGAAATCGAACCGTAAACTTCGTCCCTTTACCTTTTTTGCTCTCAACGAAGATTTTACCGTTCAGTTTTTCTACTATTGTCTTAATCAGTTTCAAACCCAATCCGCTTCCCTTTTCTTTTGCGGTGCCGTAGGTTACTCTGCTGTTATTGTTATCAAAAAGGTTTTCGAGTGTTTCTTTATCCATCCCGATACCGTTATCGGCAATGCTTATCTCGAAAAAATCGTTGTCTTTTTTCCCGCTTAAAAGAATTTTGCCGCCTGCTTCAGTGAATTTCAGAGCGTTGGAAACCAAATTGCGGATAATTACTGCCAAAGCCTTTTTGTTGGTTAAAACCTCAATGCGGGGGATGTTATTTTCAACGGATATTTTTTTCTTTTCGGCCGTCAGTTCCAATTCTTTCAATTCGTCGCTCACCAATTCTCGAATATTCACCTTCTCTTTTTCAAAAACCGTGCTCTCAAATTGCAAATTAGCCCAGTCGAGCAGATTGCTTGTCAATAAAAGCACCGAATCGGATGTTACCCTGATGCTTTTAATTATTTCCAAACGTTCCTCGTCGTTTAAATAATTATATTCGTCTTGCAGAAGGTTGATAAGCTGATTGGCAGGAGCCACACGGGCCCTTAAATCGTGGGAGATAATGGAAAGCAAGGCGCTCTTCATTTTGTTAAGTTCTTCCAATTTTTCGTTGCTTTTTTGAAGGTTTTTTTCCGAAGCCTGCAACTCTTCGTTGGAAATCAGCAAAGCTTTTCTGAAATCAGACTTTTTGTGCTGCACATATAACAGTATGGAAATCAGAACTATGGACAAAATAAATAAGCCTGCATATAAATAATTTATAAGGGTTTTCCTTTTTATGTTTTCTTTAAGCAGCTTGTTGTTTTTCTCCAAATTTATCTTTTCCAAGACGTTTTTCTCCGTTTCATACTTGGTTTTAATTTCCGCCAAAGTTCTTTTGAATTCCTTTGTGTTTATACTGTCTTGTATGTTTATATATTCTTTGAAATGAAGATAAGAGCTTTTAAAATCGCCCGTCAAACTGTCGATATAAATAAGTTGATTTAAAGCATTTTGTGCAAAAGACCAATTATTG
>CAZPGC010000123.1:0-7559 GCA_964585875.1 uncultured Prolixibacteraceae bacterium | reverse complement strand
TCAGCCGGCAGATAAAATCGTCAATAAGAAGAAAATTGACAAGACCACCGAGAAAAATATTGCCGAAACAAAGCCCGGCAGCGACAAAGCTTTGCAAAAAGAAAATAACAAAATAAACATTGCCCGTAAACTCAACAATTCACCCGAGTTAGTTTCGGATAAAGACTTGAAACCGGCGCTCAATATGCCTGAAAAAACCACCGAAACTAAGGAAACGCCGGACAACACAGGCAGTGAAGAATATGTATATCAGGAAAATACTAACGCACAGAATCAAAATACAAACAGCACCAATCTGCAATTAGAAAACCCTACTCTTACCTATAACAACCCTAACGGGAGCAGCTCTCACCCCGGGAGTGGAGCAGCTACAATAACGAGGAAATCTTCAAACCTACCCGGAATAATCACCAACCTCAGCCCTGACACTTGCTCCTTTGCTCCCGTTTTTCTTTTTGCCAAAGTAAAAACGGGCTCGGTAGAAAACCCCAAATTCCTGTGGTCAACAGGCGACAGCACTGCTTCGATAGAATGTATCAAATCTGGGAAATACAAAGTTCGGGTTTTTGACGGGGAAAGCAAAAAAGCTTTAGATTCAGCTACGGTAACGGTAAAAATCGTCCCCAAACCCGAACCCGACTTAGGCCCCGACCAAACCATCTGCTCACATGAAAGTATTTTACTTAAAGCCAACACTTCGGGCGATTTATACAAATACAAGTGGTCTTTGGGAAATTCCGATAAAGAAACAATGTTTATAAAACATCTTGCTCCCGGGCAATATCCTGTTTCGGTATCGGTTACGGCCTGCGGATATACAGCCAAAGACCAAATGCTACTTACCGTCAACGAGTGCATTCTGCAATTCTCAAACGTCATCACTCCCAACGGTGACGGCAAAAACGATAAATTTGTTATCACGGGGCTTGACCATTACCCTGGTTCGGCGCTTTACATAATAGATCGCTACGGAAAAACAGTTTATCAATCGCTTGATTATCATAACGATTGGTCGGGTGACAATTTACCGGAAGGCACTTATTTTTATTTGCTAAAACTAAACGACGGCAAAAAAACCGAACGGGGCGGCTCTGTTACAATTATCAGATAAAATTCTAAAAATCCAATTCCATCTGCAAGGGCTCGTCGCTGTCCAAGCTTACTTTTTTCTTACTTGAATCCGCCGCTTTTTTCTTGGAAGGTCTTTTCTTTTTCGCGGGTTTTTCTTTTGGGGGCGGCACATCTTCCACATCCAAAGGCAAAACAGGTTCAACAGACTCGTTATCAACAGGTTTAACCTCCTTGTTTACAGTTTCTTTTCCTTTACCTTCTTTGCCGGACTTTTGACTTACTGCCTTTTTGCCACCCGACTTGCCATCCTTAGCAGCCTTTTTCTTTGCATCTCCATCCACTGTTTTTTCGACCGGCTTTGAAGAAACCTTTTCTTCCGTATTATCTACGGACTTCTCAACGGAAGGCTTCTTTTTTTCTTGCTTTTTATCATCATTGCCAGGCTTAAAGCCTGCTTCGGCAACTTCCTTTCCGGGCTTGGCTTTTAGTTTCTCATCAGCATCTTCTCCGCCTGTGGCGGATTCCGAAGCCTTATCACCACCACCCGCTTCAGGCTTTACGGTTTCTTCCGCAACAGCAACATCGGCCTCCTTTTCGGAGATTTTTATTTCCTCTTTAGTTTCCGCAACGACGGGAGACAACTCCTCCGTTTCGGGCTCATTCATCACTATTTTCTTAACAGGATTGGCAGTCAGGCGTTTACCGCGTGCTTTATAGCCTTTTATATCAATAAAATCGGCGGCGGCAACCACCTCTTTATCCTTAAGCTTGGGATTCTTCCGCTTATCGAAAATAATATCGAAAGAAACCTCATCCGATTTGGAGATGTAAAGCATTTTCGACTTGGAATGCTCGCTAATGAACGACACTTTCTTGCTCACATTTTCCATTTTGAAGCGCTTGAGATAATAGCTTCCCGTGTTACCATCGAAGTAAACCACCGACCAAACAGCCTCCGGGTCATACTTGCATATTTTAATCATCTCTTCGGGAAAATGGGTGCTCAAGTCGAATCCGGTAAGCATATATTCTCCTGAAGATAAGATGATTAGAATTTTATCTTCGGGACCGAATGCGCCGAGATAAACTCCCCGCTCATCGGCATTAAGTCTCTTAACAGAGTCGTCGAACCATATATCGCGTGCTCCCAAAGTGGAAACGCCGCCTTCTTTCAAAACTACTGAACTCACAGGGTTTTTCGTCACCAAATTACCTTTGGCGTTACGTCCTTTTATGGCCAAGTTGCTGAAATCAAAGTCGAAAAGCAGCTTGCGTATTTTAGCACGCGGCCGCAGCTTAACCCTTACCAGCTCAGCCTCACCGTTGGGGTTAGCCGTGAAATAGAGCACTTTGGAGTCGGGTTTGCCTTTTGTGAGATGATAAACCTTATCGCGTGTTATTGAGGTAATTGCAAAACGTTTGGCATAGCTCGGCCCTGTCTTTCCGTCGCGATAAATCATATTGTAAATGGTCCGGTCGTCGTTTTTGTTAAAGACTCCGACGTGGATAATTTCTTTACCAACAAAGACTTTATCGGCCAACTTTGTTACTATAAAAGTGCCGTTTTTCCTAAAGACAATAATGTCGTCAATGTCGGAGCATTCAAACAAAAACTCGTCTTTTTTAAGACCTGTGCCTATGAAACCTTCTTCACGATTGGCATACAGTTTAACGTTGGAAACGGCTACGGAAGCGGCGTCGATATTCTCAAAACTACGCAGCTCGGTCCGGCGCTCGTGTCCCGCTCCGTATTTTTTCTTAATGTTTTTGTAATAATCTACCGCATAATCAATCAGGTGAGCAAGATGATATTCTATTTCTTTTATCTGCTCCTCCAATTCCTTGATGCGCTCATCGGCTTTAAATTCGTTGTATTTCGAGATGCGCTTTATCTTTATCTCGGTAAGCCGCACAATATCATCACGCGTTATCTCCCTTTTAAACAGCGACTTATAAGGCTCCAGTCCCTTATCGATGAGTTCAAGGGTTTCCTCCCAACTTTCGGCTTCTTCGATTTGACGATAGATGCGTTCGCGGATAAAAATCTTTTCCAAGCTGGCAAAATGCCACTGCTCCATAAGCTCGCCGCGCCGTATCTCCAACTCCATTTTCAGCAGGCGGACCGTATGGTCGGCGCTGATTTTCAGCATCTCTTTAACTCCGAGAAATTTGGGCTTGTCGTCGTCAATAACGCAGGCGTTGGGCGAAATGGAAATCTCGCAATTGGTGAAAGCATAGAGGGCATCAATGGTTTGGTCGGGCGAAACACCGCTTCCCAAAGTTATCTTTATCTCGACGTTTTCCGCCGTGTTGTCTTCAATCTTTTTAATTTTTATTTTGCCCTTTTCGTTGGCAGAGATGATGGAATCTATCAGCGATGAGGTAGTGGTAGAGAAGGGTATTTCGGTGATTATCAAGGTTTTCTTGTCCGCTTTGGTAATTCGTGCCCGCACTCTTACTTTGCCACCTCGCAACCCGTCGTTGTATTTGCTCACATCGGCCATGCCGCCCGTCAGAAAGTCGGGATACAATTCGAAACTCCTGCCTCGAAGATATTTTACGGATGCATCGATGAGCTCGTTGAAGTTGTGCGGTAAAATTTTGGAAGCCAAGCCTACGGCGATGCCCTCAACGCCCTGCGCCAGCAAAAGCGGGAACTTAACGGGCAGAACTTCGGGCTCCTTGTTGCGTCCGTCGTAGGAGAGCAACCAATTGGTAGTCTTGGGATTGAACACAACTTCAAGGGCGAATTTGCTCAGGCGGGCCTCGATGTAACGGGGTGCCGCAGCCGGGTCTCCGGTCAAAATATTACCCCAGTTTCCCTGCATGTCAATCAGCAAGTCTTTCTGTCCCAGCTGAACGAGGGCATCACGGATGGAGGCGTCGCCGTGGGGATGATATTTCATCGTGTTGCCAATGATGTTGGCCACTTTGTTATAGCGTCCGTCATCCATCTCCTTCATAGAGTGCAAGATACGACGCTGCACAGGCTTCAAACCGTCGCGCAAATCGGGAACCGCCCGCTCCAAAATCACATAAGAAGCATAGTCGAGAAACCAATCTTTATACAAATCCGACAGCCCGCTGAGCTCCACACTGCCGCTGTCGGCCGTCTCGCCGGCATCCGGATTTGTTTGTCCCAAATTGTCCAATGTTTCCTCTTCCATCTTATCCCAAAAAAATTTCTTCGGTTATGTCTTTTAGATTTTCAAAGCCGACAGCCCGGCGAGGGAAAACATCCCTGTCGCGGTGTTTATCTCAAAAGCCGAGACTCAACAGCAGGCCGGGGCTCTTCACTGTCCCGCTTAAGCTTAACTTGCCGACAGCCTATTTCAAAAACCTGAGCAAAAATACTTCAATTACCAAAAACATTAAAGCCAATAAAATAAATATTTTCCACAATCGGCCTGTTTGTTTTATAACGTTCAACTCGACACCTATGTTTTTTCCTTGATTTTCAATGATTTTCACATTCGTAAAAGCTCTCTTCCTTAGCATAATCCTTATATCCGAAAGTGAATAACTATTTAGCATCGACTCTTCGGGAGCATAGTTAAACGACAGCGGAATTTTAAGAGCAGGCGGATAACTGACGACATAATTGCCTGATTTTCTTATTCTTCCTTCGAGGAAAAGCGTCACCTCTCCTCCCCTTTCCTTCACACCGGGAATAAAATCGTTTCCGTTTTGCATATCGGTGATATGGAAACCAAGGTCTCCCGTTTCCACTACATTGCCGAGTTTTATAACATCGTCGCCAACACGAAAAAACAAGGGCATATTTTGTTCGTCAACTATAGCGAGGTTGTAGAACAAAGGGACGAAAAAAGCATGATGAGCCAAGTTGGAGCTGTGCTCGTCGAGGGCAGCGGTAAAGTAATACAACTTCCCGCGTCCTTCGCTCTGCGAAAACAACAGGGGGCTCCCGTCGGCAAAGTTAATTTCCGTGTTATAAACCGCATCTGATTGTCGTTGAAGGATATAGCGGTATTTGAAAAAAGGAAAATCGGTATTCTCGGGCAGCTTACCGTTTTTCAAATCGAAAACATCTTTAAAAAGAGGGCTTTGCAAATCGAGTTCCGAAATTTTAATACGTGTGGTGTCAAGCGAGAGCAGGGTCCCCGTGCCGAAAAACTTGTTAAACTTCACAATATTTTCCGCCGGACATTTGCTCGAAGGAATAAAAAGCAGCTTGCCGTAATTGTCAACATATCTTTTCAGTTCGTCGAGCAAACCGGAGTCGAAGTCCGTCAAACCGTCCAACAACACCAAATCGGCGCCCTTGAAAGCCGAGTAGTCTATCATATCGCGCCTGAAACCAATGAAGTTTACGGAAGAATCTTTTCTGTAAAAACGAAAGATAAAATCGTCTTTTCCATTCTCGTTTATACCCACAACTTTAAAATGCCTTCTGATTCTGAACGAGAAATAAAACTCGTCGTCGAAGGTAACGGGAAAGTCGCCGATTTGGATTTTACCGGCTTGTAATTCCGAAGAATCGGGCATAAACGAGAAAGTGATTTTTTTTGACAAGGCGCTCATATTCACCGTTGTAACAGCTTTCTGACGACCATTCACCGTAAGTTTCACCTCCAAATCGCCACTCGGATGTTCATAATTTTTACGCAGTATGAAGTTAAGCTTCACCGCCTTACCCGAAAGAGCCACGGGAGCATCCAAATAGCAAGAGTCGATGAAAATATTTTCGGCGGAGGCGGAGGCCAAAGGCACAAGCCAATAATTGACGTTTGTGTCGAGTTGCCATTTGTTTATGTCGCTGACGGATTTTTGGAAATCGCTAATAAGGAAAACATCGGTGGGCAGGTCTTTTTTGCTTGCACCCGTTTTCGAAGAGGCTATTATTTCAGACATCGAGACGGAATAAGGCTCGTAATCGCAGTCGCGCAGGTCGCTCATAAAATCGTCGCGGCTTAAAAAGCCCCCGTCGAAAGAATAAATATCGTTTGAAACAAATTTAAACCTGTCAACAGGCCGGTAGCTACGGCTTATCTCGCGTGCCGTATTCCTTCCTTCCTCCAGCAAAACACCTCTATGACCTTTTTGCTGCATGGAAAAGGAGTTGTCGAGATAAATCAATATTCTTTTTTCGGCATCTCCCCCGTTGTCAGCCGTGGAGGAAGGGAAATAAGGTTTGGCAAAGGCAGTAACCAAAGCCGCCACAAAGAGCATACGTGAAATGAGCACCAAAAGATGTCGCAGCCGTGAATGTTTTTTTGTCTGCTGCTCAACGGTTTTCAAAAATGCCAAGTTGGAGAAATAGACCTTTTTAAAACGTTTGAAATTAAACAAGTGAATGATAAGCGGTATGGCAACCAAAAACAGGGCCCATAAAATATCGGGATTTTCAAAGCGCATCTCAGTTAAACTTTAACAACTTCTTCATTTTTTTTATCTGCTCGGGTGTGCCCAAAACGAAGAGTTTTGCATTTGCAATCATTTTCGTGTCCGGTGTGGGATTAATAACATACTCACCGTCAGGGGTTTTATAGCCCACGATATTTGCTCCGGTATTGTTTCTTATTCCCAAATCGTAGATGGAATGGTTGAGCAACTCCTCAGGCAAGTTGTCGCACATTATCTCCACAAGGTTGGTTTCGGCATCGCCTATCATCGAAATTTTCTCGAAAAAGCCGACGATATCGGGCTGCTCAACCAGCATTGCCATACGATGGCCGCCCACCGACTCGGGCAAGACGGCGTGCGAAGCCCCGGCTTTCATCAGCTTGCGAGAGGTAGCCTCGTCAGCCGAGCGGCTCACAATTCTTATATTAGGATTTAAGGAGCGTGCCGACATGGTGATAAAAAGATTATCGGCATCCACCGGCAAGGTGGTAATCAGCGAGTTAGCCTCTTTGATATGGGCTTCGAGAAGTATCTTGTCTTCGGTGGCATCGCCTTCGAGAAAGTGTAAGCTTTTTGACACATTTTCCATAATCACATTGTGGTTGTTTTCTATTACGACAAAAGGTTTGCCGTGAGCAATCAACACTTCACAGGCATTTTTGCCGTTACGCCCGTATCCTACGACAATGGTATGATTTTTCATTTTTCTGAGTTTTGATTTATTTCTGTATGATGCGAGAAAGAGCCCCAACTCGCCTTCCACAAAGTGGGAAGTGATAACCGAAATGGCATAGGCAAAAGTGACCCAGCTTACCAAAATAAGCACAATTGTGAAAATTTTACCGTCTTTATCGAGTGTCAGAGCATCTTGATATCCTACTGTGGAAACGGTAATAACGGTCATATACAAGGCGTCGAGAAAAGAAGCGTCCTCGAGAATCATATAGCCTATAATGCCTATCAGCATGATAATCAGCATTATAGTAATGGCGTATCTGATCTTTGCATACCTGAGTATCGAACCGTATTTGCTTTCCCGCATAGTTGTTAGATATTTATCCGGCAAATTTAAACAAATAGATGCTATGTTTTAAGGTTTGGATGCAGGAGGCATGCCGACAAGC
>CAZPGC010000122.1:4241-7580 GCA_964585875.1 uncultured Prolixibacteraceae bacterium | reverse complement strand
GTAGTGGCAGCGGAGGTAATGGTGATACCGCGCTCTTGCTCCTGAACCATCCAGTCCATGGTAGCGGCACCGTCGTGCACCTCACCGATTTTATAATTTTTACCGGTATAATAGAGGATACGCTCGGTAGTTGTTGTCTTACCGGCGTCGATATGTGCCATAATACCAATATTCCGTGTCTTATCTAAGTTTGCCATTGTTCAATTAAAATCTAAAGTGTGAGAACGCTTTGTTGGCTTCAGCCATACGGTGAGTGTCTTCTTTCTTCTTGAAGGCGGCACCTTCTTCTTTGTAAGCCGACAAAATTTCACCGGCAAGTTTCTGAGCCATAGACTTTTCGTGACGTTTACGCGCAGCGTTTATCAAAGATTTCATACCTATCGACTGCTTACGGCGCGGTGGTATCTCCGAAGGGATTTGGAAGGTTGCACCTCCGATACGACGGCTACGTACTTCCACTGCGGGAGTAACGTTTGCCAAAGCCTTTTTGAAGATTTCCACGGGAGCTTCGTCTTTCATTTTATCGGCCACAATATCCATGGCATCATAAAATATGTTGTAAGCCAAGTTCTTTTTGCCCACTTTCATCAGGTTGTTCACAAATTTTGTAACAACAACATCATTGAATTTCGGGTCGGGCAGAATTATTCTCGCTTTTGGTTTTTGCTTTCTCATCTCTAAGTATTTACAAAATTCTTATTTCTTCTGTTTGGGACGTTTTGTTCCGTACTTCGAACGACGTTGAGTGCGACCTTCCACTCCGAGAGTATCGAGTGCACCTCTTATAATATGGTAACGTACACCGGGCAGGTCTTTTACCCTGCCGCCACGGATAAGAACGATGGAGTGCTCCTGAAGGTTGTGACCTTCGCCGGGAATATATGCGTTCACCTCTTTTCCGTTGGTAAGCCTTACACGGGCAACTTTACGCATTGCCGAGTTAGGCTTCTTGGGAGTGGTCGTATAAACACGAACACAGACACCGCGGCGTTGAGGACATGACTCCAGCGCCGGTGCCTTACTTTTGTAAGTAAGCTTCTTGCGTCCTTTTCTAACTAACTGTTGTATTGTTGGCATAATCAGCTAAAAATTAATTCATTTAATAATCTGTTTTCCCCCTAAAAAAGGGAGTGCAAAAGTATTATAATTTCCTTACCGCCGGCCAAGAATTTGTTTTTTTTGAAAAAACAAGACTTAGCCTTGCGTTAAGTGTCAATATTTCAATGATTTGAGTGAAAAAAGGATAAGGAAGGATTGTTATAATCTCCAAACCGCCGCAGCGTATTTTTGACGCTCCGTAGAAACCTATATCGGTTTGACCTTGTCAGGTTCCTTATTCTTATTTCATTTAACTATCACAAAACCAAACTCAAAAAGTCTAAAATTTTGCGGCTGCAAAAGTAGAAAATTATTTTAAACGGCAAGGGGCTTGGGGTAAAAATTTTGATATTTTTTTAAAATATGTTGTAATTATCTGTAATATAATATTTTATAAACTTAAAAGAATCTCCTCGCCATAATCCCAGAGCCTGTCTTGAAGAGAATTGTCGAAAGCAACGGCGGCAGGATACGATATTTTTTTGTTGACAAAATATTTACCGTTGATGCCTTTTACCTCGTCAGAGGTGGCGAGATAAACGGAGGTGGCGGCGCCGTACTCCACCTTGCCTCCGCCTGCACCCCACCCCGCTCTAAGTAATTTGGTATTGATAACGCCGGGATGCAAACAGTTGGAGGTTATGCCTGAATCTTTAAAAAGCCTTGCCAGTTTAAAAGCATAGAGGATATTAGCCAGCTTAGAATGTGAATAAGCACTGTACGGGTTGAAATTTTCCCTTCGGTGCAACAGCTCGAAAGGCTCGGGCATCGACGACGAGTGCGCCATGGAGCTGACGATGATTACGCGTGCGTCGGGGACGCCTTTCATGAGTTCGAAGACGGCCTTGTCGAACATAAAATGAGCAAGATGATTTACGAAGAAAGTCCTTTCAAACCGGCCTTCCACAAGGTGAAACTCGTTTTCAAATGTTCCGGCATTGTTAATCAGCACATCAATTTTGTGGATGTAGCAAGTGAGAAAATCGGCGGCTTTTTTAATTTGCTCCACCTCGCTGAAGTCAACGCACAAACTTCGAACTTTATCATTTCCTGTCGCCTTAATTATCTGAGTCTTAGCTTCTTCACATCTTCCAGGCGAGCGTCCCGTCAAAATCACTTCAAAACCCAAAGCTGCCAAAGACGCGGCTGTGGCCTTGCCGATTCCGTCGGTGCCGCCGGTTATCAAAACGGTTTTCCTCATCATTTCACGGGTTTTAGAAGTTCACCTATACATTTCAAGCTGAAACAAAACATAGGCACCTTGTTCATATATTTTTCATATTCTTTGCCGAGCAATTTTTTGGTTTGCGGCTCTTCGACGAGTTTTATCAAAATGACAATAAGCAACATCTCGGCAGGTGCCACAATGAGTATAAATGAAGGCGAAGCCGAGATAAGCGCTATTGCCAAAGGAAAAAACAAAAGCCCCAAGTGCATGGGATGTCGCATAAAAGCGTAGGGACCTTGTTTTACCACCAAATTGATTTGGCCCCTCGCCTTGTTTTTATCGTGACCGTAACGAGCCAGTAAACGACCTGTGTTGCGGCTGATATTCAGCACAGTAACGAGCAAAATGACACCTATTACGAACAGCGTATAATATAATAAGGTGTTGTGTGCAACAGGTCCTCCGAAAAATATGTTATCGAGATAGAGGGAAAGCCACAAGCCTCCAATGATGAATAGGAGCCACACAGACATTTTAACAACAAAGGATAACTTGCTCATAATCAGAAGCTTTTAAAAACTCTTGCCATGGAAAAACCGGGAGCTTTCACCTCGAGGTCGAGAAAGTAGCCGAAAGGCGTTTGCGAAGTCTGATAGCCTGTGTTTTCAAGACGTTGTTCCACATTGTCGAACAGTTGTTTTGTGAAAGCGGGGTCGGCCTTGCTTTCCGACAAATGGGCAAAAGAATGGAGCACAACCTGCTTACACTCGTTTTTACGTGCAACCCATTTTATAAAATTCAATAGTTTTTTCTCCGAAGATTTGGGATTTTCCATGTCGTGCTCTTCAACCTGAATAAAAGCCGTTTGCACATTTTCAAAAACCTCACCATTGGTTATATCTTCCGCATCTTCAAGGTTTTTTACTGCCGGATTATAGGCAAAACGTTCACAATAAATCATCAATATTTTCATACGCCCTCGATATTTGTTTTCACGGGGATAAAGGTAATAATTTATCGCAAACACAAGAACATTCGGTCGTAAAAATTAAATCAAACAACATCTCGCCACA
>CAZPGC010000122.1:0-4141 GCA_964585875.1 uncultured Prolixibacteraceae bacterium | reverse complement strand
CTCACAACCTCCGAATCCCCGCCCCCAACTCATTAAGACGAACGTCGATATTTTGGTAACCCCTGTCAATTTGTTCGATATTGTCGATGACAGAAGTCCCCTCGGCCGACATGGCTGCTATAAGCAAAGCCACCCCTGCCCTGATATCGGGCGACACCATTTTAATACCTCTTAAAGGCAACTGCCTGTCGAGGCCTATCACCGTAGCGCGATGAGGGTCGCAAAGTATAATCTGCGCACCCATATCAATAAGTTTATCAACGAAGAAGAGGCGGCTCTCGAACATCTTTTGATGAATAAGCACCGAGCCTTTGGCTTGTGTGGCCACCACCAGCGCTATGGAGATAAGGTCGGGAGTGAAGCCCGGCCACGGCGCATCGGCAATAGTCATAATAGAGCCGTCGATAAAAGTTTCAATATGATAATGCTCGTGGGCAGGCACGTAGATGTCGTCGCCACGCTTTTCCACTGTGATTCCCATACGGCGAAATACTTGCGGTATTATACCCAACTCCTTATAGTTCACATTTTTAATGGTTATTTCGGAAGCAGTCATGGCAGCCATACCAATAAAGCTGCCCACTTCAATCATATCGGCCAACAGGCGATGCTGCGTGCCGTGCAATTCATCGACACCTTCTATGGTGAGCAGATTGGAGCCGACGCCGGTGATGTTGGCTCCCATATCGTTGAGCATACGGCACAGCTGCACGATATACGGCTCACAGGCGGCGTTGAAAACAGTGGTTTTGCCCTCGGCAAGAGTGGCGGCCATCACAATATTTGCCGTGCCGGTAACCGAAGCCTCGTCAAGCAACATATAGGTCCCTTTAAGTTTGCTTCCCTCGATTTCATAAAAACGTTCGGCAGGATTGTAAGTGAACTCGGCACCGAGTTTTTGAAGCCCGATAAAATGTGTATCGAGACGCCGCCGTCCTATTTTATCGCCACCGGGCTGCGGAAGATAAGCTTTTCCGAAACGCGACAACAAGGGTCCTAAAATCATCACGCTGCCGCGCAGACTTGAAGCTCGCTCTTTGAAATCCTCTGAAGTCAAATAATCGAGGTTTACGTTTTCGGCCTTAAAAGAATAAGTCTCGGGAGCCTTTTTATGCACCTCAACACCCATAACACGCAGCAAATCAATCAGTTTATTAACATCCCTAATATCGGGTATCTTTTCAATAGTGACTTCGGAGGCGGTAAGCAAGACCGCCGAAATCACTTGAAGAGCCTCGTTTTTGGCGCCTTGCGGGACAATCTCACCCGAAAGTTTATGCCCGCCTTCTATGACAAAAGTTCCCATAATTTTTGTTTGATTTAATTTTCAATGAAAATAAAGCTTTGAAAAACCTTGCACATAAAACTTTGGCGATTTTATCAACGAGGCATTGTTGATTAGAACAAAGTCATAGGGATTAAATCTTTCAAAGCCTTTGTAACTCTTACGACCCGTGAGTCGGGCACCGCTTACTCGGAAATTATGTGTTTTTTATTGCCTTTCATCAGCTTGTTTTCGTCGAAAGAATCGGGAAAAACGCTTTTGGGAATAATTTTAAACAAGATAGGTAAGGCGAAAAAGGAAAAAGGGAGTGTCAGAAAAACGAATGCGGGGATGGCTTTGAGGATGTCGGTAAGTTGTTGCCTCACCATTTCTTTTTCTTCGGCGGTGAGTGCCGATTTTTTCGACTTTTCCAGCAGCCGAATAAGCTCCTTACTTTGAGAAACCTCACGCTTTATTTCGTCTTTGTATTTAGCGGCAATCTTTGTCATTCTCGAAGTCAGTCGTTTGCTGATTATCAGGTAGTTTTGCTTCGATTGCAGATAATGAACCTTTTCCCAGTTGTTCATAACAAAACCCTCCACGGCAGCCATGGAAATGAGTAGCTCTTCTTCGTCGAAGCCCAAAATAGCGGCGGCATCATGCAGAAAATTTTCTTCCTTTTTGCTGATGTTTCTATCGGCCCAAACGGTGAGCACCGCCAGTTCGAGCAGGTATTTCCTCACCGGCCACGAATAATTTTGCGAGATACTCACCTTGTCGAGGCCTACCCTCCCCGAAGTCAGGGTCAAGAATTCTTTTTCCTTAAGTTTACCGAGTCCGGCGGCCGTGACAAAGAAGGAAAACAATTTTTTCTCGTTGGCGTCCAAATCGCCGTCGGCAAAGGCGGCAGCAGCCATGAGCGTCAAAGCGTCGTAGCGTAAATTCTCAAGAAAGCGTGCCGGGGCGGGCTCCACTCCCCTGCCGTATTCGAGTAGTGCCAGCACATCGGTAAAAAGTAAAATGTTTTGAAAAAATCCCTGCCAGAAACCCGCGTTCCAAGCGGCTTTAACCTTCACCCTCCTGTTTATGAGCTTTTCGACCTTTTGAGGCTTGTCGAGCTTAAAAAAAGGTAAAGATTCTTTTAAAAGCCCGGGGACAGCCTTAGCGTAAAAATCTATCAGAAAGTCGTAAAAAGCTTCTGTATTTCTTTGTTTTTCAGCATTCAACAAACAAAATACGGCAAAAAGACCTTCGGTAAATATCAGCTTTATTTTCTCCAAAACAGGCCATTGCTCCAAGTCGATGTCAACATAATCGGGCATAAAAAGCGGATGCCCGAACATCAAACCCGTGGGATGAAAAATCCTGTAAAGCGCTTTGCCGAGGGGCAAAGAATCGGGATTATAAACGTGCTCCATCGAACTCCTGTATTCCATATATTTCGGCAGCCAGCCTTTTTCCGTCAGGTCCATGTCTTTTGTGATAATTTTCCTTGAAAAACTAATTTCCGCAAAGGTAATGAGAAAAATTAAGTGAAGGCTCCCTATCCGCTGTTTTATCAATGTTTTCTTGTTCATTTCTTTCGGTAAAAATTGCCGTCAGGGGAGCACATTATCTTACTTTTGGCAAAACAAATAATAAGAATAATGAGAATAAAAAATTGGATTTTCGTTGCTGCGGTTTTGCTTCTTACGGCGGGTATTGTAATGACTGTCAGCAATATAAAAACGGAGAAAAAGGCAGGCGAAATAAGCAAACAAGAAATAAAAAGCGATAAAAAGATTATTGAAAAAAGGATAATCTACGGTCTTAATGCCGATAGTTTTATTGTTGAAAACAACGAAGTAAAACAGGGTCAAACGCTCTCGGACATTTTATTTCCCGCAGGTGTTTCGTATGAAAAAATAGACGAACTCACAAAGAACACAAGCAAAATCTTCAACGTGAGGAGCATTCGTCCCGGAAGAGCATTCACTTTCTTTTTTGCTCCCGATTCGGCAAAAACCTTACGGCATTTCGTGTATCAAATCAACAAGATTGATTATGTAAGATATGACTTCGGCGACAGCATAAGTGCCGTGCGTGGAAAACGACAAGTCGAAAAAGATACTCTTTTTGGCAGCGGCACCATAGAATCTTCGCTGTGGGTCTCGATGAAAAAGGCCGGATTAGACCCCAATCTCGCCCTTGAACTCGCCGATATATATGCTTGGACTATAGACTTTTACGGTATTCAAAAAGGCGATTCTTACAAGGTGATTTATGTAGCCAAGCGCATCGACTCGGCCTATGCCGGCATCGACAAAATAATTGCTGCACGCTTCACCCACGAGGGTAAAGATTTCTACGCTTTCCGCTACAAACAAGACAGCGTATATGATTATTTCGACACCGAAGGAGGCAGCCTGCGCCGTGCCTTTCTCAAGGCTCCCTTACGTTTTTCGCGCATAAGTTCGCGCTTCTCGGAAAGCCGGCTGCACCCTGTCCTTAAAATACGCAGGCCCCATCACGGCGTTGACTACGCCGCACCTACGGGCACTCCCGTACACGCCATAGGCGACGGCAAGGTGATAAAAGCCGGGTGGAGCGGCGGCTACGGCAGACGCGTTGTCATAAAACACAACTCAACCTACACAACGGGCTATGCCCACCTGTCGCGTTACGGAAAAGGGATAAAAGCCGGCGTTTTTGTCAAACAGGGACAGACGATAGGCTACGTGGGAATGTCGGGAATGGCAACCGGTCCGCATCTCGATTTCAGGTTTTACAAAAACGGAAAACCCGTTGACCCCTTGAAAGTGAAATCGCCGCCGTCGGTGCCCATACGCAAGGAGAACTTGGCTGATTACAAGGCCTTTATGGAAAAGTGGAAAAAGA
>CAZPGC010000121.1:0-7590 GCA_964585875.1 uncultured Prolixibacteraceae bacterium | reverse complement strand
ATTTTGGACTTTGATAAAAAGGACAAGGTGAGGGTTTTGGTGCTGGAGGGGGAGTAAACCCGGGCTTACACAAAAAGAAAAACGGCTATGGAAAATTTTTCCATAGCCGTTTTTCTTTGGGGTTTTATTGCACCTTACGTCTGAAGGTGTAGCGTGTGATAAAAATTCCCTGACCGTCGTCTTTTCCGGCATCGGATTCTACTCCTGAGGCCACATTCACCAACTCCCAGCCTTGCATGCTGAGGCTTGTCAATTTTGACGAGATAATGGCGTCGTTGGAAGCGATATTTTGGAAATTGATGCCCACGGCACTGTAAAAGTTCAGCAACTTCGTTTCTTCGAAATTCTTGATTTTCAGCTTCGAACGCTGAATGTTGCCTTGATGTGAGGTGTGCCCGTCGGTGCGGGTGGTTGCAAAGACACTCGGGTCGATGTCTTCGTTTTCGATGATGATACGCGAGCGCCCCACACCCATCGGCACAATGGATTCAACCGTGGTCATAAAACGGTATTCGTATCGCGGCGCTTCGGTGTTGAAGGCCATAATGCCGGCCGTAAACAAAACAGCCGCAAAAACCAAAATGATTACATAGCTTTTTTTCATAATGATAAAATTTAGATTGTAGATTAATACATATTTTGACAAAATCGATTTAAAACAAATATAATACCAAAAAGCAAGTTCCGAAATACAAAATTTCAACCGTGCAGAATCTTGGTGCCAATGGCGCAATTGAGACACCGCACGCCGTCGCAATAATCTTTTTTAAGAGTGAGCAAGGCCTGTGAGTGTGCGGCATTTGAGGCTTTCACCCCCGTGGCCGACCAGCGTCTTACGATTCCGTTGTTTTCGGCTTTGGTGTGTTGTAAAAATAGCAAAGCGCGGTTTATAAAACCTTCGTCGCCTTTGCGTTTCCCGTAAACATAAAGAAAAGGCACTATGGTGTTTATTAAAATTAAATCGAAGGAGCCGGCACCCAAAGCCTTTGGCTTCTTCTTGGATTCGACACCGAAAGTGTAATGGGTGAGCCAATATTCGGAGACGCCCACTTCAAAAAAACGGCGCAGTTTGTCGTATTTGTCGATTTGCAATAGCGACGACAAAAGGTGCTTTGATTTGAGTATAAGATTAGCAAATTGGGATATGCGTATGGTGGGGAAGTTGACAGGCCGCATCCTCATAAACTTCCAATTGTATGATTTCAGACTGTCGAGGCCGTATTTTTTACGAAGAAAAGAATACTCTTTCAGTAAGTTACGGGAATAATCGTCGTCAAGGTTTTCGTTGAGCAAGCCTGCCTGTCCGAAGAGCAGGGCCTCTATCTGAAAGAGGCTGTCTTTGTGTTTTGCAAGGATGTTTAAAGGAAGGGAGCGGGCGAGCATCTCAAAGGGTGCGGCGTTGGTGTTAAAACCGAAATTACGTGCCAGCATAATGTAGAAGGTCTCTTCCCAGTTGCCTTTTGTGTCGTTTAACACAGCCTCAAAAGATGCAGTTTTGCGTTCGAGGCGCTCCACCACCATTCTGTCTAACCAGTTGAAAATCACTAGGTCGTCAACCTCGCCGATGTTTGAGGCGCACGGAATCCAATCGCGGGCAGCAGTGAGTTTGCGGTAGCGAAAAAAGATTTTCTCGGGATAACGCCCCTTCACCTCCATACAGGGTATTGTCTCGCCGGAGGCATTTTTCACCTGCGTATCGCATTGATAAACAAGGTGAAGAATCACGCTGTCGTAGGCGGCATCTTTATCGTGGCCGTGACGCAGCCAGTCGGAAGCCAAAGCATGCATCTCCACATTGCCCGCCCATTCGGTATCGCCGATTTTAACCCTAGCGTTGAAAAAATCGGGTCCCGAATCGTGGTTCTCTTCGCCGGTTTCAATTATTTTAACGGTCTGCCCCTCAACGGTTTCCATGGGCTCGCTTATCAAGCGCAACCGCCACAGGTAATACAAAAACTCTTCGGGCATCTTCATTTGCGGATTAATTTTCCTTTATGGCGAAAGTAATAAAAACGGCATAACGCTTGAAAGGAAAAAAACTCTTTTGTTTGGCTTCTTTTATAAAATTTCTATTTTAGCCCCAAAATCACAAGATATGTATAGTCAATTTGTTTCGCTGCTTATTAAAAAATCCATGCGTTCTTCCGTGTGGCAGAAGAACTTGGTTATCAACATAATAATCGGAATTTTTC
This sequence comes from uncultured Prolixibacteraceae bacterium, assembly GCA_964585875.1. Classification (GTDB taxonomy): domain Bacteria; phylum Bacteroidota; class Bacteroidia; order Bacteroidales; family UBA1556; genus UBA6267. Next base: position 5,398 of record CAZPGC010000121.1, on the reverse strand, counting down.
TGAGTTTTGTGATTCTCGAATTTCTTGTGGCGGGCCTTATGCTCGACAAGATTCTTTTGAGTGCCGACCCTGACGGAGCACCGGAATTGCTCTTGGAGAAAGGCCTTGTCTATTACTATTTCATTTTCTTTTTCTTTCGGTTTTATTTGCAGTCGCTGCCCGTTTTCGACCTGCCTGCCTTTTTGCATCTGCCCGTTAAAAAGTCGAAAATAATTATGTTTATGCAGCTTCGCTCGCTGACGTCCTTTTTCAACTTTGTGCCGCTGATTATTTTCATGCCTTTCGCCATAAAATACATGGGTGCGGAATATGATTTTGCAACGGCCTTCGTATGGTTTTCGGCCATAATGCTTTTCGAGATAACTTCCAATTTTACCCTTTTGTGGCTCAAAAGGAAATCCTCCGACAGCGGCAAAGTTTTCTTGGCCATGCTTGTTTTTTTCGCCTTGGTTTTTTTATTGGAAAAATACCGCATCTTTTCTTTCGGGTCAATTTCCATGAGCTATTTCGAGGCTCTGCAGAGTAAGTATTATCTTATTTTGTTACCTTTAACAAGCAGTATATTAATGTTTTATCTATCGTATAGATATTTGCTTTATCACAGCTATATCGACGATATTGTTTCGCGCGGAAAAAGTGGCGAAAGGCTGACGGGTCGCTTAAGCCGCTTGGAGTCGATGGGAGACACGGGTAGGCTTATTCTCAACGAAATAAAATTGCTGCTGCGAAACAAGCGTTCGAAAAGCATTCTTTACATCATCCCTCTGAGTTTGATGTACGGTTTGTTTTTTTACGGCGGACAGCAGCACATGGGCAGCACCTTTCATATTTTTGTGGGTATTTTTATAACGGGCGGATTTTTAATATCTTACGGTCAATATATTTTGGCGTGGGAAAGCACTAATTTCGATTTTTTGCAAACGGCGAATATTCAACGCAGAGAATATTTCAGGGCAAAATATTATTTGTTGGGTTTCTCCGTCGTGATAGCATTTGTGCTGAGCACGCCCTATGTTTTTTACGGCAAAGAGGTGCTGCTTGCCAACACTGTTGCGGCACTTTACAACATAGGTGTAAACGTACCGTTTTTGCTTTTTGCCGCTTCGTACAACCGCAAAAGAATGGAGCTTTCCAAAAGTGCAAGTTTTAACTATCAGGGAGTAGGTGTGAACAATTTTTTGATAGCATTTCCTTTGGTGCTCGGCCCTATGCTTTTGTTTTATGTTGTCGAAAATTTGTTTTCAGCCCAAACAGCAATAATTTTTACGGGAGCCTTAGGGATAGCGGGCATTTTATTGCATAAAAAGTTGATTGACGGAGCCGTGAGATTTTTTGAAAAAAACAGATATAAAGTCATGGAGGGTTATAGAGAGTCTTAGGCTAAAATATTGAAATTATGATAGATATAGAAGTAAAAGAACTTAAGAAAATCTATTCGGGAGTGAGCGTATTGGATATTCCTTCGCTTACAATCGAAAAGGGAGAAAGTTTCGGGCTCGTGGGAAATAACGGTGCCGGAAAAACCACTTTTTTCCGTTTGATTTTAGATTTGATTCGTGCCGACTCGGGCTTTGTGAAATCTAAAGAAAGCGATGTTGCAAAGAGCGAGGCGTGGAAAAAATATACGGGTGCCTATCTCGACGAGGGCTTTTTGTTGGACTATCTGACGCCGGAAGAATATTTCGATTTTATCGGGAAAATTAACGGGATGTCAAAAGGCGATGTGAAGGAGTTTATCGAAAGATTCTCGGATTTTTTCAACGGCGAAGTTTTCGGAAAGGGAAAATACATTCGCGATTTGTCAAAGGGGAATAAGAAGAAAACGGGCATAGCCGCCGCCATAATGATTGAACCCGAGATATTGATTCTCGACGAGCCTTTCTCAAACCTTGACCCTTCGTCGCAAATATTGTTGAAGAAGATACTCAACAAGTTACGGCAGGAGAGGGGAGTGACCTTGCTTATCTCGAGTCACGATTTGAATCATGTTACGGAGGTTTGCAAGCGCATTGTGGTGCTCCATAAGGGGGAGATTGTGCATGACATAAAAACATCTACTTCAACGCTTAAGGAGTTGGAAGAATATTTTGCCAAGGAAATTGGCGAGGGGATAAGTTAGTGCTGAGGGCAGTCCTCAAAATCACCCGATAACTATGGCTCCCAATACCAAAGGGACGGCAGCACCTATCGCAGCACCCCAATACACTTCGCGCGGACTGTGAGCACCCATGGCAAGTCGTGAGCTCATCACAAGGCCTGTAAGCACCACAGCTATCATCAGCAACAGGGAGGTGTCGATGGCAAAAGCTTTGAAAATCAGATAAAACCAGGTGGTGGCGGCAGCCATAGCGGCAGAGTGTGCCGACACTTTAAAATAACGATTTGCGAAATTTACCACCACTATTATCAGTGCGCTCATCACAAAAGCGATGGGGATGATGGGGTGCATTCCCGCCATGTCGCCCAGCGACCAAGCTGTCAGCGAATACAAAAAAAACATCAGGACGTAGGGAATGGTGCGTTCGCGGGCATTTTCAAGCTGCATAGAGCCGATAATTTTGTAGCGCTTCATAAAACTCAGCGAAATCAATGGCAACAGCACATCGAGAAGGAAAATAAAGGCAAGCATATACATTTTCAATTCCGTACCGTAGCGATTCAAAGCATACACCGGCAAAAAAAGTGTAATCCCGAGCATATACACAGGGACAAAAAGAGGATGAAACAGATATGATATTATTTTTGCCGCACCTTTCATTTTTCACTATGGAGTTTTGTATTTAAAAATCCGCTATTATCTATAATTCTTTTCTCATCCGTGCCACGGGAATCCCCAATTGCTCGCGATATTTGGCCACTGTGCGGCGAGCGATATTGTAACCTTTTTCTTTGAGAATCTCGGCCAGTTTCTCGTCTATAATAGGTTTCTTTTTGTCTTCGGCGTCTATAACGTCTTTGAGAATCTTTTTTATTTCCCTTGTGGACACCTCTTCCCCTTCGCTGTTTGTCATCGACTCGCTGAAAAAACTTTTTAGAAGAAAGGTGCCGAAGGGTGTCTGCACGTATTTGCTGTTTACCACCCTGGAAATAGTGGATATGTCGAGTTTTACAATGTCGGCTATGTCTTTGAGAATCATAGGCTTCAGCTTTGTTTCGTCGCCTGTGAGAAAATACTCTTTCTGATAATTCATTATGGCCTCCATAGTAAGAAGCAATGTTTGTTGTCTCTGTTTTATGGCGTCGATAAACCACCTTGCCGAGTCCAGTTTTTGTTTAATAAACATCACCGCTTCCTTCTGTTTTTTGTCTTTTTTCCCCGCCTTGGAATAGGCCTCAAACATATCTTTATAAGAGCGCGACACGTGCAGCTCGGGGGCGTTGCGACTGTTTAGACTCAGCTTCAGCTCGCCGTCTTCGTTGGTGATAATAAAATCGGGAGTGATGTAATGATTAACCTTCACCGACTCGTTAAGCGAATTGCCCGGCTTGGGGTTGAGTTTCAATATTTCGTCAACGGCCTCTTTAAGCTCTTCTTCGCTCAGCTCGGCCCTTTTTATTATGCGTGAATAATGTTTCTTGCTGAATTCGTTAAAAAACCTCTCCAAAATCAGTATGGCGTTGGCTATGGAAGGCTTACTTGTGTCTTTGCGGCGCAATTGAATAAGGAGGCATTCCTGCAGGTTTCTCGCACCTATCCCGGGAGGGTCGAGGCTCTGTATTATTTCCAAAACCTCTTCAATCTCCTTGTCGTCGGTCATAAAGTTTTGCGTGAAGGCAAAATCGTCAACCATAGCATCTATGTCGCGAGTCAGGTATCCCGAGTCGTCGAGGTTGCCGATGATGAAATCGCCGATAATACGCTGGCGTTCAGTGATATCCTTTAGATGAAACTGCGAATATACAATGTCGTGAAAGGTCTTGCCCGAAGCGTAGGGAATACTTTTCTCGTCATCGTCTTTGCCGCGGTTGTTTGTCTTGTAGCGGTAATCGGGTATTTCGTCGTCTTGCAAATAATCTTCAAAATCGAATTCGTCGTCCGAACTGTCCTGCTGTTCATTATCTTGCAAGTCGTTGAGTTCGTCGGCGCTGTTTTCAAAGTCGTCGGGGTCGGCACCGTCTTCAAGCGCCGGGTTTTCTTCCAACTCCTGTTTGATGCGTTGTTCGAGAGCTATGGTAGGCACCTGCAACAATTTCATCAGCTGAATTTGCTGTGGCGACAACCTTTGTTGCAGTTTCTGTTGTAATTTCTGTGTTAACATTTTCTCTCAATAAAACTTATTGCAAGATATGAAAAAAATCCGGACAAGTTCAACAAAACTTAAAACTCTGCCGATTTGGGATATCGCGGGAAGGGAATCACGTCGCGAATGTTGCCCATGCCTGTGATAAAGAGCATAAGCCTCTCGAAACCAAGGCCGAAGCCGCTGTGAGGCACCGAGCCGAAACGCCGCGTATCGAGATACCAATACATCTCTTCTTCGGGGATGTTCATCGTGCGCATCTTTTCCAAAAGCACTTCGTAACGTTCTTCGCGCTGCGAACCGCCGACAATTTCGCCAATTCCGGGGAAAAGAATATCCATGGCTTTCACGGTTTTTCCGTCTTCGTTAAGCCTCATATAAAAAGCTTTTATGTCGGCCGGATAATCAGTCAAAATCACAGGTTTCTTAAAGTGCTTCTCCACCAAATAACGCTCGTGTTCGCTCTGCAAGTCGGCTCCCCACTCCTCTATCACATATTCGAAACGTTTCTTTTTGTTGGCTTTCGAGTTGCGCAGAATATCTATCGCCTCGGTGTATGTGAGTCTTTCGAAATCGTTGTCAATCACGAAGTTAAGCTTCTCTATAAGCTCCATGGAGCGTTGGTCGGCTTTTTTGTTTTTTTCTTCGTCCTGCTGTCGTTTGCTTAAAAACTCAAGGTCTTCGCGGCAGTGGTCCAGCACATATTTTATAACGAACTTCAACATATCTTCCGCCAAATCCATATCGTCGATGATGTCGTAAAAAGCCACCTCGGGCTCAATCATCCAAAACTCGGCCAGGTGGCGTGTGGTGTTGGAGTTTTCGGCGCGGAAGGTAGGTCCGAAGGTGTAAACCTTACCGAGAGCCAGAGCAGCCAACTCGGCTTCGAGCTGCCCCGAAACGGTCAGGTTGGTCTTGCGGCCGAAGAAGTCCTCTTTGTAATTCACCATGCCCTCTTCGTCCATCGGGGGATTGAGGTCGGGCAGGGTAGTCACTCTGAACATCTCACCGGCGCCTTCGGCATCGGAGGCGGTGATAATGGGTGTATGAATGTTGTAGAATCCGTTGTCGTTGAAGTACTTATGAATGGCAAAGATAAGAGTGTGACGCACGCGATTTATGGCTCCGAAGGTGTTGGTACGAAAGCGCAGGTGTGC
>CAZPGC010000120.1:0-7591 GCA_964585875.1 uncultured Prolixibacteraceae bacterium | reverse complement strand
ATTTTTAATCCCTTCTTGAGGATTTCCACCTCGCAATCCACAACAACAAATAGTTTTCTACCTTTGCATTTTTCAAAAGTGACAAGACTATGAAAGACCTTATTTATCTCGATTATAATGCAACAACTCCCATAGCGCCTGAGGTGGCCGAGGCCATGAGGCCTTTTTTGGACACATATTTCGGCAACCCTTCGAGCAGTCATAAATACGGCATGGAGGCCAAGATGGCCGTGGAAAAATCGCGCTCCCGGCTTGCGGCTCTGCTCAACTGCAAAAGCGAGGAGATAGTTTTTACCAGCGGCGGCAGCGAGTCGAATAACTACGCCATCAAAGGAGCTGCTTTTGCAAACGAGCATCGCGGCAAACACATCATCACTTCGTCGGTGGAGCATCCCGCCGTAACGGAAGTTTGCCGCTACCTCGAAAAACACGGTTTTGAAGTCAGCTACCTGCCTGTGGATGAGCAAGGTTACCTGCATCCCGAGACTTTGGAAAAGGCCATACGCCCCGACACCATTCTGGTGACGGTTATGCACGCCAACAACGAAGTGGGCGCCATTCAACCCATCAGGGAGTTGGCCGCCATAGCCAAAAGTCACGGTGCGCTTTTCCACACCGACGCCGCCCAATCGGTCGGCAAAATCCCCACCGACGTGCAACAACTCGGCGTTGACCTTATGTCGGTGGCGGCTCATAAGTTCTACGGACCCAAAGGAATAGGCGCTCTTTACATACGCACGGGCGTAAAACTCGAAAAACTCATCCACGGTGCCGACCACGAGCGAAACCACCGCGCGGGCACCGAAAACATCCTTGAGATAGCGGGCATAGGCAAAGCGGCGGAGGTGGCCAAACGCGACCTCGACAAAAACATGAAACATTACGCCGCCATGCGCGACCTGCTTCAGCGGAAGCTGAAAGAAGGCATCCCCGACATAAGAGTCAACAGCGAAAAGACCGAACGTTTGCCCAACACCTTGTCGGTGAGCATCCCCAAGGTGGAGGCCAACACCTTACTCGACGAACTCGAGGGAGTGGCCGCCTCGGCCGGTGCCGCCTGCCACACCGACAGCATCGACGTATCGGCGGTTCTCGAAGCCATGATGGTGCCTTTGGACTATGCCATGGGCACCATAAGATTTTCAACAGGCAGAAGCACCACCGAAGACGATATTGAAAAAGCGGCGAAGCTTTTTACAGAAAAGGTAAAACAGCTGCGTGGCGACAGCGTCGAAAGCCAAGCTGCAAACGACGGAGTGATAAAACTGACACACTTTACCCACGGCCTCGGCTGTGCTTGCAAACTGCGACCCCAAGACCTTGAGCTGGTTCTGAAGAAAATGCCCGTGCCCTCAGATAAAAATATCATCGTGGGCACCGAGACCTCCGACGATGCCGCCGTTTATCGCCTGAACGAGCAACTCGCTTTGGTTCAAACGGTTGACTTCTTCACCCCCATCGTTGACGACCCCTACACCTTTGGAGCCATTGCCGCAGCCAACTCCTTGAGCGACATTTACGCCATGGGCGCCAAACCTTTGTTTGCCCTCAACATCGTCGGCTTCCCCGACAAGCGACTGCCCATGACCGTGCTTGAAGAAATATTAAAAGGAGCCTCCGACAAGGCAAAGGAAGCGGGCATATCCATTTTGGGCGGTCATACCGTCGAAGACACAGAGCCCAAATACGGAATGGTTGTCAGCGGCATCATCAGCCCCGACAAAATTTTGAAAAACACGGGAGCGCAAGTCGGCGATAAGCTGGTGCTCACAAAGCCCGTAGGCTCGGGCATCATAGCCACTGCCGCCAAACGCGGCGTAGCCGACAAGGAAACCATTGAATACACCTCGGCGCTAATGGCCACTCTCAACGCCAAAGCCGCCACCTTGGCCTCGCCCCACAATCCCACGGCTTGCACCGACGTCACCGGTTTCGGGCTGCTCGGTCATTTGCGCGAGATGGTTGCCGGCACAAACACGGGCGTAAAGATTTATCTCTCGAAAGTTCCTTTTATCGGCAAGGCACGCGATTTGGCCACGGCAGGCATTGTGCCCGGCGGCACCATAAACAATATGCACTACGTGGAAAACGACATCATCTACTCCGACGGCATTTCCGAAACCGACAAAATACTGCTCAACGACGCCCAAACATCGGGAGGTTTGCTGCTGGCAATTCCGTCGGAAAATTATACCGATTTCCAAAAAAATTGTGAGAAATCCGGTGAAAATTATGCTCTAATCGGAGAATTTACCGCCGATTTTAGGGGAAAAATTACAGTTGAATTGTAATATTTTTTTCTAAATTTTCATTCATATTTTTATTAAGTATTTGAAATACCGAATTTTATATTTTATTGTTTTGCAATAAAATAGAGGTATCGCATTAAAAAAAATGATATTTATCATTATTTAGAATCCGTATAAATTACAGATAAAAAGGTATTGAATTGCCTAAATGCCGTAAAAAATATTACTTTTGGAGGTCTTAATTGATTAAGGGGAACAAATGTTTACATTATACGTTTTAGTGGTTATAAGTTTTATAGTTGCCGCCGGTTTTCTCGGAGCCTTTTTATGGTCTGTAAAACACAACCAATTTGAAGACGGTTACACGCCCTCGGTCCGTATTCTATTTGATGACGAGTTGACTGAAAATGAGAATAATGATAAATCAAACCAAAATTAATTTTTATGGAAAAACAAACTTTTTACTATGACAACAAAATTGTAAGGATGTTTACCAACATCACCATTTTGTGGGCTTTGGTCGGCATGTTGGTGGGATTGTTGGCAGCCTTGCAATTGGCTTTTCCGGCATTGAACTTCGGTATTCCTTTCACCACCTTCGGAAGGATAAGGCCGATACACACCAATGCAATAATTTTTGCCTTTGTCGGAAACGGATTCTTCGCGGGAGCCTATTACTCGCTACAGCGCCTGCTGAAAACAAGAATGTACAGCGATGTTTTGGGACGTATTCACTTTTGGGGATGGCAGCTCATCATTGTGCTTGCGGCAATAACGCTTGCCTTGGGTTATACTGCCGGTAAAGAATATGCCGAGTTGCAGTGGCCCATCGACATTTTGATTGCTGTGGTATGGGTTATCTTCGGGTGGAACATGTTCGCAACCATTGCCAAACGCAGGGTGCGTCATATTTATGTGGCCATTTGGTTCTACATTTCCACCGTTATCACCGTTGCTGTTCTGCACATCGTCAACTCATTGGAGCTTCCTTATTCGATGTGGGGCAGCTATTCGATTTATGCAGGTATTCAGGACGCCATGGTACAATGGTGGTACGGTCATAACGCCGTTGCTTTCTTCCTGACGACACCCATGTTGGGTTTGATGTACTATTTTCTGCCCAAAGCAGCCAATCGTCCGGTTTATTCCTATAAGCTGTCGATTGTTCACTTCTGGGCTTTGATTTTCATCTACATCTGGGCAGGCCCTCACCACCTTCTTTATCAAGCACTTCCGGATTGGGCACAAACAATGGGTGTTGTGTTCTCGGTAATGCTTTTGATGCCTTCGTGGGGTGGTATGGTTAACGGCCTCCTTACCCTTCGCGGTGCTTGGGACCGTGTACGCGACAGCGCAGTGCTCAAGTTTATGGTTGTTGCCGTAACGGCTTACGGTATGTCAACCTTTGAAGGCCCCATGCTTTCACTCAAGAGCGTTAACGCCATCAGCCACTTTACCGACTGGACCATTGCTCACGTTCACATCGGAGGTATGGGCTGGAACGGTTTCCTCATCATGGGTATGATTTACTGGATGTGGCCCCGTTTGTTCGGCACAAAACTTTATTCGGAGAAAATGGCCAACACCCACTTCTGGGTAGGTACACTCGGTATCATTATTTATGCCGTGCCGCTGTATTGGGCTGCTATCACTCAAGCACTTATGTGGAAAGAATTCACGGCTGAAGGAACCTTGGCATATCCTATTTTCATGGATACCGTAACACAGATTATCCCGATGTATTATGCACGTGCAATCGGAGGTATTCTTTACTTCATAGGATTTATTCTCTTCCTTATTAATATAATAGCCACCGCCAAGCAAGGTAAATTTATCGGCGACGAAGAAGCACAAGCTCCTGCTCTTGAGCCCATAAGCAAAAAACGTCTGCCGGGCGAGACTCCTCACCGTTGGGTAGAGCGCCGCTGGGTACCCTTTGCCATCTGGGCTTTCATTGCAATCTTTGTGGGTTCGGCCATCGAGATTATTCCTACTCTGATGATAAAATCAAATGTGCCGACAATAGCCACCGTGAAACCTTATACTCCGCTTGAGCTTCAAGGACGCGACATATACATCCGTGAAGGCTGCTATCTGTGTCATTCACAGCAAGTTCGTCCCTTCCGTTCGGAAGTTGTACGCTACGGTGAATATTCCAAAGCCGGCGAATTTGTTTATGACCATCCCTATCAGTGGGGCTCACGTCGTACCGGTCCGGATTTGGCACGCGCAGGCGTTAAAGGCGGCCCCATGTATAAAGGTGCCGACTGGCATTACCGTCACATGTACAACCCCGCCGACATTGAGCCGGCATCCATTATGCCGCGTTATCCGTGGTTGATAAACGACGACCTCGACACTACCCTCACAAGGGCTAAGATAAACGCCATGCGTACTCTCGGCGTTCCTTATCCGGAAGGCTATGAGAAACAGGCCAATGCCGACTTGATGAAGCAAGCCAACAGCATTGCCGCCGATCTTAAAGCCGCTAAGATTGATGCCAACCCGCGTAAGGAAATCATTGCTTTGATAGCATATCTGCACCGCTTGGGTAGAGACATCACCGAATCGCATACACAAACAGCACAGAAATAAATTTTAAACGGGTGACGGTGCCACGGCATCGTCCCCCTTATTAAAATTATGCAGTTATGAAATTAGCAAAACATTATCTGGAACAAGTGGCATACGCAAATCATTTGCAATCGATAGCTTTGATTATATTTTTTGTGCTATTCGCCGCCGCTATGATATGGATACTTACCGGCCCGAATAAAATGTATGCCGAAAACGGCAATTTGCCTTTGGAAGATGATGATTTTGACAGTTTTACGGATAATTTTGAAAATAACACTAAAACAGAATAGATATGTCAACAGAAGAAAAAAACATTCAGAACAGCAAAGAAGTGGAAGACAAGCTTCTTATTGATCATGAATACGATGGCATTCAGGAACTCTCCAATCGTCCGCCGCCGTGGTTGATGATGATTTTCTACGGAACTATCATTTGGAGTGTTTTCTATGTCTTTCATTACCACATCCTGCATACCGGCCCCTCGCAAGAGGAAGAGTATCAGCAGGAAATGGCCGAAGCCGCCAAACTTTACAAAACCGTTAAATTCGACGAAAACAACATTACTCTTATCACCGATAACGGCAAATTGTCGAAAGGTTTGATTCTCTTCTCCAAGGCCTGTGCATCATGCCACGGCGCCAACGGTGAAGGCGGCATAGGACCCAATCTGACAGACAAATATTGGCTGCACGGCAATACTCCCGAAAACGTTTTCCATACCATTAAAAAGGGAGTTCCGAACACCAGTATGATGCCTTACGGAAATACCTATTCCGACAAGGATATTTTACTGCTCACTTCCTATGTGTTGGAGAAACTTCAGGGTACTAATCCTGCAAATGCCAAAGCAGCGGAGGGAGAAGCTTATGAATGATAGTATTTTTTAACGATCTGAAAATCAGCGCTCTTTCGAGAGTGCTGATTTTTTATTTTTATGAATATGAAAACACAAAAAGATATTGAAGAAATAAAAAAACTGCGGGAAGAAGAAGGAAAAGATCCTGTATATCACGATATTTCGTATCGCGATAAAATTTCTACCGTAGGCACCGACGGGAAAAGGATATACATATATCCTAAAAAACCTAAGGGGAGGTTTACAACGTGGCGATTCATCGTGGGATTTGTCCTGATGTTTCTCTTGTTTGCCCTTCCTTTGATAAAGGTTAACGGGGAACCCTTGGTGATGTTGAATTTTCTGGAAAGGAAATTTATTATTTTCGGAGTGATATTCTGGCCGCAAGATACCTTCATCATGATGCTGATGATGATAAGTTTTCTTGTGTTCATATTGCTCTTTACGGCCACCTTCGGTCGTATCTTTTGCGGTTGGCTTTGTCCTCAGACTATATTTCTCGAGCTGATTTTCAGGAGGATAGAATATTGGATTGACGGGGATGCTCGCGAACAGCGAAAACTGGCCGCCCGGGCGTGGGATGCCGAAAAAATACGAAAGCGACTGATAAAGTGGACGATTTTCTATATCATTTCTTTTATTTTGGTAAACGTTATGCTGTGGTATTTTATGGGTTTCGACAAATGGTATCGTTATGCCAACGAAATGCACAAGCACGTTCCGGGGATAATTCTGATTTTTATTTTCACCACAGTATTTTTCGGGATTTATACCTGGTTCCGTGAGCAAATATGCCTTATAGCATGTCCTTACGGACGTATGCAAGGCGTGCTTATCGACCCCACTACCATTGTGATTTCGTATGACTATCTGCGAGGCGAACCCCGCGGACATTTGCGCAAAAACGAAAACCGTGAAGAAGCCGGCAAGGGCGATTGTATCGACTGCCACGCCTGCGTTGACGTTTGCCCAACGGGTATCGATATTCGTAACGGTACACAGTTGGAGTGCGTCAACTGTACCGCCTGTATAGACGCATGCGACGCCGTGATGGACCGTATAGGCAAGCCTCACGGACTTATTCGTTACGCTTCGGAAAACGAGATTAAAGAAGGCAAAAAGCAAAAAATATCCGTCAGGACAATAGCATATTCCTTTGTGCTGGTGTCCATACTCGTTTTCTTTGCCTATACGCTTATTACAAGAGATCCGGTAGAGGCCGTTATCCTTCACACTCCGGGTATTCTCTATCAGGAGCAACCCAACGACACAATACGTAACCTCTACGATATCAAGGCGATAAACAAAACAAGGAAAGACAAAGAGGTCTCCTTGAAATTGCTCAACGCCAAAGGCTCCATTTCCATAATGGGCGGCAATATAAAACTCGGAGGCGAGCAACGAAAAGAGTCGGTAGTGTTTATCAATATGGCCAAAAAAGATATCAAAGGGAAGAAAACTCCCGTGGATATCGGAATCTATTCCAACGGCGAAATGATTGATAAAACCACGGTTACTTTTATGGCACCATAAATAATAAAAAAGTCTTGCCCGAGGTCGGGCAAGACTTTTTTTAATACTTTTGAAAATTATTTAGATGTAAATTAAATGTAAATATTATGAAGTTTAAATTCAACTGGGGCTGGGGCATTTTCTTTTTTATATTGCTGTTTTTTGCAAGCATAATTTGGCGTATATCAATCACATCCAAGCAAAAAATAAATCTTGTGACGCCCGATTATTATCCAAAAGGGATATCGTATGAGCAGGAAATAAAAAAGAAGAACAACTATGCTTCATTGCACGACAAGCTGGAGCTTAGGCAAGAAGGAGATTCCATATTTGTAAAGTTTCCCTCAACGGATAAAATGAAGGAAATATCGGGAACGATTTTGGTTTATCGTCCGGC
>CAZPGC010000119.1:0-7848 GCA_964585875.1 uncultured Prolixibacteraceae bacterium | reverse complement strand
GCTATAAGTCCCAAAAGCACCTTGGTGGAAAAGGAAATGTTTTTCATATAAATTCGATTTTACCTGTGCAAAAATAGTTTAAAAACCATAAAAAAAGGGACAACCTGAAAATTAACAAGTTATCCCCTTATGTCGTCGGAGTGGCAGGACTCGAACCTGCGACCGCTTGCACCCCATGCAAGAATGCTAGCCAACTGCACCACACCCCGAACTTTTGAGGCGGCAAAGATAAAGTATATTTTTTTTGATTTGCAAGAAATTTTTCGACAAATATTCTTTCCCATCAATGCAACAAAACAAACAATACTTTTTACAGCCATATATCAACACGGCACAAATACACGATACACAATAATTCCACCCAAAGCCCGAAATCAGTTAAGCGGCCTTTATTTATTTGAAACTCTTCACAATTAAAAAAATTTTGACTACTCGTTATGATATTCGCTTGTTAGACGGTAAGAATTCTATACTTAAATCTATACTTTAAGCAATATCTGTATATATCTGGTTTATAATTATATTCTCATATCACAATGACAACTTGACAGCCTTATTATAAGCCGATTTCGAGGCTTTTACAAGCTTTTCCAACAACTCTTCCTTGCTCGAAACGCCTTTATTTAAGATATAGCTTTTACCGCATTTTTTCTCCGCTTTTAACTTTATCTCATCCGGTTTTACAAACTCTTTACAAGCCGCCGCAATACAGGTATAGGATTTTATTTCTTTGTGCAACTGCCCTACCCTTTCCAAACTTTGCTTCAAGCTCTTATTTGACGGCATTTTTTTCAATGAGTATTTCAGTTTATTCTCTATGGTTCTAACCTCGTTTTCGTAATACCAAATATCGTCAACAAGCTTCGATTCTTCTTTAGACATTACAGCCTTTAAACGCTTGTAATACAGCCCTTTGTAATTTACCGACAAGATTCTGCCCCGTCCGTTACGTGTGAAAATTTTATCGCCCTCGATGTAATTATAGAGAAAATAATCATTATTAAAAACATTGTCGTTCAGATACTTAGCCACAAGGCAGTTTTTATTTGCAAAGAAACTCAACGTGTCTGTTACGTAGCCTTTTTTCGGATTTGACTTTGTTTTAAGAAAATATTCATAATCCGACACGGCGGAACCATCCGGTTTTGAGGCCGAAAAACCTTCTTTAAATTTATATACAACATTCTTCCCATTGAGCTTAATGACGAAATCACCGTCGAGCATCCCCTTGTCGTCGCACAAAATATCGATAGTTCCTTTCAGCCGGTCTTCAATTTTCAGTGAATCCACAAGCACGCCATCCTTGAAATTGACAATTATATTCACATCCTTAACTATCTTAGGCTCAGTCCATTTATCTCCTTTGCCGTCTTTAGTTTTTATTTTCTTTCTCTTGCTTATCAAAGCCGAATAAGTCCACCTGCCCTCAGGTATTCCGTGCTTGTAAGAAGCCTTAAGCACTATCTCCGATGAAGTGGCATAACCCTGCTCGTCGCTACCGTAATCCTTTGATTTTACGGTATATTCCCACACGCCGTTCTTCAAACCTTTGTCGTATTCACCCTGAAAGTTATGCGTCAGACGGTATTCGTGGGTCTTTTCTTTGACGAGATACCTGAAACTACCCTGCTTTATTTTATTGCCCCGCTTGTCGAGATAATAGGAATAACGCGCCATTCCCTTTGCCGGAATTCCGTTTTGAAAGGCTCCTTCGTAGGTCTTTGGTTTTTGCCCGAAAGACGGTTTAGCAAATATTGCTAATAAACTTAAAATCAACAAATAATACCGTATCATTTAAAATATAAATTTAAAGTTGATAACCGAATTTTTTTAGCATATTTTCATTTTCACGCCAGTCTTTTTTCACCTTTACGGAGATATCGAGAAAGATGTGTTTTCCGACAAATTCCTCAATATCTTTTCGCGCTTCGGTGCCAAGTCGCTTAATGGCTCTGCCCTGATGCCCGAGAATTATTCCTTTCTGAGTTTCGCGCATCACGTAAATTATGGCGTGAATATCAATTCTGTCGTCGCTCTCTTTATACATATCAACCTCAACCTCAACGGAATAAGGGACTTCTTTTTTGTAAAAAAGCAAAATTTTCTCGCGTATTATCTCCGAAACAAAAAACCTCATCGTCTTATCGGTGAGCTCGTCTTTTGGGTAAAAGGGCTCACTCTCAGGCAGTTTGTCGTAAATAAGCTTGAAGATTCCATCAAGATTAAATTTATGCAGAGCCGAAACAGGCAAAACCTCGGCATTGGGAAAATCGCTTTTAAGAAGCTCCAATTTAGCGGCGACAGCATCCTGCTTCGAAAGGTCTATCTTGTTGAGTGCTATTATGATAGGCACCCCACTTTTGTTCAATTTTGACTTAATATCGGGGTGTATTTCGCTGTCGTCCATAGTGGTAACGTAAAGGAAAATATCGGCATCTTCAATGGCCGTTTCCACAAATTTCATCATGGCTTCCTGTAGCTTGTAGCCCGGATTTTTAATGATGCCGGGGGTGTCGGAATAAACAATTTGAAAATCGTCACCGTTGACAATACCGAGGATGCGATGCCTTGTGGTCTGCACCTTCGACGTGATAATAGACAGATTCTCACCCACTAAGGCATTCATCAGCGTGGATTTCCCCACATTCGGGTTACCGATGATATTCACAAAACCGGCTCTGTGTTTTTTCTTACTCATACTGATTTTAAAGATAATAATTGTGCGGCGAAGATAGTAAAATGTCGGGGGTGACGTGTTTTTTTACAGGAGTATTTTCCTCAACATCATCTTTTCTCTACCGTCATTTTATTGTTTATCAAACAGTTATTGTATGTTTGCACAAAGGCTTTCAGGAAATCGGCAACCATGCCGGTATCGGCATTACCTGAGGGAATTTGAGGTATTGTTTCAAAAATAAACTTACCTTGCAAATCCGATTTAACGATTTTACCGGCGTGAATCAATTGGTAATTGTAATTACGATAGCTGACGGAAAAACCGAAGGATGTGCTGTCGAAAATGCTTTCGCCAAAGGAAAAATAATCCTTGTCGTAGTGCAGATAATCCATCACCGAGGGCAGAATATCAATCTGTTGGGTGCTTTTGTCGTAGCTGCCACGCAAAGAATCGGCGGGCATATAGTAAAAAACGGGCACGGAATATTTTCCCCAATCCGTATTGTAGCTCTCCATGGCCGTTTCGGAGCAGTGGTCGGCGGTGATAACGAACAAAGTATGTTTAAACCACGGCTGTTTCGAGGCGTAACCGAAAAATCTGCGCAGCGCATAATCGGAGTAGTTAATACACTCTTGGATAGGCAGTTTGCCCTTTCGAAACTCACCCTTATGTTGCTTTGGAATGGTGTAAGGATGATGAGCGGAGAGCGAAAAAATCGTCGCCGCAAAGGGCTGTTTAAATCCGCTTAGCTTTCTCCCGAAATATTGAAAAAAGGGCTCGTCGAAAATACCCCACATTCCGTCGTAGTCGTCGTCGTTGTCATATTCCTCACGTCCGTAATATTCATCATAACCGGCTGATTTACAGAATTGTTCAAAGTTCATTGTGCCGTTATTTCCGCCGTGAAAAAAAGCAGTGTGATAGCCTTTTTCTTTCAAAAGAGAAGCAAGACTCGTAATTCTGTCGGTGGAATAAACGGAGGTGGAGAAAGGCACCTCCGTCAAAGGCGGGATGCTCGCCACCACTGCCGGAATGCCGTCAATGGAATGTTTGCCGTTGGCGTAGGCCTGCCTGCACAGCAAACCCTCGGCAAACAAGCTGTCGAGAAAAGGCGTAAAACCTTTGTAACCGGGCACATCCTTGTTCATAAAACCTATGTGCTCCTTGCTCAGGCTCTCCATAATTATCACCACCACATTCAATGGCCTAAACTGCCTGTATCCGTGTACTTTATGGACGGGAGAATAAATTTTCGCCAGCTGCTCCCCACTAAAAAAGCGATAGCGGGTCAGCCTTTTTTTACCCACGGATTTTATCAGAGTAAAAGGCGTATTTAAAATGACAGGCGCCATTTCGGGGCCGGCAAACTCACAGGCCGCTATGGTGCCGAGAGGTCGCAACTGAGTGCCGCCGCGAATGCCTATTATGGTCAAGGCCGTAATGAGTAAAAAGCCGAAAAGCTCCACAAGATAAAATGCCGAATGACGCCGGGTATTTATTTGAATTTTCCTCGTAGAATTACGGAAACACTTGAATAACAACCAAATAAACAGGGCAGCAATCAAAACGATATACCAAAAATCGAATAAAAATCGGGGCAGGAGTTTGAACATGCCTTTATCGTCGGCAAACATTTCTACAAAATCCGCCGTGGTGCGCTTCAGAGTAAACCGGTAATAAATAACATCGCTCAGGTTTGCTATGACAGCCAAAATATTTGCCGGCAAATAAAGCCAAGCAAGAAATCTTTGATAATTTTTTCGAAAAAAATACTTGTTCGGAATTACCGAAGCCACAATAAAAAGGGCATTTGTAAGCAAAAGAGCCGACAAATCGAAACGCATTCCCGCCAAAAGAACACCCAAGATTTGCCCTAAGCCTTTATAATGAAACATATTGTAATTCAAGGCCATAAAGACGACACGTGCCGCCGAATAAAGCAAAAAAGCCACTGCCAAACGACCCAGCGTAACGATTATTTGTTTACGGTAAAACATGCGACGAAAGTAGAAAAAAAGTAAAATGCAAGACCTTTTGATTCGATAGTTTTCCATGTGACAATAGATTTTGCCGACAGTCGATAACATTTCTTAATTTTGCCACATGATTAAGCATTACAAAATAGAATTGAGAAGCTATCCTGCGGGATTTCATCTCATTACAAATGAGATACTTGCAGCTATCGACACCCTGCCCGAGTCGGGGTTGATGAATATCTTTATCAAGCACACTTCAGCAGGCCTGACCCTCAACGAAAATGCTGACCCTTCGGTGCGTTACGACTTCAAAGAAACCTTCGACAGGCTCATTCCCGAAAACTCACCGTGGTTTACTCACGTCTTCGAAGGCAGCGACGATATGCCCGCCCATTTGAAAAGTTCGCTTGTGAGCTCCTCAATCACAATACCCATAATAAACGGGCGTCTCGATTTGGGCACATGGCAAGGCATCTGGCTTTGCGAATTTCGCCGCCACGGAGGAAGGAGAAAAATCACTATAACAATCTGGTCTTAAGCTATATATCTATCATCTTCGATAAAAATCCGCTATAATTTTATCGAGTCCCTTTAAGGAGAATTTCTTTTGCAATACCATCGGAAAATTACCTTTATTACTGTGATATTCAGCCAAATATTCCTGCTCCGGCTGCCCGGGAGTGGGCACCAAAACAGCCTTTTTTCTCATGGCTTTTAAATCCATAATGCTGCTGTAGCCGGAGCGACAGACCACATATCGCGAACCCGCAATCAGAGTTTCCAACTGCGTGCTTCCAAGGACATCATAAAACTCAACAGAAGGATTTTTAAGATTTACGGCACTTTGATTCGTTCCCCTTACCAAAACAGCTCTCCCCTTGTATGTAGTCAACTCGCTGACAATGAGCTGTTCAAATCTCGTTCTCGCAGGTTCGGGACCCGATAAAACCACCGCAAAATCATATTTTTCCTCGTCTTCTCTTTTTTTAAACCTGCTTAGCGGTCCGATAAACTCCATATCAACAGGCGCCTTAACGCCGTGGGAAAGTTTTCCCGAAAGATTATCCTCACCGGCATAATCGGGCACCCAAATTTTATGAAAACGTGAAAGATAAGACCTGTTAAATATTTGAGCGAGTGGCGACAAAAATTCAAAGCCGCGCGGCATGGGCAAACGCAGTTGGTGTGTCATTAACACCGACTTTATCTTCTTATGATATATGCCGTAACGATTGTCGGAAATTATAAGTTCAACGGGATTTTTCTCAAGAAATTCGTCAAGTTTTTTCTTCTCCAAACCAATGGCATTATTCACCCTTCCGTATTGTTTCACAGCGTCATACAAAATATTTCCCGAATTGTAACTGACGCCGTAAGCCGGCAATTCCAAGGCCTGCAGGAGTGGAAATTCCCGACGTAAAAATTCGAGGGCTCGGCCGTCGGAAGCAATGACCACCTCACTGCCCTCTTCCGTTAATTTCCTAATCAAAGGAAGAGAGCGGGTGGCATGACCGAGACCCCAATTCAGCACCGCAAACAATATTTTTTGTTGTGTTATTTCCAAAATCTTTACTTTAGCATCTCAAAATCAAAATTAAACAAATATAAATTGCCGAGATATAAAATTGCACTTACTTTAATTCCTTTTGTGGGCGACATAAACGGGAAGAAGCTCGTAGCTTACTGTGGTGGCGTTGAGGCCGTTTTCAAGGAGTCGAAAAAGGCTTTGTTGAAAATTCCCGGCATTTCCGCCAAAATTGTCGATTCCATCACCAAGCCGGCTCCTTTGTTTCGCCGTGCCGAAAAAGAAGTGCAATTTATGGAAGAAAACGGCATAAAAGCACTCTTTTTCCTTGACGACGAATATCCCGCCCGTTTGAAACACTGCGCCGACGGCCCGCTGCTTTTGTATTATAAAGGCACTGCCGACTTAAATGCAAGACGCGTTGCGGCAATAGTGGGCACACGCACACCCACAAAACACGGCAAGATGATTTGCGAAAAATTGACGGCCACATTAAAAGACGCAGACGTGCTGGTAGTCAGCGGTTTAGCCTATGGCATAGACATCTGCGCCCACAGAAGCTCGCTTGCTACAGGTTTGGAAACAGTGGGCGTTTTGGGCAGCGGCATGAATGTTATTTACCCCGATGCCAACAAAGCCACTGCCATAGAAATGATGAATCGCGGAGCCATACTCACTGAATTTATGGCCGGCACCATGCCCGACAGACAGAATTTCCCGCAGCGCAACAGGATTGTGGCAGGCATGTCTGATGTAACGATAGTCATCGAGTCGGGAAAAAGAGGGGGCTCCTTAATCACGGCAAATCTGGCTTTCGGCTACAATCGCGATGTAGCAGCCTTTCCCGGCCGACCCGACGATAAAATGTCGGCAGGGTGCAACGCTCTGATTAAAAGCAATATAGCAAACCTGATAGAATCGGGCGACGACCTGCTGAAGCTGATGAATTGGGATAAAAAACCGAAAAAGGGAAAAGCAGTGCAGCGTTCGTTTTTTGTGGAAATGAACGAAAACGAAAAGAAACTATTCGAGCTTTTAAAAGACGGCAAAACACATAACATCGACAGCCTGTCGCTGAAGGCCGAGCTAAGCATGAGCAAAACCTCTGCAGCACTGTTAAGTCTTGAGTTTAAAGGTGTTGTAAAATCACTTCCGGGAAAAACCTACAGAATCATCTGACGAGGCTCTCATTTTTTTTATTAATATTGTTGCTTCAAAAGAGCTCAAGCTTTAGTCATATGACACAAACACAAAATATTATGGAAGAAAGAAAATGTCTGGAATGCGGAGAGCCGCTCTATGGCCGCGTGGATAAAAAATTCTGCTCCGACCAATGTCGCAACACCTACAACAATCGCCTTAACGGAGTGGTAAACAAATACATACGTAAAGTGAATTACATTCTTCGAAAAAACCGAAGAATAATGGAAGAACTGATAAACAACTCGGAAAAAGACGCCATAAAAATTCACCGCAACCGCTTGACAGACAAGGGTTTCTCCTTTGATTATTACACAAATATCTATAAAACAAAATCGGGAAAATACTACTATTTCAGCTACGAATACGGATTCACAAAACTAAATGACGACTATTTTACTATTGTAAAAAGAGAGGAATATTTGAAGTAGGTTTGGGGTTCGTTTGTTTGGGGTTTTTGTGTTTGCGGT
>CAZPGC010000118.1:0-8075 GCA_964585875.1 uncultured Prolixibacteraceae bacterium | reverse complement strand
AGCCACTACTTATGCACCTTACGTATAAACTCCTCAACCTCAGGCACTCCGCCTTGATAAATGAGATAGCCGTTGTAGGGCTCCCGTTTTGTTATTTCGTCGTTTATGGGTGTGAGCATCAGCTTTTTCACCTCTTCGGGGTCTTTGGTTTGACCGAGTGCCCAAGAGAGTTTCACCCAAGCCACTTCGGGCAGCATATTACCCGCAGGGATAATACCTTTGGCCATCATATCGCGTCCCGTGTCGTAAACAAACATATGAACATAGCCCCACAGCGTTTGCAGCGTCATATACATATGAATGCCCTTGGCATGAGCGCGCTCTATGGCAGGGTACAACTCTTTGTTGACGTGTCCCAAACCGGTACCGACAAAGACAATACCCTCGTAACCCTTGTCTATCATAGCGTCCAAAATGTCGGGGCTCATTCCCGGATAGTAATAGAGCATGGTAACCTTGTCGCTGAAATAGGGATAGATATCCACTTTCCTGTCCTTACGACGTTTGTGGTAGTCTTTTTTTATGGGGATAATCTCCTTCCTGTTTATCCTTGCCAAAGGCACATCGCCAATGGTGCGAAAGGTAGAGCGATACGACGAGTGCATCTTGCGCACTCTTGTACCTTTGTGCAACAGGCCGTATTCGTCTGATGTGGGGCCGAACATGCAAACCATCACCTCGGCAATGTCGCTGTGACCGGCGGCTTTCATGGCGTGCATCAGGTTTAGTGCCGCATCCGAACTCGGACGGTCACTTGAACGCTGCGAGCCCACAAGAACGATAGGCACCGGCGAATTTTGAACCATAAAAGTAAGAGCCGCACCGGTGTGGTGCAGCGTGTCGGTGCCGTGACCTATCACTATGCCGTCAACACCTTTTTCTATCTCTTTTTTAATGGCTTTCGCCAAGGCAATGTACTGCTTGGGACCCATATTCTCCGAAAAAACGGCAAATACCTTTTCCGTCTCCAAATTGCAGATGTCGGCAAGCTCGGGTACGGCGCCGTATAACTCGCCGGGAGAAAAGGCCGGGATAACGGCTCCCGTTCTGTAATCCAAGCGCGAAGCTATGGTACCGCCCGTACCGAACAACTTTACCTTGGGCAAACCGGGCGTCAGCGGAAACTCCTTCTCGGGAATGGCGTAGTTGGCTTTCTTGTAACCCACTTCTTTCATGGTGGTAACGGTGTCAACGTCGATACCTACATTATAACCCGTTATTATCTTCATTACCAAGTGCTTGTCGTCATCATTTTCAGACCTCGGCAGCAAGGTGCCCTCAAATTTTCCGCGGGTGGTCTCCACAACGGCCTGACCCCAAACTCTTACATTATATTTTTTCAGCAGCTCCAATGCCGCTCCTTTATATCCTTGAAAAAGATCTTCCATCGTTATGAATTAATAAGGTTTTTCAATTCCGATAATTTTATATTTCCCAATGCCGTTTTACGCAACTGTCCCATTATCCAATTGTTACGATTTTCCCGGGTATTAACACGTGCCGTTTCTTCAAACTTCTGTTTCAAAAACGGAATCTGTGCCGCTATTTCCTCTTTTGTTTTGCGTTTAAATCCTATGGTTTCCAAAATGGATCTATAATCCATCTTGGGATGTTTATAAAGCTCAACAAGAATATATTTGGCAAGTTCCAATTCCAAATTATTGAATTTCAGAAACATAAACAGCTCATAAAGTTGATTGTAGTCGAAATCGCCGGCGGAGCTGTAATGATTTTCAACAAATTTCAAGGTCTGCCCGAAGAAATTGCCGATGGTTTTCACCGGTAATTCCAAGTCGGCGGCAATTTTCACAATCAGCGGGTAGTGGTTTTTGCTGAAAATGTAGGTGAAGTTATCCTCTGCAACACCTTCGGCTTTCAGTTTGCGATAGCGCTCTATCACCTCCGAAGGCAGACGCCGCCTCAGCATTTCGATGTATTCCTCCGACAGCGGTATGGGCGCCGAGTCGGTATCGGGATACATACGGTCGGCTCCGGGCAATACCCTTTCAAAGACCGTGGTGCCGTCTTCAAAAGACTTGCGTGTTTCGCCGGGAATGCCATCGAAAGCCATCAAACAGCGCTCCTCGATGGTCTCCAAAGCCGTTGTTATGTCGTCGTCAGGGGCATAAAACAAAACGAAAGCATCATCTTTTCCCGCTTTTAACTCTTTGAATATCAACATCCTATCGTGTTCCGACAAGACGGGATTCAAATCCTCGCTGTGTGTCATATTCGGCCTGTCCAAGCAGGCTATCACCCGCAATCTGCCACTTAGCTCGTCGGCAAAGACCTGACCGGGTTGGGTAAAGTGCGAAAGTATTTTGTAAAAGCCGGGCAAAAGAACGGCAACCAATTTTCTGTCGCCTGCCTTTTGCAGCAATTTTTCGTTGCCGGCAAAAATCTCACTGTCGAGAATCTTGTGTGAAATTTTCCAACTGTTTTTATCGATTTTTTCATTCAGCTTGTCTTTAACGGCAAGCAGAGCCCACTGCCTGAAGGCCTCGTTATGAGCCAGCTTGGGAATCCATTTGGTGTGTGCAACGCCTTTAATTTCAACACGATGGCCTCCGCGACAGCTCACGTTTACATCCTGTCTGCCCGCGCCCATTCCCGTCCGCACCTTGCCCGTGGAACGGTTCAGAAAACGTATATAGTCGCAGCCCTCTTTCACCTCTTGCGGATTTTTAAACTCGGGATATGTTACCGTTTCTATCAGCGGCATTCCCAAGCGGTCGGTTTTGTAAACCCTTGTGTGCCCCACATCCGACACCTCGCGGCACGAGTCCTCTTCAATGGAAAGTTGGATAAGACGTACCGGCCTGTCTTTCAAATAAATCTCTCCCTCAACACCGATTATCGCAGTGCGCTGAAAGCCAGTAGGGATAGAGCCGTCGAGATACTGTTTGCGCGTGATATGCACCTCACCCACGATGTTTAATTTCGACAAAAGCGAAATTTCGATAGCTTCCTCCAAAGCCTGTTTGTTTATGGGAAAAGGAGGCGTGTCGTCCACCTCGTAGGTGCAGGTGGTCTCGTTTTTCAAGCGGTAAACGATATTTTTACGGGTCTTAAACTCCATCAATGCCGTGCCGTCATATTCTCCCAACTCGCTGAGTGTGGGGCGCATATGCCGTATTACCTCCGCATCAAAATCATCGTCATCGTTGAAAAGACCTGCCGGACAATGGCAAAAAAGTTTTTCTTCGGTTAGCAACTGTTGATGTACTTCCAAGCCCGACATAAACCCTATTTTGTCGTAATCGGATTGCTTGGCCTTATGAAAATCAACATACCCGCTTTCCTTTTTGGTACGGTTATAATTTTCTAACGAATTAAAATGTTGGCTCATACAATTTGTGATGTTTAAAAATCATTAAAAAGTTAAGGGCGTCAAATGTACATTATTTTTTAAATAGTGGCTATAAGAAAACGCCAATTACTTCGTTACGCTTATGCTGAAATCAAACATTTACAAAAGTAAACTTATTGATATTCAGCATTTCGCAAGCCTGGTCCTCTCCGTTTTTTATAAGCCACTACGAAAAACATATAGTTTTCTAAGAGAACCTAAATAGTGTCTCAAACAAAACCATTGCTTTTATATGTTTTTCCACTCGACTTTCGCTATTAAAATAAAAACACACAAAAGGCCTTATGTGTGATAAAACTTCATATATTTGGACTTTATTTATTTAACAACACACAAACACAAATAATATGAAGAAAAATGTAATTATTATCGGGGCTGCGGGCCGCGATTTTCACAATTTCAACACTTATTATCGCGATAATGAGCTGTATAACGTGGTAGCTTTCACGGCTGCACAGATTCCCGACATCGACGGGCGCAAATATCCGGCGGAGCTTGCCGGCAAATTGTATCCCGAAGGTATTCCCATTTTCGCCGAGGACGACTTGGAAAAACTGATTGAAGAGTACAAGGTTGACGACTGCGTTTTTGCATACAGCGATTTGTACTATCCCAAAGTGATGAAAATGAGCGCAAGAGTGAATGCCGCAGGTGCCAATTTTATTTTGCTCGGTCCCAAAGACACGATGGTAAAGAGCACCAAGCCCGTTATTTCGGTTTGTGCCGTGCGCACGGGTTGCGGCAAGAGTCAGACTTCGAGACGCGTTATTGAGCTGCTGATGGAAAAAGGGCTTAAAGTGGTGGCTATCAGGCACCCTATGCCTTACGGCGACTTGGCGGCGCAGAAAGTGCAACGTTTTGCCACCATCGAAGACCTGCATAAACACAAATGCACCATTGAGGAAATGGAAGAGTACGAGCCGCATGTCGTCAGAGGCAATGTGATTTATGCAGGGGTTGACTACGAAGCCATTGTAAGAGCTGCCGAAAACGACCCCGATGGCTGTGACGTTATTTTGTGGGACGGCGGTAATAACGACTTTTCGTTCTATCAATCGGATATAACCATTACGGTTGTTGACCCGCATCGTCCCGGACACGAGGTGAGCTATTATCCCGGGGAAGTCAACTTACGTCTGTCGGATGTGGTGGTTATCAACAAGATGGACTCCGCTCCGCCTGAAAATGTTCAGATAATAAGAGACAATATCGCCCGCGTAAATCCTTCGGCAATTGTGGTTGATGCGGCCTCGCCATTGAAAGTTGACGATGCCTCGGTAATAAGAGGCAAGCGCGTATTGGTTGTGGAAGACGGGCCCACACTCACACACGGCGAAATGAAGCTGGGTGCCGGCACCGTTGCCGCTATGAAGTGGGGTGCCGCCGAGCTTATCGACCCGCGGCCTTTTGTAGTAGGCAAACTGGCCGAAACCTTCCGTATTTATCCCAACATAGGCGTTTTGTTGCCTGCCATGGGATACAGCGAGCAGCAGCTTAAAGATTTGGAAGACACCATAAACCGCACGGACTGCGACAGCGTGGTCATCGGCACACCGATAGACTTGCAACGCGAGATAAAAATCAACAAACCCTCAACACGTGTTTATTACGACCTTCAGGAAATCGGCGAGCCCGACCTTACGGGCGTAATTGACGATTTTGTCAAAAAACACGGACTTGTTTAAAAAGTTTTGATAAAAAGGCGGCTGCAAAGTCGCCTTTTTTATTTACTTTGGCAGAGATAAACATTATTATTTTAACCCAATGAAAAACAGAAGTTTAGTTTCCATCAACGATTACAACAGAGAAGAAGTATTGCAGATTTTGGAGCTGGCGGCCGGTTTCGAGGCGGAGCCGAGGCGCTCCATCCTCAACGGATATGTGATTGCTTCTTTGTTTTTTGAACCCTCCACACGAACGAGGCTCAGTTTCGAGAGCGCCATCAACCAGCTGGGCGGCAGAGTGATAGGCTTCAGCGACTCGGCCAACTCGTCGGTGTCGAAGGGCGAATCTTTGCGCGACACCATTCAAACGGTATCGCTGTATTCCGATTTGATAGTGATGCGTCACCCCCTCGAAGGGGCGGCACGTTTTGCAAGCGAGATATCACCCGTGCCCATCATCAATGCCGGCGACGGTGCAAACCAGCATCCTACACAGTGTCTTCTCGACCTCTATTCCATCAAAAAAACGCAAGGCGAACTCGATAACCTCGACATAGCCTTTGTGGGCGATTTGAAATTCGGACGCACCGTGCATTCTTTGGTTATTGCCTTGTCAATGTTCAAAAATATCACCTTTCACCTTGTGTCTCCCGTAGAGTTGAAGTTGCCCTCGGCAGTAAAACAATACATCAAAAACGCAGGGTATCCCTACTTTCAATACACCGATATCAGCGAGGTGATGGACAAGGTTGACATCTTGTATATGACTCGTATTCAGAAAGAAAGGTTTAGCGACCCCTTGGATTACGAGAGGGTGAAAAACTCTTATGTTTTGGAAAACGATATGCTCGCAGGCTCAAGAGAAAACCTGAAGATTATGCACCCCTTGCCTCGCGTAAACGAAATTTCGGAGAATGTTGACGCCAACGAAAAGGCCTACTATTTCCAACAGGCACAAAACGGTGTTTTTGTCAGAGAGGCTCTGCTGGCGTCAATTTTAGGAGTAATTTAAAAACATCTATGACTATGAAAAAGAAGGAGTTAAACGTATCGGCCATAGCCAATGGCACCGTCATCGACCACATTCCGCAAGGGACGGTAATGCAAGTTATGAAAATACTCGAACTTGAAGATTTCACCGACCAGATTTATTTCGGCGCCAATTTGGAAAGTAAAAAATATGGCAAAAAAGGAATTATAAAAGTCAGCGGCAGATATTTCAAACCCGAGGAAATCAACAAGATAGCCCTTGTGGCTCCCACCGCCACCGTCATCGAAATTAAAGATTACGAGGTGGTTTCGAAGCTGAAAGTGGATATCCCCGATGAGATTGTCGGCTTTGTTAAATGCTTCAATCCCAAGTGTATAACCAACAACGAAAAGATAGAGACCCGTTTCAGGGTGCTCGACAAAAGGGATATAAAGCTGCACTGCCACTATTGCGAGAAAATTACCAAGAAGGAAAATATCACATTTAATTAAAAGATTATGAGAAAGTTAATGTTTATTTTGCCGGCTATTCTGATAGGACTGACCGGTATGGCTCAAACGCCGGGGAAAGACAAGGCAAAGTTTAAAGAGTACAAACCCGGCTATTATCAAAATTTCATTCTTAAGGACGTGAGAGCCGTTAAGAAAAAAGAGAAAGCCAAACCCAAAGTGAAGTATTTCACTATGGATCAGTCGGGTATGGACTTGCCAAACAAGATGAGTTACTACAAAGACCACACTTTTTGGCATCAGCCCACCACCTCGCAAGGCAACACAGGCACCTGCTGGTGCTTTTCCACAACCTCGTTTTACGAGTCGGAAGTTTACCGTATCTCGGGCAAAAAGGTGCGTATTTCGGAGATGTTTACCGTTTATTGGGAATACGTTAGAAAGGCCAAAGGCTTTATTGAAAGTCGCGGCAAGACTTTGTTTTCGGAAGGCAGCGAGGGCAATGCCGTTACCTTAATATATAAGGAGCACGGAGCCGTCCCGCGTTCGGTTTACAGCGGCTTAACGGGCGGTCGTAAATTTTTCGACCATTCGCAGATGTACAAGGAGATGAACGGCTTTTTGCAGTCGGTTAAAAAATCAAACGCGTGGGATGAAGAAGCAGCCGTACGCACCATAAAAGCCATAATGAATCATTACATGGGCACCCCTCCTACCGAGTTTGAATTCGAAGGTAAAAAATACACCCCCAAGTCGTGGTTGAAAGACTACCTCAAGTTGAATCCCAACGACTATATTGAAGTTCTTTCATATATGCAACAGCCTTATTGGCAGAAGGTTGAGTACGAAGTCCCCGACAATTGGTGGCATAGCAAAGAATATTACAACGTGCCTTTGGATGTGTTTATGGACATTTTGCACAATGCCGTGAAGGACGGATACACTTGCAGCATTGGTGGCGACGTATCCGAGTCGAGTTTCTCGCGCGAGACAAATACCGCTTTGATAGCCGATTACGACATTCCGTCGGCATATATAAACGAGTATGCCCGCCAGTTTCGCTTTAGCAACCACACCACAACCGACGATCATGGGATGCACCTTGTGGGTTATTACATCGACAAAGCCAAAAGGTGGTGGTTTTTGATAAAAGATTCAAGCTCGGGCTCGAGAAACATCGGTGAAGACAAACCCGAGTTCGGATATTATTTCTTCAGCGACGATTATGTAAAACTGAAAATGATGGGATATACAATACATAAGGATGCTTTGAAAAAGTATTTGAGCAAGTTTAAATAGTGTCTGTCTATAAAACTATAAAGCCCGTGTTATCAATGAGATAATACGGGTTTTTTATTTCCCCCAAACAAAGCCGGGTTTGTCGAGCTTCGCTATGGACAAAACCTTGTCAATCACGGTATTGGCAGCGTCGGCAATGGTGGTGGGTTTGCTGTAAAAGATAAAGTTAACGCAAATAATATTATGTTGGAATGTAGTTTTAACAAACTGATAAGGGAAATATTTTAATGATTAATATTAAAACCATATAAAATACACTACAATTTTCTTTGCGTATTTCTTATCAAATCATTTTTTAAACC
>CAZPGC010000117.1:0-8312 GCA_964585875.1 uncultured Prolixibacteraceae bacterium | reverse complement strand
CCAACAAATTTTGTTTTAGGCGGTAGAAATCCCGAAATGTTTTGCTACATCGAAGTCCCCTTTTCTCCGGTGGTCAGACACAGCTCCATGGGGGACTCAGCTACAAGTTTGAGAATCAGGTAATTCAAAAGAAAATTTGTGCACATTTTCCAAGTTTGCATTGTTTTTCCTTCCTTGGTAGAAATTCTCCAAACAAACCAACCGCAAACATTTTAAACTCTAAACGCTTTAACCATACGGCTACAAGCGGACAGCCCGCCCGGACGCCCAAAAAAATAAAAAAGCTCGACAAATTGTTGTCTCGCGGATTTTCGCCCTGCTCTTTGGGAGCGGCGGTAAATGAAAATGTAGGTTTTGGATTTTTGCGGGCTTTTGCTGAAGGCGTCTCTCAAAATTGCCGTTCACACCAAAGCCATTAGTGCTTATCTTAGCGCCTTTTACAAAACCTTGAGATTATGTATAAGTTTTTAATCGGCATTTTTCTGACGAGTTTTTTTATTTCGAGCTCATTGTGGGCGCAAAGCAGCCTCAGGCCGCCGAAGAAACGCCTCTCTCCTGCCGTTTACAAGCAGTGGAAAAGGCTTTCGCGGACTCAAGCTACCGACGACGGACGATGGATTTCATACGAAATAAACCCTGCCAAAGGCGACGGTTTTCTTTACCTTTACAACACCGAAACGGGCGCCAAGGACTCTATAGCCCGCGGCACCGCAGCAAGGTTTTCGCCCGACGGCTCCTTTATCGCCTTTCTCATCGAACCGCAGTACGACACGCTGCGAAATATGAAGCTGCGCAAGGTGAAAAAGTCAAAGCTGCCCAAAGACTCCCTCGGAATTTGGATTTTGGACAAAGACAGCATGATAAAAGTGGCCGAAGTGAAAAGTTTCTCAACGCCCGACACACTTGCAGGCTTTTTGATTTACAGCTCCGCAAAGAAGAAAAGAAAACAAATAAGCTCCTCCAAAGGTTGGTGGATTTTTAAGAAAAAAACAAAAGCCAAAGCCGGCGGCAAAACCCAAAAAGGAGAAAACCTTTATGTCTATTTCCCGCTAAGTGGTGAGAGATTCCATTTCGAAGATATCGACCAATACGAAATTTCGCACACGGGAAACACGGTGGCTTTTGTGAAAAACGACGAGCACAAAAATTCGGACTCCTGCACCATAACTTTTTTTGACACCAAAGAGAAAACTTCAAAAAAAATATTTGCAAATGCCGGTACGGTGAAAAATTTCATCTTCGACGACGAAGCCTCGCAATGGGCTTTTCTCTTTGCCGCCGACACGGCAAAAAAACACAAGGTTTTCGACCTGTATTATGGCAGCAAAACGCTGAATGACAGCTCTTTCCTTATGGCAGACACTACCACAAGCGTTTTTGAAAAAGATTTTTGCCCCTCGGAATTTTCCACTCCGTTTTTTTCCAAAGACGGTTCAAAACTTTATTTCGGAATTGCCGCCGTGCCGCAAAAGGAACCCAAAGACACGCTGCTGCCCGAAGAAAAATATCATGTTGACGTTTGGAATTACAAAGACGGCCTGCTACAACCGCAACAAAAACTGAGGGCCAAGCGCGAAGAACGCCGTACTTTTCTTTGTGTTTTTCGTCCGGCAGACAAAAAAATCGTTCGGCTTGAAGGCGAAAATATGAGGAATGTGAGATTGCTGCATAACGGCAATGCCGATATTGCCCTCGGTATAGCCACCAAAAAATACGAGAGAAAACAATCGTGGGACGGTTTTTATGCCGATTATTATTTGGTCAATACCCGCGACGGCTCACGACAACTTGTACTCGAAGACTTTCAAGGCAGGGCAGCTCTTTCGGCTGACGGCCACTACCTGTTGTATTTCAACAAAAAGGACAGCTCGTGGTACTCATACGACATAAAAGCACGCCGTCATATCGCCTTGACAAAAGATTTAGGCGTGAATTTTTACGATGAAGAAAACGACATACCCCGATTGCCGGGCTCTTACGGCTATGCAGGCTGGTATAAAAACGACAAATTCGTGGTGCTTTACGACCGCTACGACCTGTGGCTCATCGACCCCGCAGGTAGAATGAAAGCACAAAACCTCACGGCAGGATACGGAAGACGCAACAATATAGTTTTCAGGGCTTTAACCCTAAACAGGGAGCACCGCTATTTCAATGATGAAGACCCGCACTTGCTTAGCGCTTTCAACAAAATCAACAAGCAGTCGGGTTACTTCAGCCTCGATTTGCGAAGCGGCGACGACCCGAAAAAATTAATAATGGACGACTACAGCTTTTACGGTTTGCGTAAGCCTCCTTTGGCCGATTATTTTTATTGGCGCAAGATGAGCTTTAAGGAATATCCGGAGTTGTGGATTTCGGAAACGGATTTCGGCAATGCCCGTAAAATTTCAGTCACCAACCCCCAACAAAAAGATTATCTGTGGGGCACGGTAGAGCTGACGCACTGGAAGGCCTTTGACGGCACTGAGTTGCAAGGGCTTATCTACAAACCCGAAGACTTCGACTCCACGCTGCGCTATCCTATGATTGTCTATTTTTACGAAAAATACAGCGACGAGCTGCACAACCACTACATCCCCAAGCCGAGCCACTCGGTGATAAATTTCACGGAATATGTCAGCAACGGCTACATCGTATTTATCCCCGACATCACCTACCGTACGGGGCACCCGGCCAAATCGGCCTATAACGCCGTAGTCAGCGGCACCGAGTTTATGATGAAAAACCCGTGGGTTGACAAGACACACATAGGCATTCAAGGGCAAAGTTGGGGCGGTTACCAATCGGCTATGCTCGTTACCATGACCGACATCTACGCCTGTGCCGAAGCCGGAGCACCGGTATCAAACATGACCTCGGCTTACGGCGGAATACGCTGGGGCTCGGGGATGAGCCGCGCCTTTCAGTATGAAAAAACACAAAGCCGTATCGGTTATTCTTTGTGGGACAGCCTCGACCTCTACATCGAAAATTCGCCTCTATTCTTTGCCGACAAGGTAAAAACACCGCTGCTGATAATGCACAACGACAAAGACGGAGCCGTGCCTTGGTATCAAGGGATAGAATATTTCAACGCCTTGCGACGCCTCGGCAAGCAAGTGTGGATGCTCTCGTACAACAACGACGGTCACAACCTGATGAAATGGCCAAACCGTGTTGACCTGAGTATCAGAATGATGCAGTTTTTCGACCATTTTCTGAAAGATAAACCCATGCCCAAATGGATGTCGGAAGGAATTCCCGCAACAGAAAAAGGAAAAGAGACGGGTTATGAGTTGCAGGGGCAATAAAAGAATATTATTTTTCGGTGGCTTTTAAAAAGCGAAAAATAAAAAAGCCGGCATTTCAAACGTGAAGTGCCGGCTTTAAAAAATTTCCACTTCTCTTTAAATCTCTTCTGTTTCAACAACTTTAGCCAAAATATCGGCATATTGAATCAAAAGATACTTTTTACCTTCAAATTCGGTCTCGTTTCCCGAAAATTCTTTGTAAAGCACCGTGTCTCCAACGGCGATTTCGGCATTCTCGAGATTACTCATTGCCACCACTTTGGCAACATTATTTTTCTCCTTGGCGGTGTCGGGAATTATTATCCCGCTGGCGGTTTTCACCTCTTTTTGCTCGTCGCCCAAATCCAGGAGAACATTCTGATTTATAGGTTGTAACTCTTTCATAACTATAATTTTATGTTTATTGATTTATGCTTTAATATCCAAAAGTTCGTTAATTCGTTTTTTGTCGAAACCGATGATTATTTCACCGTTTATGTCGGTTTGAGGAACACCCTGCTGGCCGCTGCGCTGCACCATTGCCTGTGCTGCGGCTTGGTCACGCGAAACATCCACGTCGGTAAACCTGATGCCGTGGTGACGCAAGTGCGTTTTCAAGGCATTGCACCACGAACATGTGGGTGTGGAATAAACAGTTACGCGCTTTTGCGGCTTTTCATCCCCGGCCTTTGCCTTTAAAGTGAGCAGGCTGTCGCGCAAAAGATTCTTATAGAAATCCGCTGATTGACAACCCTTTACAACATTTTTATATTCCCCGTCTTCAAAATTTACAAGCGTAGGGACAGTCTTAATCTCGTACTTGGGATGAATATCGCGCACCGTGGCAACATCAGCCGTAAGCACTAAAATATCGTCCACCTCACTGACAGCCTCTGTCAGATTTTCAAGAGCACAATCGCTCTGCCCACTGCCGCTTTTATACAGCAACAGGTAAGCCTTTTCACTATCTTTAATGCTGTCTATCAACTCATTATAAGAATTTATTTTCTTTACATCCATAGTCGCTAACAATTGTGTTTCTCAATGTCCGTCCACCTTTATAAAAAACGTGCCACAAAGTCCCTCTGTCAGCTTGGCAGAAACAATTAAAAAAACAGACGTGCAGCATGTCAGGATTTTCAACTTAATCCCCCCACCCCATTATACCGTGTCCCGCCCACCAGCGGAAAAGGTGGACTTCCGTGTGGCAATTCATTTGGAAATTTCCGCCGAGGAACGGAAAAGAGCACGAAATTTTGAAAACTTGCACTGTTTTTTCGGACAACACTTTTTTTTTATATCTTTGTGTTATTGATATTCTAAATAATAACACTATGTCACTTAAAAGATTTGGCGTTTCTTTGGAGAAAGACTACCTCGAAGAACTCGACAATATGGTTGAAAAAAAGCAATTCCCCAACCGTTCTCAAGCCATCCGATTTCTCATCAAACAATGTATGGTTAAAGACCAATGGAGTGAAGATAAAGATGTTGCGGGAGCTATTGTGATGATTTACGACCACCACAAAAAAGAGCTGCTCAACAAATCCACGGCAATTCAGCATAACTTCCACAAGGTCATCCTTTCGTCGCAGCATGTTCACCTCGACCACAACAATTGCATCGAAACCATCATAGTAAAAGGAAAATCTTCGGTGCTGCAAACCCTGGCAGACAGGCTTTTGGCACTTAAAGGTGTAACTCACGGCGAACTCGTAATGACGGGAGGTATATAATTTTTTTAAGCATAAAGTAACACGATTATGAAATATGTATCACCAATCAGAATACTGCTCCTTTCGGTTTTATCCGTAGCACTTTCCGGTTCCCACTTGTCAGCTCATGATGTAGGCAGCATAAAAGGTTGCGTAACAGACTCATTAACAGGAGATAAGCTTATAGGTGTCAATGTTTACGCGGCGAATACAATGATAGGAACGGCAACAGACATCAACGGAAATTTCAAAATAATAAACATTCATCAAGGAAAATACAGGCTGATTTTTTCCTTTCTTGGCTATAAAACCTTTAGCAAAGAAGTGAAAGTGATTGCAAACAAAACAACGGTGATAAACGTTAAGATGCGCCGTTCCGCCATACAACTCGATGCATTATCCATAGTGTCAGAACCGCAATTTACGGCGGCCTCATCAAAAGAAATAAACATTATTGACATGGCGGTGCGGCCGGTAAAATCGTCACAAGATTTGCTGAAACTCGTCCCGGGACTCATCACGGCACAGCACGCCGGCGGCGGCAAGGCCGAACAAATATTCCTTCGCGGTTTCGATGCCGACCACGGCACCGACATCAACATCTCGGTGGACGGCATACCCGTTAATATGGTCTCCCACGCCCACGGCCAAGGCTATGCCGACCTGCATTATCTCATCCCCGAAATCGTAGATGAAATCAGCGTGTTTAAAGGTCCGTACTTTGCACGCTACGGCGACTTTTCGACGGCAGGCTCCGTAGATATACGCACAAAAGACATCCTCGACCATAACCTTGTCAAACTTGAAGGCGGTTGGTTTAACACCGGTAAATTCACTATGCTTTATCAGCTTGGAAAAGGCAGCGAAGAACAAAATGCTTACGGAGCCGTGCAGTATTTTACCACCGACGGCCCTTTCGAGTCTCCCTCAAAATTGCAAAGATTTAATATTTACGGTAAATATTTCACAAACATAGGTCACACAGGCAAGCTTACAGCTTCGGTCTCATCTTTCTCTTCGGCATGGAACGCCTCCGGGCAGATTCCGGAAAGAGCTGTAAAACAAGGTATTATATCTCGTTTTGGCTCCATAGACAATATGGAAGGAGGAAATACGGGACGAACGGATTTCCTGTTGCGTTATGATGCAAAAGGAGAAAACAACAGCGAATTTTCCATAAGAGCATTCCTTACCGGTTACAATTTCAAGTTGTTTTCCGATTTCACTTTCTTTCTCATCGACAGTTTAAACGGAGATATGATAGAACAAAATGAAAACCGCACAATGTACGGTGCCGATATCACCTTCAAAAAAGTTCTTTCTTTCGGCAAAAGGCTCTCAAAAACAGAACTCGGCAGCGGTTTCCGTTCCGACGATATACAGGTGAGCTTATGGCACAGCCCGGGCAGAATCAGATTAACGGGCCTCACAAACGACAATATCACCCAACGCAATCTTTTCGCTTGGATAAATCAGGAGCTTATTTTGTCTTCGAAGCTGAGAATACAAGGCGGACTGCGAGCCGATTATTTCACCTTCAACGACAACGACCTGCTCGGCAGCGCTCTCGACTCGCTTCCGACAGGGTTGCCGCACGGCTCCGGCTATGACAAAAAGCTGATAATCAACCCGAAGCTGAATTTTGTCTTTACTCCGGTAGAAAACTTAGACATCTTCATTGATTTAGGTACAAGCTTCCATTCAAACGATACAAGAGTCGTCATTCGTTCGGAAAAAGCAAAAGAATTGGCAAAGTTTTGGTCTAAACAAGGACTCGACGAAGAAGAAATAAAAACAAAACTAAGCCATTACAATTTTGACCCGGCACAACTTAAAACAGGCTCATTACCAAGAGCATACGGCGTAGAATTGGGGGTGAAACCCCGCCGGTGGAGCAGGTTGAATTTATCGGCATCGCTTTGGTACATGTACTTAGAATCGGAATTTGTTTACGTGGGTGACGGCGGCTATGCCGAACTCAGCAACCCGACGGTAAGGCTCGGCATAGATTTGAGTGCTCGTTACAGGATTACCGGAGGTTTGTGGGCCGACTTGGATATGACAGCAAATAAAGGACATATCACAGGCCTGCCACAAGGGCAAAACCATATTCCCCTGGCCCCTCTTTTTACGCTAAGCACAGGGTTGTCGGCGATGAAAATTCACAATTTCGACGCTTCGCTTCGTGTGCTGCACGTAGGCGACCGCCCCGCAAACGAGGACAATAGCGTGAGAGCCCACGGCTACACTTTGATAAATTTAGGACTTGCATATCATTTGAAACGGTGGACACTATCGCTGCGCATAGAAAACCTGCTTAACACCGCTTGGAACGAAGCTCAGTTCGCTACCGAAAGCCGCCTTAAAGGAGAGTCCACGCCTGTTTCGGAAATTCATTTTACGCCGGGGAATCCGATAAATGCCCAATTCGGTATTGCCGTCAACTTTTAAAGGTAACTCTAACTTTGGTATCTATTTTCAAGCCGAGCAGGCTGCCGGCATTACCCTGATTGATAGCGATTTCCAAGAGATTATTCGAATCAAACAGTGCCAACATATCGCTGACGGCTACATCGCCGTAAGAGGTGCTGATTTTTGTAATGGCATTGGAAAAAGAGTTAAAAGAAATGGTAAAGGGTCGCCCTTTACCGGTGGATTCAAAGAGTTCGTGCCTTATGTTTACAATGGCATTTTCATACCTGTCGAGGTAGATAACCTTTCCGATAATGGCAGTTTCCCCTTCGTCAATATTTTCGATAACAGGCTCGAAAGACATCAATTTTTTGAGAGAATCTTTGGGGAAGCCCAAATCGTCGATGAGCTTCCCGTCGGCAAGATGTTGGGCAACTTTTACAAAAACGTCTTTGGTCGAAAAAGTAAACTTATCGGTGTCCTGAATTATGTCTATTTCGATAATTTTAGAAGGCTCATCGTCGAAGATAAGAGAAAAAATACCGTTATCGGAGCCTATAAAATACTGATTATCATAGCGCAGCACCACATGAGGAGTTTCTATGGAGCTCTCGGAATTTACCCCGATGATATGAATGGTATTTGCGGGAAAACTTTTATAACAATTCCTGATGACAAAGGAAGCCTGATAGGTGTCAAAAGGGGGAATTTCGTGGGAAATATCAATGATATTGGCGTTTGGAATAGCTTTCAGCAAGCTGCCTTTCACACCTGCTAGGTAGTGGTCTTTCGAACCCCAGTCTGTGGTTAACGTTATTATCGCCATCAAAAATTTCTTTCCTGAATCGGAAATCAAAAATACTACATTTCCTTATACG
Organism: uncultured Prolixibacteraceae bacterium; assembly: GCA_964585875.1. Classification (GTDB taxonomy): domain Bacteria; phylum Bacteroidota; class Bacteroidia; order Bacteroidales; family UBA1556; genus UBA6267. Next base: position 35 of record CAZPGC010000117.1, on the reverse strand, counting down.
CGCAAGTACTTTTCCCCGACGATTTTACATAGTGG
>CAZPGC010000116.1:3002-8724 GCA_964585875.1 uncultured Prolixibacteraceae bacterium | reverse complement strand
AAAGCGAATTTTTCCAAAGAAGCGAAAAAATTATACGGCGAATTGAAACTTTTGTCGGCAAACAATTCGTCAATGGGATAGCCCTTTTGCAGTTTATCCTTAAACTCGAATAAATGCTTAAACATCCTCGATGCCGCTCCCGATGCCGGCACGAATTTAAGCACCTCCAAGTCGGCAGCTTCTTTGTCGAAATATTCGGTCAGTTTCTTGGCCTTCTCCTCGTCGGGGCTTATCAAGCCGTTACCCGGTGTGGCTGCCGATTTCAATTTTACAAAATCGACACCTCTTTTGAAAATTTCCAATTGCGCGACGACCTGTTGCGTAGTAATTCCCTTTTCTTTAAACTGTTTCAAATCTTTTTCGGTAAACATAAGCAAATGATTTTTGACTTTGCTAAAATACAAGATATTTGAAAGGAAGGTCAAGAATATGGAAGCCTATGCCGCAAAATTAACATTAGGGTAATTCTATACCTGCTTTTTTTACTTTTGTGCCGATGAATTTTAAACGATAAACACAATGGCTACAATCGCTATAGAAGGAATGGAATTTTTCTCCTATCACGGTCATTTCGAGGAGGAAAGCGTGATAGGGACACGGTTTTTGATAGATTTATATTTGGAAACAGACACAAGCAAGGCCGAAAAAAGCGACAAACTCAACGATACGGTAAATTATCAGGAAGTTTATCTTACCGTGAAAGAGCAAATGAGAAAGCCTTCGCACCTCTTGGAACATGTCGCCCGGCGCATTATCGATGCCGTAAAAGAAAATTTCAAAGAGGTGGAGTTTGTGGAAATAAAGTTGCAAAAATTAAATCCACCGCTCGGCGGACAGATTGAAAGTGTGAGTGTTACCCTTAGCGAATAGCATTAAATGTTGGTGGTGAAAACAAAAATTCCGGGGTGAATTTGCTTTGCTTTAATCTATTTTTTTGATGCCGTTGAAAAGGCCGAAGTTTTTGAAAAAACAAAATTTTCAACATCATTTTTACACAATATTTAAAAGAATAAATATTGCCGCTGTTATAGTTTTTCGTTACTTTGCATCATTAAATAATTTGCTTCGGTCAAGGAGCTAACACGCTAATATTCAGCATATAAATGAAAAGATATTTTTGGATTTTTCCTTTTGTCGTTATCGCCGGAGTGGCGCTTACTTTGTTTGTTCGCTCCACCGAATCGGGGCGTCCCGGTCAGGAGGACTATTACACGGGCTTTAAGCGCGACTACAGAATTTATTCCCCCGAGGTGCCGCGCGATATCGATTTTGCGGGTGAAAAAGTGCCAACGGACATTTTCTATGTTTCTGAAAATATAGAACGCGAAATTTTGGTGAATACCTACTGGCACTCAAACACTTTGCTGATGTTTAAACGTGCCAACCGCTGGTTTCCGGTCATCGAGCCGATACTGAAAAAAAACAATATCCCCGATGATTTCAAGTATCTTGCACTGGTTGAAAGCGCTTTTTCAAACGTTACTTCTCCCTCGGGAGCAAAAGGTTTTTGGCAGATTTTGAAGACAACAGGCAACGATTACGGATTGGAGATAAACCGGCAAATCGATGAACGATTCAATGTTGAAAAAGCCACCCGGGCAGCCTGCGAATATTTGAACGACGCATATAAAATTCTCGGTAACTGGACATTGGTGGCAGCGGCTTACAACATGGGAATGGGCGGCGTGAAAAAACAAATAGCCGTTCAAAAGGCTTCTACTTACTACCAAATGTCGCTAAACAGCGAGACCTCACGCTATGTTTATCGCATCATAGCCGTGAAAGCGATTTTTTCAAACCCCGAGAAATACGGCTTTTACCTCCGCGAGAAAGATTTGTTTCCGCCCCTGCAATATTACATTGTCGAGGTTGACACTACCATCTCCGACTTGGCCGCTTTTGCCGCAGGCTACAACATCAGCTATAAGATGCTTAAACAGCTCAACCCCTGGATGTTAACCTATTATCTGCCCGATGTTTCGGGAAAGAAATATAAGATAAAAATACCCAAAGACATAATGAAAGATTATTTTCATTTGCGCGACAGTATGAGCAACGAAGTGGGGATTTTCGGCGACAAACAAAAGTGATGATGAGCGAGGATATTTTCAGCGAAGGGGCAATCGAAATAGAGGGGGCGCGAGTTCATAACTTGCAAAATATCAGTGTAAAGATACCGCGAAACAGGCTTACCGTGATAACGGGACTGAGTGGCAGCGGCAAGTCGTCTTTAGCTTTTGATACCATCTATGCCGAAGGACAACGGCGCTATCTCGAGACCTTCTCGGCCTATGCCCGTCAATTTATCGGCAACATAGAGAGACCCGATGTGGATAAAATTTCGGGGCTGAGTCCGGTTATCAGCATCGAACAGAAGACCACGAGCAAAAATCCGCGCTCTACCGTGGGCACCGTCACCGAGATATATGATTTCCTGCGCCTGCTCTATGCTCGCGCTTCCGAAGCTTATTCGTATAACACGGGAAAAAAGATGGTTCGCTATTCCGATAAGCAGATAGTGGAGCTCATCATTGCCGACTATAAAGGTAAGGGACTGAATATCTTAGCACCCTTGGTTTCGGCACGCAAGGGGCATTATCGCGAGCTTTTTGAGCAGCTGCGAAAGCAAGGTTACCTGCGCGTGCGCGTTGACGGGCAGATACGAGAGATAGAATACGGCATGCGCCTCGACCGCTACAAAGTTCATGATATAGAGGTGCTTATCGACCGGCTGAAAGTCAAAGAAAACGCCCCCGAGAGGCTGGAAAAATCGTTGACATTGGCAATGAATATGGGTAAAGGAGTGGTGATGGTCAACGAAGACAACACCGATGATGTCAGGTATTTCAGTCGTAATTTGATGTGTGTGGACACCGGCATTTCATATCCCGAGCCGGAGCCCAACAGCTTTTCGTTTAACTCGCCCTACGGCGCTTGTCCCAAGTGCAACGGTCTTGGCGAAATAACGGAAATAGACATAAAAAAAATAATACCCGACCCCAAACTGTCCATAGCTCAAGGAGGCATAGCCCCTCTGTCGTCTTTTCGTAACAGCTGGATATTTAAGCAGATACAAGGAATAGGAGGAAACCACGGCTTTACACTCGATACCCCGATAGAAGAGATTAGCGAAGAAGCCATGAATCGTATTTTATACGGCACCAACGAAATTGTTACCGTGAAAAACGAGACCATGGGCATTATCGAAACCTATAATCTCGAGTTCGAAGGCCTTGTTAATTTCATAATGAATCAAAATGACGAGCACGCCACCAAAAGCATTAAAAAATGGGTGGGGCAGTTTACAAACAAGGTCGTCTGTCCCGTGTGTCATGGCGACAGGCTTAAGCGTGAGAGCCTTCATTTTAAAATTGCGGGAAAAACCATCGCCGACCTTGCGCGGATGGACCTTAGCGAGCTCAAAAAATGGATTGACGGGGTGGAGGAGCACATGAGCGACAAGCAGCGTCGTATCTCCGTTGAGATTTTGCGCGAGATAAGAAAACGTTTGGGTTTTATGCTCAACGTAGGCATTGAGTATCTGAGTCTTAACCGCCCTTCAAAGACTCTTTCGGGTGGTGAGTCGCAGAGAATACGCCTTGCCACGCAGATAGGCTCGCGACTGGTGGGCGTTCTTTATATTCTCGATGAGCCCAGCATCGGCTTGCACCAACGCGACAACCGGCGGCTGATTGCTTCGCTGAAAGAATTGCGCGATTTGGGGAATACGGTCATAGTGGTTGAACACGACGAAGAAATGATACGTTCGGCGGACTACATCATCGACATAGGTCCGGGTGCCGGCAAGCACGGCGGAAAAATAGTTGCCGCCGGAACGCCTGCCGAAGTGATGGCAACAGACACTCTTACAGCTTGTTACCTTAACGGCAAATGCCAAATTGTTCCTCCGGCGAAATATCACAAAGGCAAGGGGAAAAAGATAGTGCTCAAAGGAGCTTCGGGTAACAATCTGAAAAATATCACCGCGGAAATACCGCTTGGTAAATTTGTTTGTGTTACAGGCGTTTCGGGCAGCGGCAAATCGTCGCTGATAAACGAGACACTCTTTCCCATTCTTAGCGGCAAACTTTATCGCTCCTTGAAAAAACCTTTGCCCTTTGAAGAAATACAAGGAATGGAAAACATCGACAAGGTGATAGACATCGACCAATCGCCCATAGGGCGAACGCCGCGCTCCAACCCCGCCACCTACACAGGTGTTTTCTCGCACATACGCAACCTCTTCGCCCAACTGCCCGAAGCTCAAATCAGAGGCTACAAACCGGGCAGATTTTCTTTCAACGTTAAAGGTGGTCGATGCGAAGCCTGCCGCGGTGCGGGATTAAAACTCATTGAAATGAATTTTTTACCCGATGTTTACGTTCATTGCGACGAGTGCTACGGAAAGCGATACAACCGCGAGACTCTCCAAGTGCGCTACAAAGGAAAATCCATCAATGATGTTCTTAATCTAACTGTAAATCAAGCTGTTGAATTTTTTGCTAACATACCTCAAATAGTGAAAAAGATAAAAACATTACAAGATGTGGGGCTGGGTTATATCACTTTGGGTCAGCAGTCAACCACCCTTTCGGGAGGCGAAGCTCAGCGTGTTAAATTGGCAACGGAATTGAGCAAGCGCGATTCGGGTAACACTCTTTACATTCTCGATGAACCGACGACCGGCCTGCATTTCTACGATGTGAAAGTGCTGCTTGATGTTCTTAAAAAGCTTGTGGATAAAGGGAATACGGTGCTGGTTATAGAACACAACCCCGACGTGATACGCTATGCCGACCACCTTATCGACCTGGGTCCCGAGGGAGGAAAAGACGGCGGAAGAATTATTGTAACGGGCACGCCCAAACAGGTGGCTGCAAAGGGAAAAGGCTATACGGCGGAGATTTTGTGTCCTTATTTCAAGAGGTAAAATTTGTTCAATTGCTAAAACTTCGCTGAGAATCCGTACCGGTCAAGGTTTTGCCGTTGAATTTCGGAACTGAAGTTTTGTTGTGGTAAATATTTAATTTTCAAATGTTTAAAACAACGGCTCTACGCTTTTACGTAAACAAAGGCTTTTATTCCCGATTCGAATTCGAGGAGTTCTCTGCGATAATCATCCACTTCGTAGCTATCGGCGCGCTCCAATTCGCTGTCGGTAATTTCATAAACGGTGCCTTCCACAAAATCTTCCGGCTTGCCGGTAAATTCCAAAATAGGATGTGTGTCGGTGCCGCTGGATTTAATCACATCGGGGTCGGTGATTTTTATATAACGCAATCGATAACGCGGCAATCTGTCTTTTTTGCCATCCAACAAACGGCCGAAGGTGTCGAGTTGAACCTGCTTGAGTAGTAAAGTGCCGTATGAAAACAGTTTGTTCATTTGTTTCTTGTCTTCTTTATATCTCACAAAAATAATAAAGCTTTTTAAATCAACACGCCTTTTTATTTAGCTTTGCAGTCAATAAACACACCAAAAATTATCACACCATGCGTTATTTGCTTTCTCTGCTTTTGCTTGCAACTACCTTAATATCAACAGCACAGGTCTTGCCAAAAGGCTCTGTGTGGAAATACCTTGACGATGGCTCCAACCAAGGAACAGCTTGGTGCTCAGTTTCATATAACGATAGTGCTTGGGCTTCGGGTGCGGCGCAACTGGGTTACGGCGACGGCGACGAGGCCACCGTTATTTCGTATGGAAACAGCAGCACCAACAA
>CAZPGC010000116.1:0-2902 GCA_964585875.1 uncultured Prolixibacteraceae bacterium | reverse complement strand
ATACGGCAACAGCAGTTCGAACAAACACATAACTTATTATTTCAGAAAGAAATTCAATGTTCAAAACATACCGTCGGGGAAAAAACTTTTGTTGGAGTTGTTGCGCGACGACGGAGCCCTTGTTTACATTAACGGGGTTGAGGTTGCCCGCTCCAATATGCCTTCGGGAAATATCACCTACACAACAGCGGCATCATCGTCGGTTGCGGGAAGTGACGAAGACAAATTCTTTCGGTACTATGTTCCTGTTTCCGTGTTGACCACGGGGCAAAATCTGATTGCGGCGGAAGTGCATCAGCGTTCGCATTCCAGTTCGGATGTTAGTTTCGATTTGGCATTGAAATTCACTGAAGATATAGTCTTTCGTAAATCACCCTATGTTTTATATCCGGGAGATAATGATAAGATGTTGATATTATGGCAGTTGTACTCGACGGATACTTGTATGTTCGCCTTTGGAACCGATACGACCTATGCTGCCGGGCAGGTAAATACCTATGAATTCGGTATTGACCACCAACACAAAATACTTTTAAGCGGATTGGCACCGGCGACACATTATTATTATAAAGTCAGCGCAAACGGCAAAGAATTTAAGGGAAGTTTTAGGACGGGAGCTACGGCTACTACCGAGCGGGTGCGCTTTTTTGCCTACGGCGATACAAGAACTTATCCCGACAAGCACGACCTTGTGGCAGAGGCGGTTATGAACAAGGTCTCACAAGACCCGCAATCCCGAACAATGATAATTTCCACGGGTGATTTTGTGTCAAACGGCGATAAAGAAGATGATTGGGATAACGAGTTTTTCGACCCTCAATACAAACATCTGCAAAAGATGCTGGCAAATCTTCCTTATGTGGCTGCCGTAGGAAATCACGAAGGGCAAGGGAATCTGTTTGCCAAATATTTTCCTTTTCCCGATTTTATGAACGGAAGATACTATTACTCATTTGATTACGGCCCCGTGCATTTTACGGTGATAGACCAGTTTACGAATTATTCTACGGGTAGTACGCAATACAATTGGATTGTTAACGACCTGAATACCACAACGAAAAAGTGGAAAATAGTGGTTATGCACAAGCCCGGCTGGAGTGCCGGTGGAGGCCATTCCAATAACACTACCGTTCAAAATGTTTTGCAGCCTTTATTTGTTCAAACAGGTGTGCAATTTGTTTTAACGGGACACAATCATTATTATTCGAGAGCCGTAGTCAACGGCATAGAACACATAACTACAGGTGGTGGCGGGGCTCCTCTTTACACACCGAATCCTACAAAGGACAGCATTGTAAAAGTCGATAAATCATATCATTACTGCTATCTCGATGTCAAAGGCGACACTCTTTCCTTTGCCGCCGTAAGAAGCAACGGCTCCGTCATCGAAACCTTTGATTATATTCTCAAAACGGCTTCTCTTGGCAGCACCGTAAAAAGCGATGCAAGTTTTAATGTATCCGCCGAGGGCAAAAGCATAAGTGTTTCCACAACAGAATTATCATCTTTCAAAGTGGAGGTGTTCGACAGCATCGGGCGTAGAATTTATATAAAACGAAATGCCTATAATACTTTGAAAATCAATATTTCAACAGACGGAGTATATTTTGTCAGAATAAATTATAAAGGAAAAAACATCGTTAAAAAGGTGTATGTGGGTCGATAATTGAAAACGAAATAACCGACTATGCTTTCGACCTGTCGTTTACCAAATAAACGCCCGTGAAAATCAATGCTGCAGCAATGAGTTGATAAAAGGCTAGCACGTCTTTTTTGAGCATCAAAGCGATGACAGTGGCAAACAGAGGTTGAAGGTAAACGTAAAAACTCACTACCGGCGGCGAGAGTTTGCGCAGTGCATAAGCCGATAGGAGATAGGCTAAAAAAGTGACTGCCACGATGATATACAAAAGCGACAACCACACCCCCGCGTTCAAAGAGCTGTATGAAATTTGGTTCAGACTGCCGAAACCGTAAGGAATAACCACGAGTGCTCCGCCGAGATAGACCCATTTCAAAAGTGTGAATGTGGAATATTTTTTCAGCAAAGGCTTTATGATGACAAGATAAAGAGCGTAGGCGGTGGTGTTTATAAGGATGAAAAGATATCCCTTCATTTGAGCGCTTTGGAAACCCGCGGCCGAGCCTTTCAAAATGAGTATGGCTGCACCCGTAAAGCCCAAAACAATGCCGGCAATTCTTAACGCCGTTATTTTGCCGCGTAGGATTATCCTGCTGAAAATCACCACGAAAAAAGGATTTGTGATGTGAATAATCGAAACATTAACGGGGTTGCTCAATTTCAATCCGCTGAAAAAGAACAGTTGATTTACAGCAACACCTATGACACCTGCCGTCAGAAGCAAGACGATATCTTTGGCGGGCGGGATATCGCCGGCTTTTTTAGCAAAAAGCCAAAACAAAAGAGCGGCACCCGCCGTACGGAAAACAACGAGGGCTTCGACAGGTATTTTCCCCGTCAAGTCCTTTGAAATCCAATAGTTTGCACCGAAAATAAAGGCTGTCAGCAGCAAGGCCGAATGTGAATACATACGCTCTCTGTTTCGCATAATCATTTGTATGTTAATCTTTTAAAAAATACAAAAGGCAAATACAAACTTTTTTATGTATCTGCCTTCCGATGGAGCGGCAAACGGGAATCGAACCCGCGACCCTCAGCTTGGGAAGCTGATGCTCTACCGGCTGAGCTATTGCCGCCTGTGACAACAAAAATATAAAATTCTTACAAGCAAAAAACAGTCATGTTTCCGAAAAGATAATAAATCCTTTGGCATCTCAAAAAATTGAAATAGTAATTTCCAAAAGACACAAAAAAAACAAAGCTCGGTAAAAGCAATTATTTTTCCTTATCTTTGTTGTGAAATTTCATCAAAGCGGAGCT
>CAZPGC010000115.1:0-8809 GCA_964585875.1 uncultured Prolixibacteraceae bacterium | reverse complement strand
TTTTGGTGAAAACCGGCAGGGCTCACGATGAGGCTTCAAAGGGGGAAAAATAAATTAAGACAGCACAATGAAACAGCCCGCGCCACTAAAACACGGTGACCTTGTAACGATAATTTCCACGGCAAGGAAAATATCGAAGGAGGAAGTTGCCCCTGCCGTTAAAAAGCTGAAGGATTGGGGCTTACGAGTGAGGTTAGGCGAAAATCTCTTTGCCGAACACCATCAATACGCCGGCACCGACGAGCAAAGAGCTGCCGATTTTCAAGCGGCTGCCGACGACCCGGAAGTAAAAGCCGTGCTCTGTGCCAGAGGAGGTTACGGCACCGTGAGAATTATTGATAAAATCGACTTTTCGCGCTTTTTAAACTCTCCCAAATGGGTAATCGGATATAGCGACGTAACGGTTTTGCATTCACACATCCACGGTCTTGGCGTGGAAACCCTTCATGCCACCATGCCGGTTAATTTTCCCGCTGACGGTAATGAAAACACGGCACTTGACTCGCTGCGAAAGGCTCTTTTCGAAGGTAAGGTTGAATACCATTTACCACCTCACAAATTTAACCGCAAAGGAAGGGCCGAAGGTCTCACCACAGGTGGGAACCTCTCCATTTTGTACAGCCTGCTGGGCTCTCCTTCCGACATCGACACAAGCGGGAAAATCCTTTTTATGGAAGACCTCGACGAATATCTTTATCATATCGACCGCATGATGATGAACATGAAACGCAACGGCAAGTTCGAGACTCCCGCGGGGGTGATAATCGGCGGCATGTCGGATATGAACGACAACACCATTCCCTTTGGCAAGGATGCCGAAGAAATAATAAGCGAAACGCTTTCCGACACAGGTATTCCCGTGGCTTTCGGTTTTCCCGCCGGCCACATCGCCGACAACCGCGCTTTTTTCCTCGGAAGAAAGACAAAGCTGGAAATAACAGAGAAAGGAGTGTGGTTTAAACAATGATAAACGCTGCCGTACACGAGCGTTTTCTCCTTGTGCTCAATCCAAATGCGGGAGGAAAAAAGGGCGGCAAAGATTGGCCGCTAATAGAAAAGCTGCTGAACGCCAACAAAATACCTTTTGACGTGGTGTTCACAAAATATCGCGGTCATGCCATAAAACTTACCTCCGGAAAGATTGAAGAAGGCTACAGAAAAATTATTGTAACAGGAGGGGACGGCACCGTAAACGAAGTTGTTAACGGTATATTCACAAAGCCCGAAACAGCCGGAGAAATAACCCTCGGCGTGATAATGATTGGCACAGGAAACGACTGGGGACGTATGTTCAATATTCCCGACGATTATGAAAACGCCGTGAAAATCATTGCGAAAAACAAGACCTTCAAACAGGATGTGGGTAGGGTATCGTATTTTCTCGGCGATAAAAAACACTACAGATATTTCGTTAATGCCGCCGGCATAGGCTTCGACGCTCTTGTGGTGGAAAAAACGAACGAGAGCAAAGACAAAGGCCGCTCCGGAAAATTCGCATATCTCACCACCCTGTTCAAAACCCTAATGAGGTACAAGCATCCGCACATAAGCATTTCGGTGGAAGGCAGACCCTTAAACGGCTCCACGCTGTTCACCATGAGTGTGGGCATCGGCAAATTCTCCGGCGGAGGTATGCAGCAGGTGCCAAATGCCGTGCCCGACGACGGTCTTTTTGATATCATGCTGGTTAATAAAATTTCCAAAAGCAAGATTATCAGGAAGATAAAGAAATTGTATGACGGGAATATCGAAAGCATAAAAGAAGTGAATATGCTGAAAGGTAAAAAAATTGTTGCGGACTCATCGGACAAGGTGCTTTTGGAAGTTGACGGCGAGTCTCTCGGACACAATCCTTTCGAGTTTGAAATCATTGATAAAAAGTTAAAAATAATTGTTAATTAGATGAGAACAAAGGTTTTACTCACTTTTATTCTTCTTGGGACAAGCCTTATGGTCAGTGCCCAAAAGCAAGCTGCGGCTGTTCGCTTTTTGAAAAAGGCCGGCAAGAAAATAAAAAAAACCGAATCCATAAGTTATTATGCCAAAGGCTTTTACAAAAATCCCGCAACACCCGATACCATTCGTTTTTCGGCTTCCGTAAAATATGCCCTTAACCCGCGTGACTTCTTTTACGGCTACGACCTTTGGATTGACGACGGCAAATACCTCCAAAACCTTTACTCGCTCGGCAGAATTTACACCATCGACAACAAAAACAAGAAGATTTATTCCAAGAGGCTTTTGGACCCCAAGAAAATCGATATTGAAAAAGGACCTTTCTCCAAAAATATTACAGTAAGAAGCTTTCCGGCATTTCTTAAAAACAAGGAATTTTTTGAGCAGATAATAAACAATGCCGATGCGCGCATTGTCAAAATATCACACGGATTCTGTAATGACACCGTGGAAATCGACGTGGATTTCAATTCGAAGAATGTTGTTATCGACGCCGACACTTTCTATGATTTCGGATACAAATTTTTACTTAACCGCAAAACGGCATTTCCTTTTTCCGTCAGCACCCGCGGACAAAGTAACTACGGCAGTTTTTTTTCATCGGTAAATTTCACACGGCCGGCCATCGACAGCTCTTCCACCCTTGATTTCTTCCTTTCTTACAGCCTGCCTGCCGGCTACTCGGAGATAAAAACGGACTTGACCAAAAAACATTCGAGGCAAAAATGCGTAAAAAAAGAAAAAGCCTTCGATTTTCAAGCCATTGACACTAAGGGCAATACTGTGACTCTCAACAACTTCAAAGGCAAAGTGGTGCTGCTCGACTTTTGGTATTCTACCTGCGCTCCGTGTATTAAAGCTTCGCAATTTCTTGAGAAATATTACCGCCAATATGCCGACAGCGGATTAATAATTCTCGGTATGGACCCCATGGACGGGCGGGCAAAAATTGCCGAGCACAACAGCAAATGGCGAATAACTTATCCGGGGATAAAATGTGACGCCCTTGTAAAAAACAAATACGGAGTTCATTCCTTTCCCACATTTATCCTTATCGACAGGCAAGGTATGATTGTGTCCCGCTGGTCGGGCTTCTCAAAAAGTCAGATGGAGAGAATACGGCAAAAAATCGAGGAAGTTTTGAAACAAGAATAACGAAGTTCCCAAGGAAACAAACCTCTACTTTTTCCCTTCACAAACAATCACAAACTCGCCCTTTAACACGTTGTTTTCGAAGTGATTAATTACCTCGCTAAGAGTTCCCCGTACTGTTTCTTCGTGAATTTTGGATATTTCCCTGCTCACCGAAACCCGGTGCTCCGGCCCGAAGGCCTCGGCTAACTGTGTCAGTGTTTTCAAAAGCCGGTAGGGCGATTCGTAAAGCACAAAAGTGTATTTGTTTTCAAGCAGCTCTTTGATGCGTGTCTGTCTCCCCTTTTTATGCGGCAGAAAACCTTCAAATACAAACCTGTCGCAAGGCAGACCCGAGTTTACCAAGGCAGGCACAAAGGCTGTGGCGCCGGGAAGCGTCTCTATCTCAATGCCTTGCTCCACACAACTGCGTGCTATCAAAAAGCCCGGGTCGCTGATGCCCGGCGTGCCTGCATCGGTAACGAGAGCTATGTTTTTGCCGGCCTGCAACTCTTCGGTAATTCGTTCCACAACCTTATGCTCGTTGTGCTGATGATAAGCCCATAACTTATTATTTATCTCGTAATGCCTAAGCAGTTTGGACGTGACGCGGGTGTCTTCGGCAAGAATTAAATCGGCCTCTTTCAAAACACGTAAAGCCCTGAATGACATATCTTCCATATTGCCTATGGGCGTCGGAACGAGATATAGTTTAGCCATCAGAATGATTTTATAAATTCGACCATCAGCTTGAACAAATCCGGATACTCGGTAAAAGGAATATCGGGATATCTGTCGGCAGGCGAATGATACTCGTTGTATTCGTCACCAAAAGTATAAATGAAAAACGAAGGCACTCCTTTTTTATAAAAAGGGCAATGGTCGCTGTTGCAGGCTTCTCCTCTTTTTTTGATGCGTTTCAGCAACTTTTCCCTTTCGTTAATCTGCACGAGTTTGTCAAATTCCTTTTTAAAAACAGTGGCGTTAACCACGGTAATGCCCTTGCTGCCCGTGCCTACCATATCCAAATTCACAAGAAATTTTATTTTGGATAAGGAAAAAAGCGGATGCTCAGAAAAATAAACGGAGCCCAGTAATCCGGCTTCTTCGCCGCTGAAGGCTATGAAAACAATGCTGTAATCGGGTTTGTTGGCGGGCTGCGAAAAATATTTTGCCAGATTAATCAACATCGTTGTCCCCGAAGCATTATCATTGGCGCCGGGAAAATAAACCTCGTGTCCCATTTTGCCGAGGTGGTCGTAGTGTGCCGTTATTACCAAAAAGGAGTCGGGATATTTTTTCCCTTCCACATAACCTGCAATATTTTGGGTTTTGTATTCTGGGTAATACTTTGATTTAAAATCAATTGTGATTTGTTTGGAGCTTTTCGAAATTGCCGAATCGGCCACGTCGATAATTACAAAATTTCTCGGTTTCAAAGCGTGACTTATGTGCCAAAACATCTTCTTGTGATTGATATACACAAGCCCTTTGGCGGGCAAATTCTCCAAATATTTCAGCTCTTTGAATCTGTATTCGGTAAGAATGAATTTGTTCGATAAATCTTGACTGAAAAATTCTTTGACGGCACTTTCGTTTTCAAAAATACTATCGGGAAGATATACCATATCAAAGGTGCCCTTGGTGGTCTGCGAACCGGCAGCGATGTAATAATCTTTTCCCGCAAGCAACTTGCGGCCGTCAATCCAAACTCCTTTTACATCTTGAATGGTGTTTATGGAGATGGTAAAAGGCTGAAAATAATTTTTCGTAAACTTCTTTAAACCAAAGTGTTTGAATTGCTTTTGAATGAAACGAGCAGCAATTTTATTTCCGTTGTCAACATAGCCGCGTCCGCCGAATTTCGGGCTGCAAAGTATGGAGTCGATTCGCCTTGCGTAGGCTCTGTCCTGCGAAAACAGAAAGCTCGCATTGAAGATAATAAGCAGTGATAAAAGGGCTGTTTTGACCATAGGGCATTTTGTTTGGTGTGAAAGCACAAATTTATACTAAATTTTCGAGGTAAGTTCTAATATTTCTCAAAAACACTTTTGGGTTTTCCGAAGGAAAAACTCAAACTCAAACCTGAATAGTTTGAAGAGACAACAGGCGTCAAAATAAAATTGCAGTTGCTGTGTTTCACTACATAAGTGCCTATGGCATAGCCCAGTGCAGCGCCAACAAGAACATCTGTTGACCAGTGTTTTTGGGCATAAATCCTTGCAAGTCCCTCCATTGTTGCCAAGGAATAAACCGTTATGGGCACCCAAAGTTTATCGCGGTAATGAGTGGCCAAAACGGAGGCAAAGGTCCACGCCATTATGGTATGACCTGAGGGGAAGGAGGTGTAATTCATATCGTCGGTAAGCGGGCCGTCCCACAAATAGGGGTTTAGCGGGTCGGTTTGATAGGGCCTGTGGCGATGTGTCAGATGCTTTAGTGCCGTGACCACGATTCCCGAATAAAGCGAGGCTTTCACAAAATCCATTGCCACAGCCTTTGGCTTGTTCTTTTTTGCGGCGGAGCCATAAATATAAAAGCCTGCCATTAAAGGAATTGTGTAATACATTTTGCCAAAAGGGTCGAAAAAATACTTATTGGCATCATCAAAAAAATCACTTTGATTGTCCTTAAAAAACTCCGTTATGTTTTTATCTTGCCAATACAAAAGGGCACCCGTGGCGACAATGCTTCCGGCGGCAAGTGCTTCGCCCTTCGACCATTTTGCTGGCGAGGCGGCAAGGCCTTTAAAATCAGTCCAATAAGATTTGATATAAGTTTTATTTACACGGCAAATGCTATCGGGTTCAACGGTTTCTTGTGCCTTCAATCCGTTGCCGAGAAGAAGAAACGATATTGCCGCCAAATAAACTTTTATTCTCATAAATAATTGAAATACAATATTCTAATGCTGCTCTTTTTTCTTGGCTTCTTCCCAAAAAACATCCATTTCGGCCAAGGACATATCTTTAAGGCTCTTGCCGCTTTTGCCGGCTTGCTCTTCAAGATGGCGGAAACGCTTGATAAATTTGGAGTTAGTGCGTTCGAGAGCGTCATCGGGATTTATTCCGATAAAACGTGCGTAATTTACCAGAGCAAACAGCAAATCGCCAAACTCCTGCTCCATTTTGTCCTTGTCGCCTTTTTCAACCTCAACCTTCAACTCCTGCATCTCTTCTTCCACCTTTTCCCACACCTGTTCGGGACGCTCCCAGTCGAAGCCCACACCTTTTACTTTCTCCTGTATTCTGTAGGCTTTCAAAAGGGGAGGAATGGACTTGGGCACTCCTTCGAGCACCGATTTTTTACCTTCTTTGAGTTTCAGTTTCTCCCAATTTTCCTTCACCTCTTCGGCACCCGAAACGCTAACATCGCCATAGATATGCGGATGTCTGAAAATCAACTTTTCGCTGATGGCGTTGAGCACGTCGGTGATATCGAAAGCTTTTTTTTCCGAACCTATTTTTGCATAAAAAACGAGATGTAACATCAGGTCGCCAAGCTCCTTTTTAATTTCTTCCAAATCGCCTTGGAGAATGGCATCGGAAAGTTCATAGGTTTCTTCTATCGTCAGATGACGTAGCGATTCCAAGGTTTGCTCCCTGTCCCAAGGGCAACCCGTACGCAGGTCGTCCATTATGTCGAGCAGCCGTTTGAAGGCTCTTAATCTTTCGTCCATATCAGTAAGCTTTGGCAAAAATCACGCGCCCCTTGGAAGGCTTACCCGAATAAATACACTTGCCGCTCTCCTCATTTTTGCCGTAATCGAGAGGCAGCAAACGGATGGTGGCTTTTGTCTCTTCTTTTATCTTTTGTTCGGTTTCGACAGTGCCGTCCCAGTGTGCCGACACAAAGCCTCCTTTGTTCTCGATAATGTCTTTGAACTCTTCCCAAGTTTCGGCGGTATGGCTGTTTTCCTCTCTGAATTTCAGTGCTTTATCATATAGGTTCTGTTGTATTTCATCCAAAAGGTCGAGCACCTTGTTCTCTATGCCTTCCAAAGAAGAAAACTCCTTTGTCAGCGTATCGCGTCTGGCAATTTCCACCGTGTTGTTTTTCAAATCCCTGGGTCCCAAAGCCAGTCTCACGGGCACTCCTTTGAATTCGTGTTCGGCAAATTTGAAACCCGGCTTTTGGGTGTCTCTGTCATCGAATTTCACTCTTATGCCTATGCGCTCCAACTGCTTTTTCAGTTGAGCTCCTTTTTCCAAAACAGCAACACGCTCTTCTTCTTTTCTGTAAATGGGAACTATAACCACTTGGAACGGAGCGAGTTTGGGAGGCAGCACCAAGCCGTTATCATCGGAATGTGTCATTATCAAAGCTCCCATCAATCGGGTGGAAACACCCCACGATGTAGCCCAAACATACTCTTGTTTGTTCTCTTTATTGAGGAATTTCACATCGAAAGCTTTGGCAAAATTTTGTCCGAGAAAATGCGAAGTGCCGGCTTGAAGTGCTTTGCCGTCCTGCATCATAGCTTCGATGCAGTAGGTGTTTTCTGCACCGGCAAATCTCTCGTTTTCACTTTTGACACCTTGCAAAACAGGGATAGCCATAAATTCTTCGGCAAATTTTGTATAAACACCGAGCATCCTAACAGCCTCTTCTTCAGCCTCTTGACGTGTAGCGTGTGCGGTATGTCCCTCTTGCCAAAGAAATTCGGCGGTGCGCAAAAACAAACGGGTACGCATTTCCCACCTAACCACATTTGCCCATTGATTTATCAACAAAGGCAAATCGCGATACGACTGAACCCACTTGCGGTAGGTGTCCCAAATGATGGTTTCGGAAGTGGGGCGCACGATAAGCTCTTCCTCCAGTTTTGCCTCGGGATCAACCGTGATGCCGCCTTTGTCGTCGTTTTTCAACCTGTAATGTGTAACCACGGCACACTCTTTGGCAAAACCTTCGACGTGCTTGGCTTCCTTGCTGAAAAAGGATTTGGGTATAAACAAAGGAAAATAGGCGTTAACGTGTCCCGTTTCCTTAAACATTTTGTCGAGAGCCGCTTGCATAGTCTCCCAAATAGCGTAGCCGTAGGGTTTTATCACCATGCAGCCTCTTACCGCCGAATATTCGGCCATATCTGCTTTAATCACAAGGTCGTTGTACCATTGCGAATAATCTTCTTCTCTTGTTGCGAAATTCTTAGCCATTTTGATTTTTGGTATAATGTTTGCTTATTTCAAGCGCTTTAAAATTTGTACAAAAGTATAAATTATTTGACATCGTGAATTTTATTATTAACCCAAATACAGGGAGGATTTATCATGAAAACTTTAACGAAAATATTGGCACTGCTCACCACGGCAATCATATTTGCCTCGTGCGCCGCTACGTACGACTCGGCAGCTTACGAAGACGACGTTTATTACGACCCCTATCGCAGTAACAGGTTAGATAAAAAGGAACAAAGACTTCATAAAAAACTCGACAGGGTTTCCAAAGACGCCGGTTCCTACAATGGCGACGCAACCAAATCTTCCAATGGTGACGACTATAAGGGGCAAGCCCAAGGCTCCGATGACCAAGGTCAGGTGTATGTGGACAACAACGGCGACGAATACAATTACGACTTGGACGACGACTACTACAACTATTCCTATGCCTCGCGCATCCGCCGCTTTCATTCCAATGCTCCCTGTACTTCCTATTACGACGATTATTATACCGACCCTTATTTCTATGACGGCTCGGGATACGGTTCAACAATCTATAT
>CAZPGC010000114.1:0-9000 GCA_964585875.1 uncultured Prolixibacteraceae bacterium | reverse complement strand
CAAATAATAATTTACATCGAAAATATTATATATTCCTGCTCTAATAAGAAAATGCTCTTTTAGATATTTGCCGGCATAAACATCTAATAACCAATAGGATGGAGCGGTGTAAAGACCGTTGCTGTTGCTGTAACTTTTATCTCTGTAATGAACTTCGGTTTTTACATACAGGCTCTTTTCTTTGTTATATTCCAAGAAGAAATTGGCGGAATTTCGCGGTACATCAACAAAGAAAATCTCGGGATTCGACAGGTTTTTTCTTTCAATAAACGAATAATTGAAGGCTGCCGAGAAGTACCTTGCCAAAGGATATTTTAAAGCCAAATCGAGTCCGGAGAAATATGCTTTTCCCGTATTTTGAAACTGATATTTGCCGGGTTCAACGTCATTTACGATTTGTATGACATTGTCCAACAGGAAGTAATATGCTTTTAAGGAGTAGGACAATTTCCACGCTTTACCCTTCAGCAGGGCTTGCAATGAGTTTGCCGTTTCGGATTTAAGGCCGGGATTGGGTAGTGCTTTTCCCGCCCTGTATGAATATCTGTCTTTGATGGTGGCAAAGCGTGATTTGCGCGCCATAGATATTATAACTTTATGATTTTCCGATAGTTGCCGAACTATCCCCGCTTGTAAGTTGAAAGTTCCGTCATCTGATGTCGGAAAAAGCGAAACGGAGTCTTTCCGGCTGTCGTAATCGGTGGCTTTCAGAGATTTGCGATAGAAATAGCCGACTCCTGCAATTATGGAGGTTTTGCCGTTCAATTGAAAATTGTCTTCTGCCGCCAAGCTGAGGGTGTTATCAATGAAATCGCGAGGTTTTTCTCCTTCGTTATATTCTGAATGCTTGTCATATTTATCGATTATGCCAAATTTTATGCTGTGTTTGTTGTATCTGAAAACATCCAATTCTGTAGAAGCCGTGATGCTGTAATCGTCATAAATAGAGGTGAATGCATACCTTTTGTTTTGCGAAGAATAGCTGTTGTCGTCGAAAGACTTCAAAGTATTGTCAAACTTATCATAGGCAAGCTTACTTTTAAAAAATACGGCTTTGGCCACTTTTGTTTTTGAATGAAAAAAAAGAAAATCTCTATTCCATTTCGGAAACTGCCAATAGCGTATTTTGTTTTTCGAATCTTCGCCTAGATAAACCGGAATGCCTTTATTTGAGCGTATTGCCGAATAGTTAAGCACATATTCGTCGGTGGAATTGGGAGTGAAGGCTGCCTTGATTCCATAATCCAAATCTCCGGAAAAAGAATTATCGAGAGTGAAATCTTTTTGTAAAGCTGTGGTGTCGAATTTTTGAGACAAACTCACAAAATTTCTTTTTCGCAGGGCAAAATGTGCGTCCACGTAAAACTTTTTTCTTTTGAGGCCCAAGCTCCAGTTTGCCGAACTCCCGTTTAATCCTTCACGACTGAAGACGGCACCTGTTGAGGCCTTTAAAAAAAAAGGCTTTGCCGGTCGTGACGAAATAATATTTATTGCGCCGCCCATAACATTTGCTCCGTACAAAATAGAGGGCATAACTTGCTGTATGTCAATGGCTGCCACTCCGGAAGAAAGCAGGCGGGAAGGGTCTATATATCCATCCTGAGGGATACACACGGGGACGCCGTCGATAAAAACCTGCACTTGCCTCACATCGAAGCCGTTGACGTAAATCAATGCTTCGTTTCGTGAGCCGGCATTTGAAATTATAATCCCCGGCAAGCCGTCTATGGCCTTGTCCAAATCGGAAGATTTATAGTTCATTTCGATAGTTTTACTCTTGACTTCCGTTGAAGAAAAAGCCCTTTTGGTTCCTGCTATTTCCACGGTTCCCAGGTTGAATACCTTGGTTGAAGAAGAGTCTCTGTTTTGTGAACGCAAACCCAACGAAACCACGAGGAACAACATTAGGAATGCGCTAGTTATTAGATTGAATTTCATATTATTAGGTTTTAAAGATAAAGGCAGCAATTCTAACTTATTTTTTGATAACGAACAAAAAAAATCAGGTTTTAAATTAGAATTTAAGATATGATATTTATCACTGTTTTTCATATACTTTTAAGGCCTGCTTTGCAAAGGTTTAATTTTGCAATGATATTCAAACATTTACAATGTCGATTCTGAAGAAATATACGGGACAGGTTTTGTTATTGTCAGCAGCGTTGACAATCCTACTGCATGCCTTGTTGCCTCACAATCATCATTTTATTACTGCGGCACCCGGTGAGATAGAATCGTCATGCGTTGTACATCATTTGCTCGATAATCAGAGCGACCATGAGCATTGTCACTATCTAAACGACATTTTTGTTGAAAAAAATAGAAAGCATGCAGGATTCACTTCAAAAATCTTGGCTTTCGCGGTTCAATATACTTCTTTTCACGGCATTGAAAACAAGGAGGTTTTTAAAAATACTTTCCCCCTTGTAAAAAGGATAAGTACCGATAACCTGCTTTCATGCAGACCCTTACGAGCCCCACCCATATTTCTTTATTCAAGATAAGTCAGGTTTCTATTTTTCTTGCAAAAGCCTAATGAAGTTGTTGGCGTTTTTTATCGACACTATAAAAGATTGCCGGAATCTTCTGTAAATTCATATCAGCCGGCTTTGACAGAGAAAAATCCTGACGGAACAAGCCGGTACCAGCCGGTCGAAAAATCAATACATTTTTTAATAAATGCAGGTCGATGCGGCTTGTTAGAAATAAGAGATATGATAAACGGAATAATTTCATTTTCTATAAAAAACAAGGTTATAATATGGTTTATGACCTTGGGAATAATTGCGGGCGGCATATGGTCAATGACCAAAGTGCCATTGGATGCGATGCCCGATATAACTAATAATCAGGTGCTTGTAATAACCACAGCGCCGAATTTAAGCACGGAAGATATAGAGCGCTTTGTTACATATCAGGTGGAATTGGCTGTTGCCAATTTGCCTGATGTAGAGGAGATAAGGAGCGTTTCGCGCTTCGGTCTTTCGGTGGTAACAATCGTTTTTAAGGAAAGTGCCGGCACATACTTGCCTCGACAGCTTGTGAGTGAAGCACTTAACGAAGTAAAAGAAAAGATTCCCAAAGGCTTCGGCGAACCGTTTATGGCTCCCATAAGTACGGGACTCGGTGAAATATATCAATATACTTTAAACACCTTGCCGGGCTACGATAGCGTTTACGATGATATGGCCTTGCGAAGTATTCAGGATTGGATTGTAAAACGGCAAATGGCAATGGTGCCCGGTGTTGTGGAAGTTAATTCTTTCGGCGGAAGGGTTAAGCAATATGAAGTTGCGGTAAACCCCGACAGATTGAGAAGCATGGGCATAAGCATAAGCGATATATTTTCGGCTTTGCGTAAAAACAACCAAAACACGGGCGGGGCCTATATCGAGAAAAATCATCAAGCGAACTTCATACGCGGAGAAGGTTTGATGCGCTCTCTCGACGATATAAAAAATACCCCCGTTAAAAACATAAACGGTCATCCTGTTTTTATTCGTGATGTAGCCACGGTGGGTTATGGCAATTTTGTGCGCTACGGAGCTTTTACAAAGGATGGGAAAGGAGAAGCTGTGGGCGGCATTGTCATGATGC
Source organism: uncultured Prolixibacteraceae bacterium (assembly GCA_964585875.1). Lineage (GTDB taxonomy): Bacteria > Bacteroidota > Bacteroidia > Bacteroidales > UBA1556 > UBA6267. Next base: position 5,403 of record CAZPGC010000114.1, on the reverse strand, counting down.
TGAAAGGCGAAAATTCAAATGAGGTTATTAAGCTTGTAAAGGAGCGTATCTCATTGATACAGAAATCGTTGCCGGAAGGTGTTGAAATAAAACCTTTTCTCGACCGCAGCAAGCTGATAAAAAGCACCACCGCTACCGTGACGGAGAATCTCGCCTTGGGAGCTTTGATAGTAATCTTTGTTTTGGTGATATTTTTAGGCAGTTTGCGCGGCGGTCTCATAGTGGCTTCCACCATACCCTTGGCTCTGCTTTTCGCCTTTATTATGATGCATATCTTTGGTGTTTGGGCAAACCTTATGAGTCTCGGGGCTTTGGATTTCGGAATTTTGGTTGACGGAGCGGTTATAATAGTGGAAAGCATGATTTTTTATCTGCACGATAAAAACTTGATAGGCACCAAGATAGGTGTAAAGCAGCGAGATGAAATTGCTTTTAAATCGGCCTCCAAGATGATGAACTCGGCATTTTTCGGCCAGCTGATAATATTAATGGTCTTTATTCCCGTTTTGGCCCTCCAAGGAGTTGAAGGAAAGATGTTTATTCCAATGGCAATGACATTCGGTTTTGCCGTTTTAGGCGTGGTGCTGTTGTGCCTAACCTATATACCCGTAATGGCGGCAACTTTTCTGCAACCACCGCGCAACACGAAAAAAACAATTGGCGATAAAATAATAAAGGCCATAGAAAACTTGTACAAACCTACACTCGATATAATGTTGAAAAAGAAAAAAATCGTTTTAGGTACTGCTGTCTTACTTCTTCTTACGGCTGTTATTATGTTTTCCGGGATGGGAGCCGAGTTTATTCCGAAACTTGATGAAGGGGATTTTGCTTTTCAAGCCTTTATGAAACCCGGCACCTCGCTTAGCGAAACCGAGGAAGCCACTTTGAAGTTGGAAAAAATAGTTTTGGATAATTTCCCCGATGAAATTGAAAGCATTCAAAGTCGTATGGGCGTAGCCACCTTGCCTATGGACCCTATGCCGCTTGACATTGCCGATATTTTTGTAATTGTAAAGCCCCGTAATCAGTGGAAAAAGGCCGGCAGCAAGGAGGAACTTATTGAGCTTATTAAAAAGAAAATCAGTGATTTACCGGGTATAAATTACGAATTTACACAGCCCATAGAGATGCGCTTTAACGAACTGCTGACAGGCGTTAGAGAAGATATAGCCATTAAATTATACGGTGAAGACCTCGACGTTTTGGCTGCAAAAGCTTTGGAAATAAAAAAGCTGATAGCCGATATCAACGGAGTTGCGGGCATTAAGGCCGAAGCCACCAAAGGACTGCCTCAGATAACCGTTAAATACGACCGAAGGAAGCTCGGTATTTACGACCTTGATATAGCCGCTTTAAACAAAATTGTGGAAACCGCTTTCAACGGAGGTGTGGCGGGAAGCATCTACGAAGGCGAAAAAATGTATGATTTGGTTGTAAGGCTTGACAAAAATCACAGAGCCGATATTGAAAATATAAAAAACCTTTTCGTGCCGCTACCCGACGGCAACCAAATACCATTAAAACAAATAGCAGACGTAAGTTATCGTCCCGGGCCGATGCAAATCAGCCGCGACAACACCAACAGGCGCACCTACGTTGGGGTGAATGTCAGTGGCAGGGACATAAAATCTTTGGTGGACGAAATAAGAAAAACACTCGACGAAAAACTTGACCTGCCGGCAGGATATTACATTCGTTACGGCGGAGCTTTCGAAAACCTGCAACGTGCCACCAAGCGACTTTCGGTGCTTGTACCCATAGTACTGCTGATGATTTTTGTGCTTGTTTATTTCGCTGTTAAATCATTAAGTCACAGTTTGATAATTTATATTGCCGTGCCTTTTGCCGCTATAGGCGGAATCTTTTCACTTTACTTTAGAGGTATGCCCTTCAGCATATCGGCGGGTGTGGGTTTCATCGTTTTATTCGGTGTTGCCGTTCTTAACGGCTTGGTGCTCGTCAGCGGCTTTAACGACCTGAAATCAGGTGGAGGTCTTTCACTTAAACAAATCATAAGTAAAGGTGCGGTAAGACGGATACGTCCCATTTTGTTGACGGCTTCAACCGATATTTTGGGATTTCTGCCCATGGCTGTATCTACATCTGCCGGCGCCGAGGTGCAGCGTCCGCTTGCCACGGTGGTTATTGGCGGAATGATAAGTTCTACCTTGTTGACACTCATTGTCTTACCGGTTTTATATAATATTGTGGAATCGGGCAAAAGACAAAAGAAAAAAAGGGTAGGGGGCAAGACGGCTCTTGCCGTATTAATTCTGTTTTTTGTATTAGGTTTTGGTGTTAAAACCCAAGCACAACAGCGGAAGAATATCAGTCTCACACAAGCTCTGGAACGGGCAAAGGCCAATTACCCTTCCTTAAAAATTGCCGCATACGGGGTTGAACGCCAACAAACTATGAAAAGTACTTCTTGGGATTTTGGTGTCACAAGCATCGCTACCGGCAAGGAAGAGACAAACGCAACTGCCCCGGGGATTCAGAATAAACTAAGCATTGAGCAGAGCGGGATAGATATATTTGCCGCCGGTGCCAAAAGCAAATTGAATGACTCGAAAGTTAATAGAGCTGTTGCCCTGAGCGAATTAAGCGTTTCCGTTTTGGAGCGGGAAGTGAGCAAAGCTTGGTACACTGCTTATTTTGCCAAGCGTAAGATGCTGTTAACCCGCAAGATAGACAGCTTGTACGAGGGTTTTGTGCAAGCGGCGAAGCTGCGTTACAACACCGGGCAAAGTTCTAAAATAGAATATCTTTCGGCAGCCGCAAAATCAAAGGAGATAAAAATGCAATTGACGGATGCACGCAGCTATTATGAAGGGGCATTGGTGCTGCTCAACAGGTATCTGCAAATACCTGCCGGCATTGAAATAGAAACCTCCGCCTCGCCACCCGCCCTCGAGGTGAATCGAAGTACCGATACTTTGACGAATAATCCTTTGCTGAGGCTTTACCGGTCGGAAACGGAGCTTGCAATGTCGAGATGGAAGAACGAAAAAGCCGGACTGTTGCCCAAGTTAAATCTTTCTTACAAGCTTCAGTCTGTGGATGGTAACAACGGTTTTTATGCCTATCAGGTGGGTTTCTCGCTGCCTTTAATATTCAACACAAGTCGTGGAAAAATAAAGGCTTCGCAATTGGACTACAAAATAGCGAGTGCCCGTATGGAAGAGAAAAATCTTGAGTTGCAGTCGGTTTACCGCGAGGAATTGATTCGTTTGGCTGCGCTGAAAAAGACTTTGGAATATTATGAAACCGATGCTTTACCATTGGCAAAAGAGCAAATGCAGGCAGCTGTTACCGCCTATAAACTGGGCAGTATCGACTATATTCGTTTTTTGACCAATACCGAAGCAGCCATAAAAACGATGGAAAATTACATAAACAAACAAGCCGAATATTACAGGCTTGCCATCGAGATAAAATATTTATTGGGAATTTAATCAATTGAAATTTAATGTATTATGAAAAATATAATAAGTAAAACAATGATTGTCGCGCTTTTTGCCTTCACTGTGATTTCGTGCAATAATGCGCCTGTGGAAAACAAAAAAGAAAAAGGAAATGAAGCAGAAAGTGAGGAGCTCGTGATTTTAAATAAAAATCAAATGGAGGCTCTCAATCTTAAAACCGGCACATTTTCAAAGCGTAATCTAACAAGCGTTATTAAAGTTAACGGTACGTTGACGGTTTCTCCCCGCGATAAGGCCGATGTCGGCCCCGTAATAGGCGGTAATGTGGAAAAGATAAATGTTTTTGAAGGTGATAAAGTTACTAAAGGACAGACCCTTGTGGTTCTTCGTCATCCCGATTACATAACACTTCAGGAGGAGTTTTCCGTGCTTGCCGGCAAAGTGGATTATTTGGAAAAAGAGTATTTGCGGCAAAAGCAACTTTTTGAAAACAATGTGGGAGCGGCACGCGATTATCAAAAGGCTATGTATGAGTATAATACCGCCCGTGCCCGCTATGAAAGTTTGAGGCAACAACTTTTGCTGTTAAATTTATCGCCCGAAAAAGTGAAAAGGGGCGAAATAACATCTGCCGTGGAGCTGAAAGCGCCCATTTCGGGTTATGTAAGCGGCATTACGGTGAAAATAGGCACTTATGCGCAAGGGGGTCAAAGGCTTTTTAAAATTATCGACAGCAAGGCTGTTCATGTCGATTTTCCGGTATATGAAAACGACGTACATTCCGTAAGAAAGGGACAAAAATTGCATTTTAAGGTTTCGGGGCATGATAATGAGGAATATACGGCCACCGTTTTTGCGGTAGAAAAAGAGTTTATGAATAATGCACGGGCAGTTATTGCTCATGCTTCCATAAACAATGGTGAAGGCGCCGGCCTTATTCCGGGGATGTATTTTTCGGGACACCTGCACACCGACAGCAGTTATGTTAGCTGTTTGCCCGATGAGGCTATAGTTGATGAAGGAACCAAATCGTTTATTTTTGTTGTTGACAAGGAAAAAAGCCGTGATAAAAAATTGACTGCCTTTAAACCGGTGGAGGTGATAAAGGGCCTTTCCGACGAAGGATATACTCAAGTAAGCACATTGAATCCTTTGCCTAAGGATGCGCTGATAGCTCTAAATTCGGCCTATTACCTTTTGTCGGATATGAAGAAGGAAGAGGCGGGAGATGACGATTGAGCTTATGAGGCCGAAGACTACATTTATGTAGTGTCTCTTAGAAAACTATATGTTTTTCGTAGCGGTTTATAAAAAACGGAGAGGACCAGGCTTGCGAAATGCTGAATATCAATATGTAGATACAATTGATAACGAATTGTTTTATTTTAAAGGTGTTATCGAACGCAGGGGCGTTTCATGAACTGTATCTACATTGTAAATGTTTGATTCCGGCATGAGCGTAACGAAGTTATTGGACATTATAAACAGATACTAAAGAGAAGAGCGAAGAATTTCGGAACAACTGAGCCGATTGGAAAATGGGATACGCCCGTTTTGTGAGATTTTGTTTGTGTTTTGTTTGGCCTTGGTGTCTTTGCGGCTAAGGCTCAAAGACACTAAGAATAACCAAGGCATCCGGAAACAATTTTTAAAAGGCAGGTTTTGAAAGAAAAATATCAGATGCCGTAAAAAACGTAACGCAAAAGTCCAATCTCGAAAACAGGCAAAAATTGATTCCACAGTATAACGAGGTGTAAGCTCTCTCCTCCGAAAGAATCCTGCGTTTAGTTCAATCCCCCGACGAAGCATAGCTTGTCTGGGTCTTCAGACCCGACGAAGCTTTGCCTGTCAGCATCCTTGATTTGCTGCGATGTAATACGATGCTTAATTGTTACCACCTGTTATTTTTCAATTATCTCCCTCACTTTTTTCTTTAATTCTTCTGTGTCCGGCAAATACAATTGATATTTTGAAA
>CAZPGC010000113.1:0-9021 GCA_964585875.1 uncultured Prolixibacteraceae bacterium | reverse complement strand
TGTTAAAGATGAGAAAACGGACACTAAAAGCCGAAATCGGCACGCATTGCTTCAACAACAGCGCTTAAGCTTTCGTCTAACTCCTTTATTTTGTTTTTTATCTCGCCGAAATTTCGGTTATTACGCCCTTCGGTCTCGATAACCAAAGCCGTTTTCGCCAAATCGTTCAAACCCATTATCCTTAAAGACGATTTCAGCTTGTGAGCCAAGTCACCCGCCGATACCCAATTTCCGTTGTTCGCAGCCTCTTGTATCTCTTTGAAAGTCTGCGGAGAAAGCTCAACAAACATCTTTACCATTGTTTTAAGCTCCTCTTCATTATCGTCAAGCATTTGCTTGAGAAACGAAAGGTCGTATAAGTCACTCATAATCCATTCCCGTTGTTAATTCAGGCGACGAAAATAATAAAAAAACCGCGGACAATGCCTGCGGTTTTTTTAAAAATTAACCCGATATCAACGATGATATCCGGACCCGGGGCGATGGCAGCCTTTCCCGCCGCCTTTCATCATCCTACCCGAATGTTGATCGAACATCACCCTTTGTTCGTCGGTGAGCAAAGCTCTGACATCTTGCATAAACTTCATTCTCTTTTTTTGAATTGTTGCTTTAAGTGTGAAAATCTCGTCAATCAAGCTGTTGATAGCTTTCATGTCGGGCTTTTCGGCCGTTGAAAGGGTGCGCAAGTGAGCTCTTTTCTCGCCTATGTTGTTTTGCAAAGGCATAATATCCTTCATCAGCGCCGTGTGCAACTTTTTGATTTGCTCTTTTTGCGTTTGTGTCAAACCCGGAATTTTGTCAAGCATAGCAGGGCCTTTCGGGTTTTTGTAAGAGTGTGCTTTGCGACCTTTGCCCTGCGGGTTTTGTGCCGTGGCCACGGTAGCCGTGCTTAGGGTGAAAGCCGTAAGCAGCATAAGGCCAAACAGTAATTTACCGATTTTTAAAGTTTTCATGGTGTTTAATTTTGAAGTTACTATTTTGTTTTCGACTGTTTTCCGTGTTCTCCCCTAAAAAGATGATGCATAAAAAATCTGTTCATCTTTTTTATTTGCTCGGGGGTGCTGTTTTGCTTTACCTTTTTATAAAAATCTATGGATTCGTCGATGATATGCCCTTGAATGAGAGACATTTTGTTTTTCAAGCTTTCTATTTTATTGCTATCGGGATTTTCGGAGGCAAGCTCTTCAAACAAAGCGCGTTGAACCTTACGCAAGGCCGTTTTTTCAACTCTAAGCTTTTGCAAATGCTCGTGACGCAGTTTTTTCATCACCGCCATTTGTTCGTCGCTGTAGCCCATCCTTTTTTGGATGCGTTTTTCCATGTCGAAATGCGAATGCCCTCTTTTAGGGTGAATAAAACCCCTTTCGTTGCCGGCATTTTCGTAAAGACTTGCGTCCGAATGAATTTTATTCACGGTGTAAATCATGGTGGATATTGCCGCTATGTTTACCACCAGTAAAATCATAAAGGCCCAAAACCAGATATTTTTATTTTTTATGCTCATAATTTTCCTGATTTTTTCATATTAAATTAATTATCAACAACTTACTCGTCGAAATTCACCAGGTCGAAATCATTGTCGGCCAAGTCTATTTGCAAATATCCCGAAACCTCTTTATTAATGGCAAGGTTGCTTTCGGAATAAACCTTGGCGGTGTATTTGCCTGCCAAGATGCCTGCTCCCAAGGCAAGGGCAAGCAGTGCCGAGGCTGCAACGTTTCTGTAAAATCTTAAGGAAAAACGCGGTGCAGAGCTCGTCTTCTCTCTTTCTATTTTTTCCATCACAGTCAGGTAAAAGTCATCGCCGCCGTCCACTTTCCCCAAGCTTGCCGCATAATTCTCGATTTTGAGAGCTGCCTCGTAAAAAAGCTTGCACGAGCTACAACTCTCCAAGTGCTTTTTTGTTGGCTCGTCAGGCTCAAAACTTTCAAGCGACGCCGCCTCCAGAATTATATTTTCAACTTGTTTGCAATCCATAATTTTTGAGTTTTCGCTTATTACGACACAGTCAAAATCAAAAACTTGCGCTCGGCATTTTTTTACCTGACATTGGCAAGGACGTAACGCTTGCCCCTCGCTTACAACATCTCTGCAGCGTATTCCAAACTTTGCTCGTAAATTTCCGGCCACCCTTTCCACCGTTTTTCGCCTCCGAGCGATTCGTTGTGCCACAAGCTGATAAAAGTGCCTCCCACGGCCTTCACCTCGTCCATAAGTTTTTTAATTTCTTCGAGGGCTTGCTCCGGTTCCAGATTCATATAATCCTTAAAGCTACCTTCCATATAGGTAAACGGGTTGATTTTCAAGGGGGTAACCATTTCGTATTCGAGGTTGTAAAAATAAAATTCGCTGCAAATGCCCGCCCTGAAGCCTGCTTTGGAAGCAAAACCCATGGAATAATCCTCAGCTATGCCGTTGTCTATTAGATTGTTATATGTGTCGGGCATGGAAAGCATCAAAAAGTGCTGGCGGCTTTTGGTAATTTCGGAATGGACAACCCTCGACAGGTGGGCTATCTCTTTGGACAGCTTATTTTTATGAAAATTGGAATTGAATGAGGGATGAATACCTATCTCGCCGTAGTCACCCAAGCGTCTGACGAGCGACTGAAACTTGCGGTTGAAGGTGGGCAGATTTTTGTCGTTGGTGCCGTAATCGGCAAAAAGAACAAAAAAGATAGGTTCCAAATTGAATTTTCTATGCAGGTCGAAAATGTAATCGAAGCTGTCGAAAGGGTCTTTTTTCCTACCTCTTAAAACCCTTGTGCGCTCCATCAGGTTTCTGAAATCGCCGGTTTTCAAATCCTTTAAATAACCTCCGATGGTGCGCAAATACCCTTTTTGCTTGAAGGCATAGGCGGCATCGATGTCGATGGTCGGCAAATATCTGAAGTGCCGTTTTTTTATTTGCAATTCGGGAAACAGCGACAAAAGCTTGTCTCCCAAATCATTAGCCCATATATTCACCAAAGGTTTATAGAGAAAGCCGTGTTTATACGCCAGACTTTGATTGGCATCAAAGCGGCCGTATTTATCTTTCAAAAAAGGGAGATACTCCTCGTAACGGCTTACCAGATAAAAAGAAGCGGCAAAGATATCGAAGGGAAAAGCCGATTTTTTATGATAGGTTGTAAAAAAACAAGGCAGCTCTTTATACTTTGATACCGAAACAGTTACGTCGCTTATTCCCCTTTCGAACAACAAATTGTCGGCGGCAACAAAAAACTCATCGTCAATATTCTGAAAACCGTAAGACATTTTCGGCAAGGGCGATGCCTTAAACTCTTCGGCATCGGATGTGAAAACGGGACTCAAGCCGAGAATGTCTTTCAAAATAAGATTGAAGATATAGGTCATCCGTGGCGGATGTTTCTCGCTAAATATCAGCAACTTGCTTCTTGTTTCCTTCTCTGTCATTTTACATCATATTTTCATCGGCAAAGGAAAAATATTTTGCTTCACCTATTATCAGATGATCCAAAACCGCGATATCGAGCACCTCACCGGCGGCTTTAACTTTCTTGGTCAATTTTATGTCGCTTGCACTTGGTTCGATATTTCCCGAAGGGTGGTTGTGAACCAAAATCAAAGAGCTTGCGTAATGGTCCACCGCCGTTTTGAATATCAATTTGGGATCGGCTAAGGAGCCGCTGAGGCTGCCGCTGCTTATCCTGCGACGGAAAATTACCTGGTTGGCTCTGTCGAGCAAAATAATCCAAAATTCTTCGTGGGGTTTTTTGTCAAAAAGCGGGTAAACGTGGTTAAATATATCCCGGGAACAGGTGATTTTGGTTTTTTCCTTGGTTTCGAATTTACGCCGCAGACCCAACTCCATCGCCGCCGCAATGCTCACGGCCTTGGCCTCGCCCACACCTTTAAATCTCATAAGGTCGGTCACTGAAAAACCCGCAAGTTTGTCGAGGCTGTTGCCCGCTTCGGCAAGTATTTCCTTGGCAAGCTCCACCGCGGTTTTTTCGGTGTTGCCCGAGCCCATAAGTATGGCTATCAACTCGGCATCGGACAAGACGTCGCGCCCCTGCTCAAGCATTTTTTCACGGGGCTTGTCTTTGTTGTCCCAGTCGGGTATCGGCAGATTTTTCCTCGAGGTCATTTTTACTACCGCTTTTTATTTGGACTTATCGGGATAAGGCGGAGGCGGCGGAACGGGCTTATAGTCTTTCAACTGCTTCATTATCACCTCTATAGCCTTGTTCAGTTGTTCGTCGATGCCTTCATATTCTTTGGCCGGGTCGTTAACAACCACAATGTCGGGGTCAACTCCATGACCCTCCACTATCCAAGTGCTGCCGTCGGCGGCATAGGTGGAAAACTCGGGTTTGCGCAAGTCGGCACCGTCGATAAAAGGCAGGCTGCCCCTGATGCCGGTAACGCCGCCCCAGCTGCGTTGACCTATGATGGTGCCCAGCTTGTGAAACTTGTATGAATAAGGAAAAAGGTCGCCGTCGGAAGCCGAGTATTGATTTATGAGCAACACCGTGGGACCTACCAACATTTGTTGGGGTGTATGTGCCGGAATCGTCTGATTACGAGCAATATTGGCGCGGGTAATTTCGCGCCGCAACCTCTCTATTATCATCGGAGAAACGTTGCCGCCGCCGTTACCGCGGTCGTCGATGATAAGGGCCTTTTTGGTCAGCTGAGGATAAAAATGCTTCATAAATTCATTTAATCCTTCAACGCCCATATCGGGGATGTGTATGTAACCCACCTGTCCTTTAGTGGCTTCGTTCACCTTGCGGATGTTGTCTTGCACCCAGTTGTAATAATAAAGCGAGGCCTCATCGCCTATGGGTTTCACCACAATATTGCGTGCTCCGTCGGGTGAGGCTTGGCTGTTTACCGTCAGCGTGACGTATTTTCCGGCTTTGCCTACCAGCATTTTGTAAATGTCGTCGTAGTCTTTTGTGGGCACGCCGTCGATGGCAATGATAAAGTCACCCTCTTTCACGTTAAGGCCGGGTTCGGTGAGGGGAGAACGCAACTTGCTACGGAAATTTTCGCCTTTCAAAATCTTATCGATTTTGAAATACCCCGATTGGTCACGCGATATTTTTGCTCCCAGCAGACCCGTTTTAATCCTTTCGGGCTGAGGACGGTCGCCGCCGCTGATGTAAGCATGGCCTATGTTCAGCTCGCCGATGAGTTCGCCTATGAGATATGTCAAATCGTTGCGGTGGTTAACATAAGGCACCATTTGCCCGTATTTGTCGCGCATGGCTTTCCAGTCCACACCGTTCATCTCGGGGTTATAGAAAAAGTCACGCATTTGCCGCCAGGCCTCGTTATAAATTTGCGCCCACTCGGCGTGCATATCCACCCAAACTTTCATATCCGACAAATCCACTGCCTTGCTTATTTTCAACGGACCTGAGTGCGGCAAAGCAATTACTTGCATCTTTTTGCCTTTTACCAAGAGCATTTTTTTGCGGTCGCGGCTGATTTCAAAGCCGGTATTTTTTGCCAATTCTTTTTCGGATTTTTTAGACAGGTCAAACATTTTCAGCGAGCTGCCGCCACGTCCGTATTTGTAGAAATTATAATACAAAACGCCGTTCACATAGCTGATATTCCAATAGCTGCCTGCTTCGACGGGCAGTCCGATAACGCGGTTTTCGAGGCCGTCGAAGTCGATATTTACCTTTTTGTCGCCCTCATCGTCTTTCTTTTTGTTGTCTTTTAACACCTCGTCAGTTTCGTCCTTTGCCTCGAAGGGCGATTTCACGTCATTTCGCAAAAGAATCATATAAATTTTTCCCATGTTGCGATATGCCACATTCCACTCCGTAGCGCTGTAAATGGGGCTGAAAGTGCGGTCGGAGGAGAAAAACAGGTATTTGCCGTCGTGGCTGAAAACCGGCGAAGAGGCTGAATACCACCCGTCGGTTAGCGCTTTGGTTTCTTTGCTCTCGAGGTTATAAACGAATATTTTTTGGAGCCCCTGACCGTCGTTATCGGAATAAACAATCCAGCGGCTGTCGGGAGACCAATCGTAATCTCTTATCTCCCAGGTCTTTGAATGGGCAACCTTTTCTACTTTGAAAGATTCCACATCCACATACCACAGGTCCATTTTCTTATCGCTCCAAAGAATTTTTTTGCTGTCGGGCGACCACTCTATGGAAAATTTATAGGTCTGTGCCCCCGAAGTTATTTGCTTGGGTTTTTCTTTTCCCTGCGGGTCGATAAGATAAATCTCGTATTCGCCGTCCATATCCGACAGCCACGCAATATGCTTTCCGTCGGGCGACCAAACGGCTTCGCGGTCGTGAGCTCCCGAGCTTTTGGTGAGGTTGTAAGTTACACCCTCTTTTGCCGGCACGTTAAAAATTTCGCCCCGAGCCGAAAGCAACAGGCGTGTGCCCTTGGGCGACATGTCGATATTGCGTATTGATTTGGAGGCATCCACATAACGGTCGCGCCCCCAACGCAGGTCGTTGTCAATGACAACGTTTATCTTTTTAACTTCCTGATTTGTAATGTCGTAATAAAACAGATAACCGCCTTTCTCAAAAACTATTTTGTCAATGCCAATGGAAGGAAATTTTATGTCGTAATCGTCGAATTGTGTAAGTTTAATGGTTTTTTTACTTTCCAAATCATAAGAAAAAAGGTTCATTGTACGGTCGCGGTCGCTAAGAAAAAAGACCTTGTTGCCGTGCCACATGGGAAAAATCTCCTGAGCGTCGGTGTTGGTAATTTGCTCTGTCTTTTTTGAAGCAAAATCATAAATCCAAACATCGTCGGCCATACCTCCGCGATAATATTTCCAAGTGCGAAACTCACGAAATACACGGTTGAAAGCCAAACGTGAGCCGTCGGGCGAGAAAGTGCAAAAACCGCCAGTGGGCAAAGGCAACTCCTCCGACATTCCGCCTTCGACAGGAACTTTGAAAAGCTGCCCCACAAAGGAGTTAAAGCTCTGTTTTCGAGAACGATAAATAATGTATTTGCCGTCGGGAGACCATGTCATAACAATGTTGTTTGGTCCCATGCGGTCGGCCACGTCGTCGCGGTGAAGTGTTGCCGTGTAGGTCAATCTTTTGGGTTTTCCGCCCTCAAGGGGTATGGTATAAACTTCGGTGTTGCCGTCGTATTGTCCCGTGAAAGCTATTGTTTTGCCGTCGGGAGAGATGCGTGCAAACATCTCGAAACCTTTGTCGGAAGTAAGCCTGTGCGCCACCCCGCCCGAAATATCGACGGAATAAAGGTCGCCCGCATAGGTGAAAACCACTGTGTTGCCGTGAATTGCGGGAAAACGGAACAAACGGTTTACGGGAGTTTGCTGCGAATAAGCTCCGAATGTAATAAATGTGACTAAAATCAAGGTTATTAATTTCCTCATGACATTGTATTTTTAATATTTTCAGAAAAAAGCAAATTTACACTAAAAAGCGTTGGAAACGGCATTGAAGTTAACAAAGATAAAGGGGTCGGAAAAAGGACTTTTTATCTGATAAGTGTCTATAAGAAAACGTCAATTAATTTGTCCAAAATTGGGAATATTTGCCGAATTTGTAAATATTCGGCTTGATTTTTTTGGAATATTCTTTTTTTGCAAATCACATTTTAAGCGGTATCAAAAACTCGTGCCGATAAAATATCCAAACCATTGGACGGACCTAAAAGTTTTTTCGGATAAACCAAATGTTGAGTTAAATTACTGCTTATCCGTAAAAAAGAGAGGAGCCCTTTCCGTTTAATTTTATTTCAAAGGGGAAAAGCCGCTTGTTTCTATTCTTCTTTCTCAAGATGTCATTATTTTTAATTAAAACCCGCAAGCGTTTCCGGACATATCCCGCACTTTGAATTTAGTTTCACGGCAACTTATCTTTGAGTCATCGAAACCATATTAATTTTCTAAAAAACCCGAGAATTATGTTAAAATCAGTTTTTACCACGTTCATTATCTCCTTGCTTTTCACCATAGGACTAAAAGCACAGGATGACCCGTCATCATTCGGCTCAACGGCAGATTCGCCATCTCAAATAACTTTAAACTTCACCGCCAATGCAGCCGGTGATGACATTATGATTGCCTACAACACCACCAACAACTTCGGCACCCCTTCGGGTACCTACAGCGTCGGCGATAACATCAGCGGCGGCGGCACCGTTATTTTCAACGGACCCGAAGGCACGGGCTCCTATGTTCACTCGTCTCTGAGCGGCAACACCACCTACTATTACAAAGCCTGGTCGGTAAATTCGGGCTCCTATTCAACGGGGCTCACCGATAATGCCACCACTTACAAATGGGAACCGACCTACCACCCGACAAATTTTGCCGCCGGCACACCCACAAGTTCCACCATACCCCTTAGCTGGACAGATGCCGTTGGCACAGTGCTGCCCGACGGTTATCTTATCAAGGCAAGCACCGTAAGCTACAACGATATTTCGGATCCCGTGGACGGCACGGCAGAAAGCGAATCGACACTCGTTAAAGACGTGGCATACGGAACGGAATCGGTAAGCTTCACCTCCCTTTCGGGAAACACAAACTATTACTTTAAAATTTATCCTTATACCAATTCGGGAACACATATCGACTATAAAACCGACCCGGTAATACCCTCGGTGTCAGCTACTACCGACCCGACACCGGCAGTAATTACAATTGCCGACGACGGCTCCATTAGCGAAGGTAGCGAAAACGGAGAAGTAATTACGGTAACGCTTTCCAACGATCAATTTGTAACAACCCTGACGCCGGCAAACTGGACACTCACCAACCTTCCCGATGGTGTTAGCAAAGGAACAATAACACGCGTTGATGCCACTCATGCTTCAATCTCTCTTTCGGGAAACCGCACTAAAGATTACGACAGCGACATTACAAATTTGGAGGTGGCTATCGACGGTGCCGAGTTGGTAACCAACAGCAACGGCACCTCAGCCAACAGCGGCGTTACTTTTACCGCCACCAACGATGCCGAGAGCCTAAGCATGAGCGACGACGGAAGCATTAGCGAAGGAGCCGAAAACGGCGAAGTAATCACCG
>CAZPGC010000112.1:6595-9034 GCA_964585875.1 uncultured Prolixibacteraceae bacterium | reverse complement strand
GGATAATGTCTTATTTGCGTTTTACGGTTTAAAAAAAGGCCGTGAGAAATCATGGATTTGGAAAAATCAAAAAATGTCTCCTTTGGTATTATCACCGCGAAGCTGCCTTTGAGGTTTAGAAATCTCTTAACATTTTCGGCCAAAATTTCAAAATCCAGCCTGCCTTGCGACCGCGCTTCGGCTCTGCCCTTATGCGGCGATATTGTTTTTTCGCCGAAATACGGCGGATTTGAAATTATGTAGTCGAACTTTTCCCCAAGTGCCAACTCTCTTATGTCTGCTTTGATAAACTTAACATTTTCTTTTTTATAAAAATCCGCAAGGTTTCTCAAAGAATCTTCAAAGGCACCTTCATTTATCTCTACACCCGTAACTTTCAGATTCTCATATCTTTGAGCAAGCATAAAAGAAAGCAATCCGCATCCCGAACCTATGTCCAAAGCGGCACGGGCACCCTTGGGCACTTCTGCCCAAGCCCCGAGCATTACGGAATCCATGCCTATCTTCATGGGCGTGTTGTCATCGTTGAGACTGAATTTTTTGAAATGAAAACGTGCCATTTACGCAAGGTCGGTTAGACCGTCGGGGAGGCTCAAAATCAGGACCTTATCCTCCTCATCGGTTTTTATGATAAACTCCTCAACCAAAGGAATTAAAAACTCATTTCCGGCATTTATCACAGTCAGCAATATTTGGCCGTTATTGTCAACGGCTTCGGCTACCTCTCCCATAAAATCGTCGCCGTTAAAGACCTTCCATCCGCCAAGACCCTCGAAATAAAACTCCTCGCTCTTGCTGAGCTTCAGACTCGAAGCAGGGAAATAAAACTCGCTTCCGCTAAATTCACGTGCTTTCTCTTCGGAATCGATTCCCGAGAGCTTGGCAATAAAAGTCTTATCGTCTGCAATGTTTATTTCATCAATACGGTAAGGCACTTTTTCGCCGTGACGCTCAACAAAAACCCAATCCTTTTCCCGGATTACATCGGTTGTCAATTGGTAAGAAACAAAAACCATAGCTCCGGAAAACCCGTGCGTTTTGCTGATTTTTCCATACGTTATCAGTTTTTCGTCCATGGTGCAAAAATAATAAAAAACGGGACCGCATTTGCAATCCCGTCTTTCACACAGCTCCCCGAACGGGAGTTCTTTTGTCCTTATCCTTTATAAAAAGGAATGCGCACAACCTTGGCTTTCAGCAATTTGTTACGCACTTTTATGTAAATCTCAGTGTCGAATTTGGTAAAGCCTTTTTTCACGTATCCCATGCCTATGCCTTTGCCGAGCATGGGCGACATGGTGCCCGAGGTAACCTTGCCGATAACATTGCCTTCGGCATCGCATATTTCGTAATCGTGCCTCGGAATGCCTCTATCAATCAATTCAAAACCTCTCAACCGGCGCTCAACACCGTTTTCTTTCAAATTTTGGTGATATGCACGGTTTATAAAGTCGTTTCCGTCAACAAATTTTGTTATCCAACCCAAACCCGCTTCAATGGGAGAGGTGGTGTCGTCGATGTCGTTGCCGTAAAGACAAAAGCCCGATTCCAATCTGAGGGTATCTCTTGCACCAAGACCTATAGGCTTGATTCCAAACTCTTTACCCGCTTCAAGCACAGCCTTGTAAATCTTCTCGGCATCTTCGTTTTTCATGTAAATCTCGCAGCCGCCCGAGCCTGTATAACCCGTTGTGGAAAGCAAAATGTTATCAACGCCCGCAAAAGTCAACTCTTTAAAAGTGTAATATTCCATATCGGTGATAGGAGTGTCAGTCAATTTTTGCATGGCTTCGAGAGCCTTGGGGCCCTGCACGGCAAGTTGTGCTATTTCGTCGGAAATATTTTTCGTGTTTGCTCCGAATTTATTGTTTTCGTTAACCCATTTCCAGTCTTTTTCGATATTGGAAGCATTGACAACCAGCAGATAATCGTCATCGGCAAAGCGATAAACGAGAAGGTCGTCAACGATGCCGCCGTCATTGTTGGGAAAGCACGAATACTGAACTTTGCCGTCGTAAAGAGCGGCCACGTCGTTGGAAGTGAGATACTGAACAAGCTCGAAAGCACCCTTTCCGCTGACACGAAATTCACCCATGTGAGAAACGTCGAAAACACCGACTGAGGTTCTAACCAATTTATGTTCTGCGTTGATACCTTCAAATTGCACCGGCATATTAAAACCGGCAAAAGGCACCATCTTGCCACCCATGGCAATGTGCATATTTGTTAAGGCTGTATTTTTCATCGAAAGATTGATTTAGATGTTAGAAAGCACAAAAGTAGAAATAATCTTTTTGCCCTTACCCCCCTCTTTTAATCATTTCTCATATCAAAGCTTGATATTTTTCAGTTTGATTTATTTTATTGAAACGAGGAAAAGCGGAAAAACCGTTTTGTGAAGGCGGATTTTAAAGATTTTCACAGAGAATATCTTTGATA
>CAZPGC010000112.1:1362-6495 GCA_964585875.1 uncultured Prolixibacteraceae bacterium | reverse complement strand
TCAGAACCTCTTGACCCTGAAATGGCAGTAGGGCTTGCCTCCTTTTTTATCGTAATAATCCTGATGATAGTCTTCGGCCGGGTAAAATTCTCCGGCTTTTTCAAGCTCCGTAACCACATTTAAGCCCTTATCTTTCAAGATTTTAATCAAACTCTCCACAATTTCTTTTTGTTCTTCGGATTTATAAAAAACCACCGACCTGTATTGACTTCCGATATCGGGACCTTGGCGTCCAAGCTGCGTCGGGTCGTGAATCTCGAAAAACAATTTTGCCAGAGTCTCGTAGTCCGTTTTCGATTTATCGAAAACCACTTCAATAACCTCGGCATGCCCTGTGGTATCGCTGCACACCTGCTTGTAGGTGGGGTTGGCAACCCGGCCTCCCGAATACCCTGCTCTTGTTGATATTACACCGTCAACTTTGGAAAAATAATACTCCATTCCCCAAAAACAACCTCCGCCGAATATGGCCGTGTCCGTTTCCACCTCCGGATGCAGAGTATCAAAGGTCATCGGCTTGAAACTCAAGGAGATGGAATTCACACAATGCCGTACATTTTTATCGGTAAAATGCTCTCCGGTAAACACATGACCGAGGTGAGCACCGCAGTTGGCACAGATTATTTCGGTGCGCCGCCCGTCGGCATCGGGCACACGTTTTACGGCTCCTTCAATTTCGTCGTCGAAACTCGGCCAGCCGCAATGAGCATCAAATTTGTCGGTGGAACGGTAGAGCGGTGCATTACATCGCTTGCAGAGGTATAATCCCGATTCCTTGTTTTTGTAATATTTCCCTGTGAAAGGAGCCTCCGTCCCTTTGTGCAATATCACATACTCCTCTTCAGGCGTAAGCTTGTTATATTTAGTGCTGTCTTGAGATTTCATATCGCAACTGATTAATAATAAAGCCGTTATTAAAAAAATAAATGTTTTCATGCCCCCAAAGATAGAGCTTATTCGGTAACCGAAAATGTAATTTCCGTTACTTTTTGCATTTTCACGGGCACAAAAAAGGCCGTCCGGAATTCCGGACAGCCTTTTGTAATTTTTGAGATTCGCCAAACAAATTATTTATCGTTAACCTCTTCAAAGTCAACATCTTGAACCTCATCATCGTTACCTCCGGTGCTACCTGCACCAGCGGCACCCGCACCGGCACCCGCATCGGCACCTGCGCCTGCACCGGGTTGACCTTGAGTGGCTTTGTAGATGTCTTCACTGGCGGCTTTCCAAGCCTCGTTAAGTTTCTCCATGTTGGCATCAATACCGGAGATATCTTTGTTTTTATGCGACTCTTTGAGAGCGGAGAGAGCTGATTCGATGGCGCCTTTTTTATCGGACGGAATCTTGTCTCCGTACTCTTTGAGTTGTTTTTCCGTTTGGAAAATCAGCGAGTCGGCATTGTTCAATTTTTCTATCTCCTCTTTGGCTTTTCTGTCGGCTTCGGCATTGGCCTCGGCTTCGGCTTTCATCTTCTTGATTTCGTCTTCGGTAAGACCCGATGAAGCTTCAATCCTGATTTTCTGCTCTTTGCCGGTTCCTTTGTCTTTAGCCGACACGTTCAAAATACCGTTGGAGTCGATGTCGAAAGTTACTTCAATTTGCGGCACTCCGCGAGGGGCCGGCGGTATTCCGTCGAGGTGGAAACGACCGATGGACTTGTTTTGATTTGCCATTGGCCTTTCGCCTTGCAGCACGTGAATCTCAACCGAAGGTTGGTTGTCTGCCGCTGTGGAGAAAACTTGCGACTTCTTGGTCGGGATGGTAGTGTTGGCCTCAATAAGCTTTGTCATCACGCCACCCAAGGTTTCGATACCCAAGGAAAGCGGTGTCACGTCAAGCAAGAGCACGTCTTTAACATCGCCGGCCAAAACACCGCCCTGAATGGCAGCACCGATGGCAACAACTTCATCGGGGTTAACACCTTTCGAAGGAGCTTTGCCGAAGAAGTCTTCCACTATCTTTTGCACGGCAGGAATACGCGTCGAGCCTCCAACGAGAATCACCTCGTCGATGTCGCTTGCGCTCAAACCTGCATCTTTCAAAGCCAATTTACAAGGCTCGATGGTTGCATGAATGAGTCTGTCGGCAAGTTGCTCGAATTTAGCCCTGGTCAAAGAGCGCACAAGGTGTTTGGGTATGCCGTTAACGGGCATGATGTAAGGCAGGTTTATCTCCGTAGTGGTGGAGCTCGAAAGCTCAATTTTGGCTTTTTCGGCTGCCTCTTTCAAACGCTGCATAGCCATTGGGTCCTGACGCAGGTCTATGCCCTCGTCTTTTTTGAACTCATCTGCCAACCAGTCGATTATCACTTGGTCGAAATCGTCGCCTCCAAGGTGAGTGTCGCCGTTGGTGGATTTCACTTCAAAAACACCGTCGCCCAACTCGAGAATGGAGATGTCGAATGTACCGCCGCCAAGGTCGAAAACGGCAATCTTTTGATCGGTGGATTTCTTATCCAAACCGTAAGCAAGCGATGCTGCCGTAGGCTCGTTGATGATACGTTTCACTTCCAAGCCGGCAATGGTACCCGCTTCTTTTGTTGCCTGACGTTGCGAGTCGGAGAAGTAGGCGGGCACCGTGATAACGGCTTCCGTAACTTCCTGTCCCAGATAGTCTTCGGCGGTTTTCTTCATCTTCTGAAGTATCATGGCCGAAATCTCCTGAGGCGTATATTCGCGGTCGTCGATTTTCACCTTGGGGGTGTTGTTGGCAGACTTCACCACCTTATATGGCATGCGTTCGATTTCTTTTGTAACTCTGTCAAAAGTTTCTCCCATAAACCTTTTAATGGAATAAATGGTTTTTTCGGGGTTGGTGATAGCCTGACGCTTGGCAGGGTCACCGATTTTTCTCTCACCGCCGTCGATAAAAGCCACTATGGACGGGGTGGTACGTTTACCTTCGCTGTTGGGAATTACCACAGGCTCGTTACCTTCCATTACGGCAACGCACGAGTTGGTAGTTCCGAGGTCAATTCCAATTATTTTTCCCATTGTTATATCGTTTTTAAGTTGTTAATTTCGTTAATAATTCAATTTATTTCACGTCCATCGCCTTTGTCAATGTCTATGCCATTTGTTTTTTTATCGGGATTTTTCAAAGCGGCAAATAAATTTCATTTTATGCTTTTTGTTACGAAAATCAATAATACAGACAGCATAAATATCTGATTATCTTAATATTAAAACAGGCTTTCGCAATTATAATTATCGTTTTTCAAAATATTTTTTTATTGACAGCAGCATGAAAACAAAACTGACATTTCGGCATAATATTATTCAACATCAATATGTTAATTAAAAGAATAAAATATGTTTAACAAAAAAAATATTATCGTACTTTTACATTTCCAAACAGAAACAAACAACTAAATGTCTAACTTAAATTTTTTACTTATGAAAAAAGTATTACTCTTTATGGCAGCCTTATTCACGGTTGCAGGATTAAGTGCTCAGGTAATTTTGAGCGATGATTTCGAAAGCTACACGGCGGGAAGCCACATGGCTCAGTCTGATACTGTTAACTGGACAACCTGGAGCAACGCACCCGGTTCGGCAGAAGACGGTTACATCAGCAACGTTCAAGCAAGCAGCGGCTCCAACTCGCTGATGATTAGCAAAGACAACGACCAGGTATGGTTGCTCGGCGACTCTTCAAACACAGGCAAATACGAAGTAAGCATCAAAGTTTACGTGCCTGCCGATAGCTGCGGTTACTTCAACTTGCTGCACAATTTTGCAGGAGGCAGCTCGGAGTGGAGCAACGAAGTATTGATGCTTCCCCACGACAGTACTTTCCGCCTCTACGTTGGCGGTAACGACACGGCTCACGTTTATTTCACATTCGACGAGTGGCACACCGTTATGTACAAAATCGACCTCGATAACGACATGGTTACCATGATGTTCGACACCACTACCGTTTTTTCATGGCCTTACAGCCTGACAGGTAGCGGAACAACAGGCTTGAAACAAATCAGCGCAATGGACTTTTACGGCTATGATGTTTACTCGGCAGGTAATGTTCGTCAATATATCGATGACGTAAAATTTGAGAAAATCACAACTATCGGCATTAATGAAGTGATGGTTAAGGATAATGTAAAATTGTATCCCAACCCCGCTTCTTCCGTTGTAAATATCCGCACTGCTGCCGTAATGAAAACAGCTAAAGTATTGGATATGAGCGGTTCGGTTGTTAAAACTTACAAAGTTAACGACAACAAAGTTCAAATCGATGTTGAAAATCTCTCAAGCGGTTTGTACTATGTTCAACTGAACTTCGGTAACGCTATTGCCGTTCGTAAACTTATTGTGAAATAAAATTTATTCACATTTCGAAAAAACCATCTGTCCGGCGGGCAGGTGGTTTTTTTTTGCCGGGATTTTAAACTTCGGCATGTGGTCTCTTTTTTTACCTTTGTCTTTCCATGAAAACCCTTTTCGACCATATCATAGTAGGTTCGGGACCCGGCGCGGTTATGGCGGCCCAAACACTGACAGAAGCGGGAATGAGCGTGCTAATGCTTGACGTCGGCTTTAAAGACGAGAAATATTCGGTTTTGCCGCCTGATGATGCTTTTGGAAATTTGAGGCGCTTTGACGAAAAACAACACAGGTATTTTCTGGGTGACGATTTCGAAGCCTTGCCGCAATCCGAGATAAAAACAGGCGCCCAGCTGACTCCCGCGCGGCGACATATAATAAAAGGTGTGGACAAGTGGAGCCCCGTCGTTTCGGAAAACTTTTTCCCCATGGAGTCGCTTGCCCTCGGCGGCCTTGGCGCGGGTTGGGGACTCGGTGTTTATGCCTATTCCGAGAAGGAATTGACAAAAGCCGGCTTGCCCGCCAAAGAAATGCAAAAAGCTTATGATATCGTAGCCTCGCGAATAGGGGTCTCTTGCGGCAATGACGATGTGTCTCCTTTTATAATCGGCAAAACAAAAAACATACAAGAGCCCCTAAAGCCCGACAACTCAGTACGTTTGATGCTTAAAAAATATAAAAAGAAAAGGAAAAGCTTTTTAGATAAAGGAATATACTTCGGCCTCCCTTCAATGGCAATTCTCACGAAAGACTTCGACGGAAGAAAGGCCGTGAATTACCACGATATGGATTTTTACACCGACAA
>CAZPGC010000112.1:0-1262 GCA_964585875.1 uncultured Prolixibacteraceae bacterium | reverse complement strand
TTGAAAATCAACACCTTGCCCTTGCTATGCAACCCATACACATATATGCCTGCCGTCAATATTTCCATGTTGGGTAAGACACTCGACGAGCGCAAAAGCTCCATGGCACAAGCCATGATGATTTACGACCCCGACGGCAGCGGCGAAGAGCTTGTGTCGGTAGCCCTTTTCACCTACCGCTCTTTGTTGCTGATGCGCTTGATTCAGCAATCTCCTTTTAATATAACCGACAACCGAAAGATTTTCACTTGGCTGCAACCCGCCTTTGTAATTGCCGGCATTCACCATCCCGATGATTTTTACGATAAAAAACAACTTCAATTAGTTAGACACAAAGATTCACCCACCGGCGATGCTCTGAAAATAAACTTTGAAATAGGGAACGAAGAAACAAGAAAAATAAAAGAAAGAGAGGCGGTTATTAAAAGCGCTTTGGTGAAATTGGGTGTCATTCCCATTAAAAAAATCAACCCGGGTTTCGGGGCGTCAATTCACTACGGAGGCACTCTGCCTTTTGATGAAAAGGGCAATGCAGGGACAAGCAATGCGGAAGGAAGACTAAACGGCACCCGCTCGGTTTATGCGGTTGACGGCTCGTCATTTAAATTTCTGCCTGCCAAAGGCATCACTTTTTCAATAATGGCCAACGCTCACAGGGTGGCTCAAAATATTTTGAACAATGACTAAAACAATTGTGATAACGGGAGCAAACGGATTTATCGGACGCTTTCTTATTGAGTTTTTCAGCAAGCGGGGATATCACGTTATTGCACTGATTCACAGGGCATACAAGGCAGCCTTGCCGGGTGTAGAATATCGCCTTTTCGACATGGATTCATTCGCCGGCGATGTGATTCCTCAAAATGCAGCCGCGGTAATTCATGCCGCATACATTCCATACAAAAAAGGAAACAACAGCGAGGCAAGAAACTTGAAAGCCACCCAACGACTGCTTAATATCGCAAGAAAGAAAAACACCGGAAAATTTGTTTTTCTATCATCTTTTTCAGCCGCAGATGACGCCCTTTCGCATTACGGCAAAAACAAATATGAGTTGGAGCAACTTTTCGACGAGAAACGCGATTTGGTCTTACGCCCTGCCCTTGTAACAGGCGATGGCGGCCTCTATAAAAATCTGGTAAAAATAATTGAAGGCTCACGCATTATCCCGCTCATAGGCGGCGGGAAACAGCCCGTTCAAACGGTAAAAGTAGAAACCTTGGCGGAAGTTATTGCCGCCGGAATCGAAAAAAACATAAGCG
>CAZPGC010000111.1:0-9054 GCA_964585875.1 uncultured Prolixibacteraceae bacterium | reverse complement strand
AATGACTTTATAGACAGCCACTACGAAAAACATATAGTTTTCTAAGAGACACTACTTAAGCAAATCATCCAAAAACTCGGCAAGGCGCCGGGTAATGATTTCTTCCGAGTAATTTTTCCGGCAATTTTCGGCGGCTTTTTTTCGTAAGTCCTTTAATTTGTTTTCGTTACCTAGAAGTTCCGTCAGAGCTCTCCGAAAGTTTTCGGCATCATCGGCAATCATAATATCCTCGCCGTTTTTCACAATTATTCCCTCGGCGCCCACGGCGGTGGAAACCACGGCACGGCCAAGCATCATGCCTTCTATTATTTTCACCCTCATGCCGCTGCCCGAAAACAGGGGCACCACCATCACCGGATGTTTTTTGATGAAAGCTCCGGCATCCTCAACTTCGCCCAGCACCACCACGTTTTTTTCTTGCAGATTCTCTATCCACTCAGGGGGTCTTCGGCCGGCTATGTAAAACTTTACCTCCGGAAAATTTGACGACACATAAGGCCAAACTTCGGAAAGAAACCATCGCAGACCCTCCTGATTAGGCATCCAATCCAAAGCGCCGATATGAAACACCGACAATTCTTCCTCGTTATCGTCTTGTGTATCAATGGTTTTGCTGACATCGAGACCCGTAGGGATAAAAGTCATCGGCACTCTTGCCCCGTGGCGCCGGAGTATTTCCATATCGTTACGCGTAAGGGTGTAAATGGCATCAAAACGGTTTAAAACATTGGTTTCCTCGCGTTTCAGCCTTCTGGAAAGAAGTTTTAGATAGAGTTTTTTCAAGGGATTGCTTTCTGCCTCCGCCATACGCTCCCAAATCATATATTCCACATTGGGGGCGCGAAGAACAATTTTCGCTTTGGAATATTTTCTTATAACAGGCAGATAATCAATCAAAAAGATAGATTCCATCTGAATGATGTCGAAATCGTTTTCCTGCAAAATTTCACTCAGTCTTTTTGCAAAATCAGCCGAAAAAAACCTGACGATATTGTAGGACCTTTTGCCAAACAAATTAAGTGCGGCCTGCAAGGGTTTTACACGAGTGTCCACAAAAATAAACTCGATGCCGGTTTTTTTCACATAGTCCTCGGGAAGACTTTTCACCTCGGTAAAATGCTTGTGAGTGTTGACAGACAGCACTTTAACATCGTGCCCTGCAGCGAGCAACTCAAAAGTCACGTTGTTGATGCTAATGGCTCCGCCGTCCTTCGGGGGATATGGCGCTTTGTTCGACAGTTGCAGTATTTTCAGCTTTTTAACCATTTGAACGACGGCAAGAGTTTTATGATTTTGTTGTAAATTTTTATGTAAAACTCCCTGTCGAGCAAGGGAGCGTCGGCAGTGGCTTTGTATGTCAAAAAGATGCCCAAGGGAATATAGATAATCGACGAGAGCCACATGCCCCAGAAAGGCGTCATTACCAGCTCTTTAGCCGACTTTTCACCGATAATGGCAAAGATGTAATAAATGACGAATAGTATGATTGACATTACCAGAGGCGTGCCCAAACCGCCTTTGCGTATGATGGCGCCGAGAGGAGCTCCAATGAAGAAAAAGAGCAAGCAGGCAAGCGAAAGGGTGAATTTGCGATTAAACTCTATTTCGTGCTTGGCAATCATTTTTTTCTTTGCCTCCATATTTTGCTGTATGAAATCGGAATGATAGCTTACGTTTCGGGCTTGCACCAGTGCCGAGTTGAGAATACGGGCGGCTGTGGCATAATCGAAATTGTAAATAATGGTGTCGTTGAAAGGTTTAAGCGTGTCGAAAACAGGCAGTGATTTTTTGCTTTGAGCCACAGCCTTTTTTTCTTGCTTTTTATTCTTCCTTTCTAAAAAAAGACCCCGGATTTTCTCCTTCAGCTTAAGCTTTTTTACCGGCTTTTCGGGGCTCACAGGTTTTTCTTTTTTTTGCACAACAGGCTTTTTTTCAGCAACTTGTGTTCTACTTGTATCATTTCGCGTTCTTTCGTAAAGCCTTAAAAAAGCCAAATCCTCATACACATATCTTTTGAAACGCTGCTCGGCAGTGTCGAGAGTTACCACAAGGCTGTCGTGGTAATATCTCAGTTGTTTTATGTTCATCATTTCGTAGTTGTTACGAAAGATGGAGCCGTCGGATTTTTTGAAATCGAAGTCCGACAAATCAATGCGTCGTATCTCCTTTTTGAAAGAGGTGCGCTGCATGGGGTACGTTTCGTATTTGAATTTACCTTGTTTTTGCAGGTTTTCGTCGTAGTTAAAACCGTTGTAAAGAGTGAAAACGAGGTAATGTTTGTCGGCCGACATTTCCATTTTGCCCTTCTCGGCAATGGTAACGTTGGTGTTACCGTTATCTGCAGTATGGTCGTAAATAATTATGTCGTAGATAGTTACACCATCGGGGTCTTTTTTTCCTATTTTTATCACAAAGTTGTTTATCTCCGAATAAAAAACGCCGGCTTCGATTTGCACAGCAGGTTTTTTCTGTCGCACATCGTGGAGCAGGGTGCGGAATTTCAGATTGGCAACGGGCAAGATGTTGTTGGAAAAATAGAAGGCCGTAATGGAGATTAATATGACTATGTAAACCAAAGGGCGGAGAATGCGCCTCAGGGAAATTCCCGACGATTTGATGGCAGCCAATTCGTAGTTTTCGCCCAAATTGCCGAATAACATCAGCGAAGAAAGCAGGATAGCCAAAGGCAGGGCCATGGGCACAAAGGTGGCGGAAGCATAAAACATAAGCTCGGCTATCACGCTGATATCGAAGCCTTTACCCACAAAGTCATCCACATATTTCCACAGAAATTGCATCAGCAATACAAAAAGGGAAATAAAAAAAGTGAGCACAAAAGGCCCCAAATACGACTTTATGATAAAACTGTCTAACTTCTTCAAAACCGGTGTTTTAACGATGTGCCGCTTTCAAAAATAATTTTTGCAAACAGGAAAATATTTTTGAAACAGGCAGCGTGTTTCCAAAGGCAAATTTACATTAAATTTTGTCGCTGCCGGATTTTATGCTCCAACCTTATCTTTCAGCGATTTAAAACCGTTTCCCAAAACTTCGTTGGCATCTATTACGGTAAGAAAAGCTTGAGGGTCTATCTTGTGCACAAAGTCTTGAAGCATAGCGAGTTCACGTCTGTTTACCACAGTGAAAAGAATCGTTTTTTCTTTGTCGTTAAACAAGCCTTTTCCTCGTATTGCCGTGCCGCCCCTGTTGAGGTCTTTGATAATTTTATGACGTATTTCATCGTGTTTTTCCGAGATGATAAAGAGGGTTTTGTCGTAGTTGATACCCTCCAGCACCACATCCACAACCTTGCCGGTGATAAAGATTATCACCCACGAAATCAAAGGGATAAGAGGGTCTTTAAAGGCTATCCACCCCACCAGCACAATGGCTGAATCGACATAAATCATAAGCTGTCCCAGAGGTAGTTTGGTATATTTTGCTATAATCATAGCTATGATGTCGGAGCCTCCGGAGGTGGCTTTCGACTTGAAAACCATACCGAGTCCCAGACCCACGAGCACGCCCCCGTAAATGGCACTCAAAAGCGGCTGTCCGCTTACAAAGGCCTCGTAACCATAGAGATACTCAAGTAGGGTTATCCACACCGAAAGCATTACGAAACCAAGGATGGTCTTGGCCCCGAAACGCGGTCCCAAAACCATAAAGCCTATGATTGTCAACGGAATATCCATTGCAAGCCCCGTCAAACCTATGTGCCAACCCAAAAGGTGGTGCAAAACAATGGCGATACCGTAAACGCCGCCCGGAGCAAATTTGTAAGGGCTGATAAACAAAACATAACCCACGGCCATTATGAAGGTGCCTGCGAGAATGAGAGAATAAGCCTTAAACCAGTCTTTTGAGAATATTTTCTCTTTTACTATAAATGCCATAATATCAATATTTTAAAATTATTATTCCGTTTGTATTTTTAAACGGACTTACAAATATAAATCAAAACAAAAGGAAAATAACCCTTCGTGAAAAAGCGGGCAAAAGTATATTTTTTTAATATCCCGCAACAAAAAAAAAGCCCCCGCAAGCGGGAGCTTTTTTTGAGTGTTGGTGTTGTTTTTATTCGTTAACATCGGCACAGAGCTTGGCGGCAAGAAATTCCCTGTTCATCTTAGCGATGTTGGAAACAGAAATTTCCTTGGGACACTCTTGTTCGCAAGCGTAAGTGTTGGAGCAGTTGCCGAAGCCCAGCTCGTCCATTTTGGCCACCATGGCTTGCACACGGCGTTTTGCCTCAATCTTACCTTGCGGCAGATGAGCAAATTGCGATACTTTGGCAGCCACAAAGAGCATAGCCGAAGCGTTTTTACAAGTGGCAACGCAGGCACCGCAGCCGATACATGCGGCGGCATCCATAGCCAAGTCGGCATCGTGCTTGGCAATGGGAATGGCGTTGGCATCGGGCACCCCGCCGGTGTTAACCGAAACATAACCGCCGGCTTGGATTATCTCGTCGAAAGCGCCACGGTTAACAATGAGGTCTTTGATAATGGGGAAAGGCTTGGCGCGCCACGGCTCAATGTAAATGGTGTCGCCGTCTTTGAATTTGCGCATATGCAACTGGCAGGTAGTTACGGCGTGGTCCGGTCCGTGTGGACGACCGTTGATATACAAGCTGCAAGTTCCGCAAATACCCTCGCGGCAGTCGTGGTCGAATGCTACAGGGTCTTCGCCTTTCTCTATAAGTTGCTGATTGAGAACGTCCAACATTTCAAAGAATGAACTATCCGGAGAAATATCGGAAACTTTATATTCAACCATTTTTCCTTTGGCTTTGGCATTGGCCTGACGCCATATTTTTAATGTTAAATCCATGATTATTCCTCCTTATTTATAGTTTCTTACTTTAACTTCAATGTTTTCATATTGCAAAGGCTCTTTGTGCAACTCGGGCGTTTTGTCGTCGCCTTTGTATTCCCACGCGGCTACATACATGTAGTCTTTATCGTTACGCAGGGCTTCGCCTCCTTCGGTTTGATATTCCTCGCGGAAATGACCTCCGCAGGATTCTTCGCGGTTGAGAGCGTCGCGAGCCATAAGCTCTCCGAGTTCGAGGAAGTCGGCAACGCGATGTGCTTTTTCCAACTCGGGGTTATACTCTTTTTGTCCTCCCGGAATGCGCACGTCTTTCCAGAACTCTTCACGCAGTTTGGGAATTTCTTCGAGTGCTTTTTTCAAGCCTTCGGCATTTCGTGCCATACCCACGTATTCCCACATGATATGCCCCAAGCGTTTGTGGAAAGAGTCAACGGACTTGGTGCCTTTTACGGCCATCAGCTTGTCGAGTTTTTCCTGAACGCCTTTGGCGGCTTCTTCAAATTCGGGCTCGTTGCCTGTGAAACGCGGCACGTGAATCTGATCGGCCAAATAGTTGGCTATGGTGTTGGGAATCACGAAGTAACCGTCGGCAAGACCTTGCATAAGAGCCGAGGCTCCGAGGCGGTTGGCGCCGTGGTCGGAGAAGTTGGCTTCGCCGAGAGCGTAAAGGCCGGGGATGGTGGTCATCAATTCATAGTCAACCCAAAGGCCGCCCATGGAATAGTGAATGGCCGGATAAATCATCATCGGTGTTTCGTAGGGATTGTCGTCGGTAATCTTTTCATACATTTGGAAAAGGTTGCCGTAGCGGGCTTCAACCACTTCTTTACCGAGGCGTCCAATGGCTTCGCTGAAGTCGAGGAAAACGGCCAAGCCGGTGGGGCCTACGCCGTAGCCGGCATCGCAGCGCTCTTTGGCGGCTCTCGAAGCCACATCACGAGGCACGAGGTTGCCAAAGGCGGGATAACGACGTTCCAGATAATAGTCGCGGTCTTCTTCCTTGATGTCGCGAGGTCTGATTTCGCCCTTGCGTACTTTCTCAACATCTTCTTTGTTTTTGGGTACCCAAATTCTGCCGTCGTTACGCAAGCTCTCGCTCATAAGCGTCAACTTGGACTGGAAGTCGCCGTGGACGGGAATACAAGTGGGATGAATTTGAACGAAGCAGGGGTTGGCCATGTAAGCACCTTTTTTATATGCACTCCATACGGGAGTCACGTTGGAGCCCATGGCGTTGGTTGACAGGAAGAAAACGTTGCCGTAGCCGCCGGTTGCCAAAACAACGGTATGTGCGGCATGACGCTCTATCTCGCCGGTAACGAGGTTGCGGGTGATAATGCCGCGAGCTCTGCCGTCGATGAGCACCACGTCGAGCATGTCGCGACGCGGGTATAATTTTACGTTTCCTTTTTTAATTTGTCTGCTCAAGGCCGAATAGGCGCCCAGCAGCAGCTGTTGTCCGGTTTGACCGCGGGCATAAAAGGTACGCGACACCTGAGCGCCTCCGAAAGAGCGGTTGTCGAGCAAGCCGCCGTATTCGCGTGCAAAGGGTACACCTTGAGCCACACATTGGTCGATGATATTATTCGACACCTGTGCCAAGCGGTAAACGTTGGCTTCGCGTGAGCGGTAGTCGCCGCCTTTGATGGTGTCGTAAAACAAACGGTAAATATTGTCGCCGTCGTTGGGGTAGTTTTTGGCAGCGTTGATACCGCCTTGGGCTGCTATGGAGTGTGCGCGGCGAGGGCTGTCCTGATAGCAGAACGATTTCACCTTGTAGCCCAGCTCCGCAAAACTTGCGGCAGCACTGGCGCCGGCCAAACCCGTCCCCACAACGATGATGTCTAATTTTCTCTTATTGGCAGGGTTTACAAGCTTTTGCTCGTCGATATATCTCGTCCACTTTTCAGCCAATGGTCCTTCAGGAACTTTTGAATTTAATTTAGTCATTTTCTTACATTTTTAATGTTAATAAAATCCTCAATCCCGCTTATTTGGTAAACAGGAAAACAAGCGGAATAATGGAAAATCCTACAGCAATGACAATTGCATAAAAGGTGCTGAAGCCTTTTACAAAAGGTGTGTATTTGCTGTGTTCCCAACCCATGGATTGAAATCCGGATTGAATGGCGTGGTTAAGATGAATCCCCAGAGCGATGAAAGCTATGATGTAAACAATTGAATACCACGTGTTTGAAAACAGCATGATAGCCATGTTGTAAAAATCATGCTTGCCGTTGGCTCCTTGGGGAACGGCAACAACTCCAATCTTTACCAGATAAAAATTTAGAAAGTGGAGAATGAGAAAGATGAAAACAATCGCGCCGGTGTGTATCATATACTTTGAGCCGGCTGATGTCTTCGACACGTTGGGTTTCACATATTTTACCGGACGCGACTGCAGGTTTACCCACCACAAGAAGATGCCCAGCAGAATATGCACTATGAAGGCAAGGAACAAGACCTTTTCGAAAATTTGAATGAAAAAGTTCGTTCCCATAAATTCCGCAGCTGCCGAAAATGCTTCTCCGCCGTCACCTTTTAGCAACAGCAGGTTTATCGACAGATGCACAACCAAAAACACGGCGAGAAACAATCCTATTAAGGACATTGTCACCTTTTTGGTTATAGACGCGTAACGTACTACTGAATTACTCATACATTTAATTTGTTAATTATTTAATGTTTATCAAAAATCACGTTAAATTCCGAGGCTTGCAAATGTAGTTTTTTTATGGTGCTGAGCCTTTGAAGCGCCTAATTTATATTTGTTCTAAATTGCTTTTATTTTTCCGTTAACGACGTCAAAAGCTTACTTTTGAAAAATACATCAAACAAGGAGATATCGATATGAAATATAAACAAATTCCCTCCGGATTTTTTAAACGAAACAGAGAAAGACTGGCAGCACAACTACCTGATAATTCGCTCGTTGTGTTGTTTTCTGCCGACGAATTTCCTCGCAATGGAGACCAATTTTTTCGCTTCAGGCAAAACTCCGATTTTTTCTATTTGACGGGTATCGACCAAGAGGAATCGGTATTTTTTTTGAAGAAAGAAAGAGCCGATTCAAACCCTCATTGTGCGCTTTTCATTAAAAAAACTGACAAAAATCAGGTTATTTGGTATGGCAAGAAATACACTTTAAATGACGCTGCAAAAATTTCGGGGATAGATGAGGTTTTTTGGCTTGACGAGTTGGAAAAAGAAACGGAAAATTTTATGAAAAATACCGACAGCGTTTTCACCTGGCAAAACGAATATGCAAAATTCGAGACCGAAGTGCCCTATGCCAATTTGAGGAAGGCACGCGAGCTGATGGAAAAATACCCGGGGGCCGATTATCAAAGGCTTTTCCCGCTTATGCAAAAGTTGCGTGTGGTGAAAAGCGAGGAAGAGTTGGCAATGATTAAGGAGGCCGTGAGGATAACAAAAAAAGCCTATTTGCGAGTGCTCGACACCATTAGACCCGGTATGACGGAATATGAGGTGGAGGCCGAAATCACCTACGAATTTCTAAGAAATGCGGCCACCGGTCACGCCTATCATCCCATTGTTGCGGGGGGCGAAAACGCCTGCATTCTTCATTACATTGATAATGATAAAATGCTGAAAGAGTGCCAATTGGTGCTTATGGATTTCGGTGCGGAGTATGGTAACTACGCCGCCGATTGCAGTCGAACCATACCTGTTTCGGGCAAGTTTACTCCGCGACAGAAAGAGTGTTACGAAGCCGTGTTGGATGTATTTCATCGTGCGAAAAAACTTTATGTGCCGGGCAACACCATCGACAACATCAACAAGCAAGTCGGTGAGTGGATGCAAGAGAAAATGATTGAATTGGGACTTCTGTCCTATGGCGAAATCGAGAATCACAAAGGAGAAAACCCGCCTTATTTCAAATATTTTATGCACGGCACCTCGCATTTCCTCGGTCTCGACGTACACGATATGGGCACCAAGCAGACTCCTTTTGAAAAAGGCATGGTGCTTACTTGCGAGCCCGGGCTTTATATCCCCGAAGAGGAAATAGGAATTCGCATAGAAACGGACATGGTGGTTGCCGACGAGCCCATTGACCTTATGGCCGATTTTCCGGTAGAACCGGATGAGATTGAGGAGCTTATGCAGGGCGAATATGGTGAAGATGCCGAAGATTTTATATAATTAGTGGCTATAAGAAAACGC
This sequence comes from uncultured Prolixibacteraceae bacterium, assembly GCA_964585875.1. Taxonomy (GTDB): domain Bacteria; phylum Bacteroidota; class Bacteroidia; order Bacteroidales; family UBA1556; genus UBA6267. The sequence continues at coordinate 30 of CAZPGC010000111.1, read as the reverse complement.
CAATTACTTCGTTACGCTCATGCTGAAATC
>CAZPGC010000110.1:4882-9098 GCA_964585875.1 uncultured Prolixibacteraceae bacterium | reverse complement strand
CTTTTTTTATTTCCTAATTTTTGTTTTTTACAAACCAACGGAAAAGTGCTTCTTAATTTACAAGTCAATTATCTATGGTGTAATCCTATGAATTCCAACGGAATAATCCCTGAAAATGATTGATTTTATTGTGTCGTAATCTTGCCTGTTGTTCACAAAATCAAGATTATTGGTATCAATAATCAAAATCCTCATCCCGGCTTGTTGCTTTATATAATCGAAGTAGCTTTCTTGGATGGATTGTAAATACTCATCGGTGATTTCCTGTTCGTATTCCCTACCCCGCTTTTTTATATTGCGCTGTAAATTTTCGATGTTCACATGTAAAAAAACAAACAAATCGGGCTTGGGAATGCTTTGGTGTATTATCTCAAAAAGTTTTTTATAAAGATTATATTCATCGCTTTGCAATGTTTTGCGTGCAAATATCAGCGACTTGGAAACCAAGTAATCCGAAATGGTAAATGGTTTGAATAAGTCCCTGTTGGAAAGGGTCTCTTTCAACTGCAGGTAACGCTCGGCCAAAAAGGAAAGCTCCAAAGGAAAGGCATAACGCTCGGGGTCTTTGTAGAATTTCGGAAGAAAGGAGTTGTCCTCAAACTCTTCCAAAATCAAGCGCGCATTCATATCATCCGCAAGCAAACGGGCAAGGGAGGTCTTCCCTGCCCCTATATTCCCTTCTATGGCTATAAATTTATAAAGTGACTCTTTCACCGTTCAATAATTTAACTTTGGATTTATCTTCACACGCAGCCAATAATTCCCTGTTTGTCTTCCCAAAAATAGGATGAACATAATCCGGTTCAATCTCTGCCAAGGGAAGCATGGTAAACAGCCTGTTATGCAGGTGCTTATGAGGTATTGTCAAGGCCTCGCTATCCACAACATCAGTGTTGAAATATAAAATATCGATATCCATAGTTCGCGAACTGTATTGTTTACCCGTCCTTTTTCTTCCCAACTCATTTTCAATTTCGTGTAATTTCAACAACAAGTCTTCGGGCGAAAATCGAGTCTCCAAAACCACCACTTGGTTCAAGAAATATCGCGAATCATCAAAACCCCAAGGTTCGCTTTCCACAAACGATGATGCTTTCACTATACTTCCCGCTTCGGATTGCAACATCTTGCAAGCCGTTTCCAAATTATGGAAACGATTACCCATATTACCTCCCAATAACAATACGGCTTTGTTCATCATAAATACTTAAAGGTGCAAAAGTAATACTTTGATTGTTATCTGCGTTCCTAAAAAAATTGTAACTTTGAGAAAATTAAACAGTCTTAATTTTATTGATTATCTAATTTAAAACCAAATAATTATGAACTTTCTGAAAAATATCCTCGCCACGGTCATCGGCATTATTTTGACCTTTGTTATCTTCCTGTTTATTTTCATCGGGATTGTATCCTCTCTATCTCAAAAGGAGCCTATTACGGTGAAAAGCAATTCCATTTTGAAACTCGACCTCACCAAGATAATCACCGAGCGGCAGCCTCTCGATGTGATGAGCGAATATGGCTTAGGCGATAACGATGAAATACAGGGGCTTAACAAGATTAAAGCCGCCATAAAAGCTGCAAAAAACGACATCAGAATCAAGGGAATATATCTCGATGCTGGCATATTCACCGGAGCCGGTTTGGCTACCCTCGAAGAAATCCGCAACGAATTGTTGAATTTCAAAAAATCGGGAAAGTTTATTATTGCATACGGCGAAAATTACAATCAGAAAGCTTATTATCTTTCCACGGCAGCCGATAAAATTTACCTGAATCCCCTTGGCGTTGTTGACTTCCGTGGTTTCAACGCCCAAATCACCTTTTTCAAAAATGCAATGGATAAACTCGATGTAGATATGCAGATAATACGCGGGCCGGGCAATAAATTCAAATCAGCCGTGGAGCCTTTTATGCTTGACCACATGAGCGAAGCCAACAGAGAGCAAACCAAAGTTTTCCTCGGTGCTCTCTGGAACAATATGCTGAATAATATTTCCCGAAGCCGAAATATCTCTACCGAAACTCTGCAAAAATATGCCGATAATCTCACAGGTTACAACGCCTTCACCGCCCTCAAAGCGGGTCTTGTTGACAGTCTAGCCTATTCAAATGACATTAGGGCAAAGCTGAGAACACTTACCGGAACCCCCAACAATAAAAAGCTGAAGTTCATAACATTAGCCAAATACAGCAAAACCCTAAGACCTGCAAACAGAAAAGCAAGAAACAAAATTGCCGTCATTTACGCGCAAGGAGAAATTGTCGCCGGCGAAGGCGACGACCAAACAATAGGCAGTAAGCGACTTTGCAAAGCCATAAGAAAAGCAAGGGAGGATTCGGCCGTGAAAGCTGTTGTCTTCAGGGTTAACTCCCCCGGCGGCAGCGCTCAGGCCTCCGAAATCATCTATCGGGAATTGATACTCACCAAGGAAGTAAAACCTCTTGTGGTTTCAATGGGCGATTTGGCTGCCTCAGGCGGTTACTATATCTCTTGCCTTGCCGATAAGATCTACGCACAACCCAATACTATCACAGGCTCCATAGGTGTTTTCGGTATGATTCCCAACCTTCAACATCTTCTTAACGACAAACTCGGAATAACTTTCGACGGGGTGAAAACGGCCCGAAATGCAGATATCTATTCAACCGTTAAGCCTTTAACTCCTTATCAAACAGAGGTCATAAGAAATATGATTGACCTTATTTACCAGACTTTTATCACGCACGTTGCCGACGGCAGAAATATGACCAAAGCCCGTGTCGATTCCATAGGACAAGGCAGGGTTTGGTCCGGCACCGATGCCATCAAAATCGGCTTGGTCGATAAGCTTGGGGGCATTGATGACGCCATTAAAGATGCGGCGCAACTGGCAAATATTCAAGATTATAAGATAAAAGAGCTGCCCAAACTTAAAAATCCCATCGACCAATTTGTGGACAAGCTGAACGGTAAGGTCTCTGTTGAATCTTTTGTTAAAGAACAATCTCCCCTTTTGGACAATTATATCGAACTCGTAAAACTGCTTAACTCAAAAGATAACATTCAAGCACGGCTCCCTTTTTCAATTGATATCGAGTAAATTATGAACAAACAAGAGCTGAGAAAACATGTAAAGGCGCTGAAATCACAATTTACCGCTACCCAACTTATTGACAAATCGACGGCTGTGATAAAAAATCTGGAATCTCTTGTGCAATTCCGCCGGGCCAAAATCATTATGGCCTATTGGTCTATGTCCGACGAAGTCCATACACACGAGTTTGTGGAACGCTGGCATAAAACAAAAACCATACTTCTGCCCGTAATTGACGGCGATAATCTTCTGATAAAGAATTTTACCGGAGTTGAAAATATGGTGCCTGACAAACGTTTCGGAATTCCCGAACCCTCGGGCAAACCCTTTACCGAACTCGACACCATAGATTTAATCGTTGTCCCGGGCGTGGCATTCGACCGAAACAAAAACCGCCTTGGAAGAGGTAAAGCCTTCTACGACAGATTGTTAAAAAGCAGCACGGCTCCAAAGGCAGGCATCTGTTTCGACTTCCAACTGTTCGACACAGTACCTATCGATAAATACGATATAGGCATGGATATTATTATTTCGGAATCCGAAATAGTGAACTGAAAATGCAAACCCGGAATTGCTAAGCAATAGGCTTTTACCCGAAAAACACAGCTTTAATTCACCGCATCCAGAATGGATGTAACGAATTTATTGTAATCAAACTCGCCGTGTTTCGACAGCCCCATTCTCACGATAACCAATCGTTTTGAGGGCACAATGTAGATACGCTGTCCGTTGAAACCGTCACAATAGTATATGTCGCGCGGGGCGTCAGGCAACTCGCTGCCGGACTTGTTCAACCAAAATTGAGCACCATATTTTCCCTGCGAGCCGGGTGCTTCCTCACGGGTATAATCAACCCATCCCTGCGGCAATATGGTGTCCTTGCCCCAAATGCCGTTTTGCAGATAAAGCAAGCCGAAACGTGCATAATCGCGCGGCGTAGCCTGAATATACGACGAGCCCACAAAATTACCCGCCGCATCGGTCTCTATTATCGCCGAGCGCATACCTATTTTGTTGAAAAGAGCCTTCCTCGGAAAATCCCAATAAGCTTGGTCATCACCTATTATACGCCTGATTATCAACGAAATAATGTTAGTTGTGCCCGAAGAATAATACCACACCGAATCGGGCGGAAACTC
>CAZPGC010000110.1:0-4782 GCA_964585875.1 uncultured Prolixibacteraceae bacterium | reverse complement strand
TCCTTGTCAAAACCATCGGCATACTTCTCAAACATCACCAAAGTGTCCACAGCCACCACCACCGCACGCGTCCTGCCTTCATTCAAGGCACTGTCGATAGCGGCACGCATCTTGGCATAATCCACGCGCGACAACACCGTATCCCGCATCTTGTCGCCCGTTGGCCACAGCACCTCCTCCGGATTTTCCGGCAGCGGCTTCACCGTCGTTTTCATCGATCGCGCATACTCCTCGTCGCCATCGGCAATCAAAGCACAGCCCAAGCCCTCGCGCCACACAGCCTTCTGCTTGGCAAAACCGATAAAATTCGTGTAAACAGCCTTCTCAGCACTGTCAACCCTAATATCCGACAGCGGAATCAACGAAAAATTTATGTCGTTTTCCTTAACACTTTCAAAGTCGCGCCCGTCCACAAAAAGCGTCGAAGCCACCTCCTTGGCAGCATAACCCGTAAAAATGGGAGCCCTGTCTATCAAATACTTAAACCCAAAACCCAGCGCCAGCAAAACCAGCACAACGATAGTCCATAAAACCTTTTTCATAAGTCTGCAAATTTTGTTTATGCCACAAATTTAAGCTAAATTTCGAAATGAATGATTTCTATGGCGGTTTAACGGGCTGTCCGCTATAGCTCCTACACCCAAAGCCGTGTTCCGTAAGCGCTGCAAGGAGCTCCCAAGGTCGCTCTTGCCGACGCTACTCCACATCGACTTTGGGTGCAGCAGGCTGCCGCTTCCATCCCTACCGCACGCTCTCCCCTGGCCCCTTCACGAATTCCATCTTCATTTCTTTGGCCATCTTTTTTTGGTATTTCCCTTTTCCTCCTTCCCAAAACAACTCCCCCTTACCGAAAATTTACACGCACCCCACACATTAAACCATTACCATAAATCACAAATCATAAAAAAAGCCGCAGAGAAAACTCCACGGCTTATTTTTATAATCGAACCTATGTCCTTAATCAAGGTTAATCGGCTCCATATCAGCCAGTTGTTTAAGGTGATAGTAACGCCATTTGGCATCTGCCAAGGCTTGTTTTTGAAGTTTCTCGGCTTGCTCGGGGAAGGCCTTTTTCAACGAGACAAAACGAACTTCGTTATCCAAAAACTGTTGGAATAAAGTCCAATCGGGCTCTTTCATATCCATAATCATCGGGTTTTTACCTTCCTCTTCAAGCATAGGATTATAGCGGAAAGTCTGCCAATATCCCGACTGAACGGCAAATTTCTCCTCGTCTTCGGCGTGGTTCATTCCGTTACGCAAACCGTGGGCAATACAAGGCGAATACGCTATGATAACCGAGGGGCCTTTGTAGGCTTCCGCCTCTTTCAAAGCCTTGAAGAATTGCGACTGGCTGGCACCCATAGATACCTGAGCTACATACACATAACCGTAGGTCATAGCCATCTGGGCAAGCGATTTCTTGCGAATATGACGACCCGAAGCGGCAAATTTGGCAACTTGTCCTGTGGTAGAAGCCTTCGAAGCTTGTCCACCGGTGTTGGAATAAACTTCAGTGTCGAGCACCAAAATATTTACATCCTCGCCGGAGGCTATCACGTGGTCTAATCCGCCGTAACCAATGTCGTATGCCCAACCGTCACCACCGATAATCCACACGGATTTTTTAATCAGGTAGTGTTTGTTGTCAAGTATATGAGTCGCAAGAGCGTTGTTTTCTTTTTCCAACAAAGGAATAAGTTTCTCGGTGGCTTCTTCCGACTTCACGGCATCATCCATTCCGTCAAGCCACTCTTGCATTGCGGCTTTTGTCTCCGGCGAAATATCCGAATCCATAGCCTCTTTCATCTTTATGGCAAGACCTTCGCGAATCTTGGTAACACCTATTGCCATACCATAGCCGTATTCGGCATTATCCTCAAAGAGAGAGTTTGCCCAAGCAGGACCTTTGCCGCTCTCTTGGTTGGCGCAATAAGGTGTCGAAGGTGCCGTCCCTCCGTATATTGAAGAACATCCTGTAGCATTGGCAATCATCATGCGCTCGCCGAACAACTGTGTGGCGGCTTTTATATAAGGTGTCTCACCACAACCGGCACATGCTCCCGAAAATTCAAAGAGCGGCTGTGCAAACTGCGAGTTTTTGACGTTTTTGAACTTATCGACAACGTCTTCCTTATAACCGACTTTGTCGTGCATATAATTCCAACGGTCAACCTCATCGAGCATATCACCCAAAGGCTTCATCTCAAGCGACTTGGGCTTCGAAGGACAAACCTCTACGCAAACGCCGCAACCCGTACAATCGAGAACAGAAACCTGAATGCGGTATTTGTACTCTTTGATGGGGCCTTTGCCTTGAACCATTTCGGTACCTTCGGGAGCATTCTCTGCCTCCTCGTCGGTGATAAGGAAAGGACGGATACAAGCGTGAGGACAAACATATGCACATTGGTTACACTGTGTACATGTGTCACCCGTCCACTGCGGAACGTCAACGGCAACACCGCGTTTTTCATAAGCCGCCATCCCGTTGGGGAAGGTGCCGTCTTCGGCTCCTTTGAATGTGGAAACAGGCAAAATGTCGCCTTTTTGTGCGTTTATAACGTCAACAACATGTTTTACAAAATCCGGAACATTTCTTTCTTCCGAACCTTCAACAACTTCGAGATTAGCCCACTCGGCAGGCACTTTAACCTTCTTAACGCCGGCACCGGCATCAACGGCTTCGTAGTTCATCTTAACGATGTTCTCTCCTTTGCGGCCGTAGGTTTTCTCAATGGCAGCTTTCATTTCTTTCACCGCCAAATCGTAAGGAATAACCTCCGACACTTTAAAGAAGGCCGACTGCATGATGGTGTTGGTACGGTTGCCCAAACCTATTTTCTTGGCAATTTCAGTGGCATTTATGATGTAGAAATTGATATTATGTTCCGCCATATACTTTTTAAAGCTGTTGGGCAGACGCTCTTTGGTAGTTTCTTCGTCCCAAATGCTGTTGAGCAAGAAGGAGCCACCGTCTTTCAAACCGGCAAGCATATCATATTTTTCGAGATATGCCGGCACATGACATGCCACAAAATCAGGTTGATTTACAAGGTAATGCGAATTAATCGGGTGGTCACCGAATCTAAGATGCGAGGTTGTAAAACCTCCTGACTTTTTGGAGTCGTAAGCAAAATACGCCTGAGCATATTTGTCGGTGTTGTTACCGATAATTTTAATGGAGTTTTTGTTTGCTCCCACAGTACCGTCGGCGCCGAGACCATAGAATTTGGCTTCAAAAGTACCGGGTTTCGAAACGTTGATTTCGGGAAGCAACGGTAAAGACAGATTTGTAACATCATCGACAATACCTACCGTGAAATGTTTTTTAGGCTCTTTAGCCTCAAGGTTTTGATAAACGGACAGTATCATTGCCGGCGTTGTGTCTTTGGAGCTTAAGCCGTAACGACCGCCGATAATCATGGGTTTGTTTTCTTTGTCGTAGAACAAATCTCTTACGTCGAGGTAAAGAGGTTCACCGTTAGCGCCAAGCTCTTTTGTTCTGTCGAGAACAGCTATACGCTTAACCGTTTTCGGCAATACTTTCATAAAGTATTTCTCCGAGAAAGGACGGTAGAGATGAACGGCTATCACACCGTATTTTTTACCGTGTGCGTTGGCATAATCAATCACCTCCTCGATGGTATGAGTAACCGAGCCCATGGCAACGATGATGTTTTCGGCATCTTCGGCACCGTAATAAGTAAAGGGATGATACTCGCGACCTGTGATTTTCTTAATTTCCTGCATATATTCCTCAACAACATCGGGAATATTTTCGTAGTAAGGATTGGCAGCCTCACGTGCTTGGAAGAAAATATCCGGGTTTTGTGCAGTTCCCCTTGTTACAGGATTTTCAGGATTTAAAGCATTGTGTTTAAAGCGCTTAACGGCATCCCAATCGAGCAGCTTGGCAATCTCATCCTGATCCATGGCTTCCACCTTCATAATTTCGTGAGAGGTACGGAAACCGTCGAAGAAATGAAGGAAAGGAACACGGGTTTTGATAGCGGCAAGGTGCGCTATTCCCGCAATATCCATAATCTCCTGAGCACTTCCGGTAGCAAGCATGGCGAAACCGGTTTGACGTGTTGCCATAACATCGCTGTGGTCACCGAAAATCGACAAAGCCTGAGCGGCGATGGAACGTGCACTGACGTGGAAAACGCCGGGCAGAAGCTCGCCAGAGATTTTGTACATATTCGGTATCATAAGGAGCAAACCTTGAGAAGCCGTGAAGGTGGAAGTAAGAGCACCCGACTGCAGAGAGCCGTGAACGGCACCCGAGGCTCCACCCTCTGATTGCATTTCGGAAACGGTAACCGTGTTGCCGAATATATTCTTTTTACCGTGAGCAGCCCATTGATCGACATACTCCGCCATATCCGACGATGGCGTAATGGGGTAAATGGCAGCTACTTCGCTAAACATATAAGCAATGTAGGCAGCAGCATAGTTACCCTCGCAAGTAATAAAATTTTTCTTTGCCATAATTATTAAAATTTAAGCCTTCAAGACCGGTAATCAATCCCAAAGAACATTTGTAACTATCTAAAATTTAAGTGGTTCTATTTATAACCACAATTATTCAAGTCGTGCGAAATTACTAATATTTTTCTTTGTCAAGTCCCTATTTATCGATAATTAACAATAATATTATGCAGTTTTTTGGAATGTATTTTTTAATTCCTATAAATCAAATAATTACAGATAATTTTTTTAATTAAAATTGCTCTAAATTGTGAAAATGGTTGAAAGATTGAATGGATGGATGAATGA
>CAZPGC010000109.1:0-9123 GCA_964585875.1 uncultured Prolixibacteraceae bacterium | reverse complement strand
TTTGTCGAGGACAATACATAAGATGTTTTTGCTTTATCCGGTGAAGAGGGGGAAATAGTGATGTGCGGAATAACGGAAAATAAAGAGCCTATTCTTTACGAAGAAGAAAAAGAGGAGATTATTCGTCGTTTGGATGAAATTCAAAAAGGAGAAGCCGAAACGCTTCCTGTGAAAGCAATCTATAACTTGCTGAAAGAAAAAGACAGCCCCCTCACGACATCGACTGATTAGCCCGCGAGCTTATTTCGATGACTTTCTCATATTCTTCGGGGCTGAGGTCCTGGTAGAAATAGTTAACGGGGTTTACCGGATGGCCGTTTTTACGAACTTCGTAATGCACATGAGGTCCTGTGGAAACTCCCGTGTTGCCCACGTAAGCTATTATCTGTCCGCGTTTTACCTTCTGTCCGGGTTTTACCAAAATCTTGCTGCAGTGGGCATAGAGCGTTTGATAGCCGTAACCGTGGTCTATTACCACCACCTTGCCGTAGCCGCTCATGCGCGATTTGGGTTTTATAACCACTCCGTCGCCGGTGGCGTAGATAGGCGTGCCCACGGGAGCCGTAAAATCCATGCCGGTGTGCATTCGCCATGTCTTGTAAATGGGATGGATACGATAGCCGAAACCCGATGCAATGCGTTTCAAGTCTTTATTGGAAACAGGTTGAATAGCCGGTATGGAAGCCAGCATTTTCTGCTTGTTTTTGGCCATTTTGTAGATATCGTCGAAGGACTTGCTTTGGATATACAAACGACGGCTCAAACGGTCAATCAAAGCGGCGGTCTTTTTTATGGTTTTGCTGTTTTCATATCCTTCCAAGTCGGCATAACGGTCACTGCCACCTATGCCCGCAAGCCTTTTCTCCTTAGGAATGGGCTCGGCTTCGAAAATGGTGCGATAGATATTGTCGTCTCTGTCTTCAAGGTCGGATAAAACATTTGTGAGTTTATTGACCTTTTGGTCAAGAAGTTCAAACTGAAGTTTATATTGTTGATTTTCGCGCTGAAGCATGATTTCTTTGGGCGAGGGAAAATAGCTGTATGCCACAAAAAGAACGACGGCGGCGAAGGCCGACAGTGCCAAGGTGTAATAAAAAACTTTGTGCAAACGCTCTTTCCAGCTTAATTTAATCTTTTCATACTCAAGCGTATGCGGGTTGATTTTATATTTATGTCTCGCCATATAATTATCCGTTACTTTCAGGCTGCAAAACTAATTAAATAAATTAACTTTGCAGCCTCTTTCAAATCTTAAAAAGATTTAAAGATTGTTTTGGTGTAAATTATTGAGAATCATTATTTTATAGACAATTATATGAATTCTAACGAAATAAGACGCAGATTTCTTGATTTTTTTAAAAGCAAAAATCATCAAATAGTACCATCGGCTCCAATGGTGATAAAGGACGACCCGACGCTGATGTTTACCAACGCCGGCATGAATCAGTTTAAGGATTATTTTCTGGGACACAGCAAGCCGAAGCACAAACGCATTGCCGACACTCAGAAATGTCTGCGTGTCTCGGGAAAGCACAACGACCTTGAAGAAGTGGGACACGACACATATCACCACACCATGTTCGAGATGTTGGGCAACTGGTCGTTCGGCGATTATTTTAAGGAAGAGGCAATAGCTTGGGCCTGGGAGTTGCTCACCGAGGAGTTCGGCATCGAAAAGGACAGGCTTTACGTTACCGTCTTCGGTGGCGACAAAGCCGACAAAATGGAAAAGGATACGGAAGCCTATGATTTTTGGAAGAAATGGATTCCCGAAGACCGTATTCTCGACGGCTCCAAAAAAGATAATTTCTGGGAAATGGGCGATGTGGGGCCTTGTGGTCCCTGTTCCGAAATACACATCGATATTCGTCCCGAAGAAGAAAGGCGAAAAATTGACGGCAAAACTCTTGTAAACAAAGACCATCCTTTGGTAATAGAAATATGGAACCTCGTTTTCATACAATACAACCGCAAAGCCGACGGCAGCTTAGAACAACTGCCTCAGAAACATATAGATACGGGCATGGGCTTTGAGCGTCTTGCCATGGTTATTCAAGGTAAGACCTCCAACTACGACACTGATATTTTTCAACCGCTGATACAAGCTCTGGCCACAATGTCGGGGATGCCCTACGGCAAAGACGAGAAAAAGGACGTTGCCATGCGCGTGATTGCCGACCACCTGCGCGCGGTGGCTTTTGCCATAGCCGACGGGCAGATGCCGTCCAACAACAAAGCCGGCTACGTAATACGCCGGATTTTGCGACGTGCCGTACGCTACGGTTACACCTTCCTGGGTTTTGAAAAGGCTTTTATCAACGAGTTGTTGCCCGTGCTGGTAAATCAAATGGGCGAACAATATCCCGAACTGAAGAAAAACAGGGAGCTTATTAAAAACGTGATAAGCGAGGAAGAAAACTCATTCCTCCGCACCTTGGCCAACGGCCTTAACCTTTTGAGCAAGATTATAAAAGACTTGAAATCAAAAGGATATAAAACCGTAAAAGGCAGCGAAGCTTTTGAACTTTACGACACTTACGGATTTCCCTTTGACCTTACCGAATTGATATTACGCGAAAACGGCCTTTCGGTTTCCAAACGCGAGTTCGACGAAGAGATGAAAAAACAGAAAGCCCGTTCCAAAGCCGATGCGGCAGTGGAAACGTCGGATATGATTACCCTTCGCGACGACGATGTTGAGGAGTTTGTGGGCTACGAGCATCTTTCTACTACCGTGCTTATCACAAAATACCGCATTGTGAAAAGCAAGGGGAAAAAGCTTGTTCATCTTGTTTTCAATATCACACCCTTTTATGCCGAGAGCGGCGGACAGGTGGGAGACACGGGATATATTGAATCTCCTGAGGGAGAACGCATTAAGGTACTCGATACTTTTAAGGAAAACAACCTTATCATTCATTTGTGCGACAAATTACCCTCCGATTTAAATGCCTCCTTCAAGGCTTTTGTGGATACGGAAAAAAGGCGCAAAACCGCCGCCAATCACTCGGCAACACACCTTATGCACTATGCTCTGCGCCAAGTACTTGGAAAGCATGTGGAACAAAAGGGTTCGTTAGTTACCGAAGATTATCTTCGCTTCGACTTTTCGCACTTCAAAAAGCTTGAAGATGAAGAAATCAACAAGGTGGAAAAGTTGGTAAACAGTATGATACGGGCAAATCATCCGCAGCAACTTTTCAAGGATATTCCGCTCGACGAGGCAAAGGAACTTGGTGCCATGTCGCTCTTCGGCGAGAAATACGGCGATTTGGTGCGCGTGGTACGCTTTGGCGACTCTATAGAACTCTGTGGCGGCACACACGTGGAAGCTACCGGCGAGATTGGCTTTTTTGTGATACGTCACGAGACCTCCGTGGCCTCCGGAATAAGGCGTATCGAGGCGTTGACGGGAGAAGCTGCCGAGGAGCAGTATCGCAAGCTCAATGCACAAGCAAAAGAGTTGAAAGCCTTGCTGAAAAACCAAAAAGACCTTGTTAAAGGCGTGAAAAACATTATGGAGCAAAACCGCGAATTGCAGAGAGAGCTTGAGGCGGCAGGGAAAAAAGTTGTCGCCGGCATCAAAGAATCCTTACTGAATTCCGCTAAGGAAATAAACGGTGCAAATCTTATTGCCGCCAAGGTTGACCTTTCATCGGACAATGCCCGCAACCTTGTTTTTGCCCTTGGCCGCGAAATGGATAAAGCGCTGATAGTCATCGCCTCAGTAAATAACGGCAAGCCTCTGTTGATGGTCTCGGTTTCCAAAAACCTTATTGAGGAAAAGGGCTTGCATGCCGGCAACATCATACGCGAACTGGCTAAAAATATAAAGGGCGGCGGCGGCGGTCAGCCTCATTTTGCCACGGCAGGCGGCAAAGATACGGCAGGAATTGATAGGGCACTTTCCGAAGCCGAGAAATTTTTACGGTAGCGACCGTGGGTTGTTACGGAAGCATTTTTTCGGGTAAGTTATACACAAGCTCTTTCATATAGGCAGCCCACTCGAGAGGTTTCTTCGACTTGTCGAAAGTTTGATAGGGGATTTTTTCTCCGAAATAAATCTTAATCTTGCCGCCTTTGAATTTATAAACCTCGTTTACGAGATACAGCATCTCGATATTTGCTTTTATCCCGAGTTTTTTGCGCAGCCAAGCAAGATTATAGAAGAAATGAGAGTTGCGCGCCTCGATAAAAGCCGGAATCACATCGCGTTTATGAACACGCGCCTTATTAACAAAGGTATGCTTCCATTCCAAATCTTTTATGACCCCGTTTTGTTTCCGCGAGACAAGGCCGGCGGGAAAATACAGCAGCAGTTGTTCTTTTGCAAAATTCTCCTCCAGAATCTTTATGTTGTCGGTGTTTTTGCCGTGTTTGTTTATGGGGATAAACAGCGGTTTCAGCTGGGGGATATTCATCAGTAAGTCGTTGACCGGAAATTTAATATCATCGCGCACCTTGTGCACCGCCCACATCAGCGCTATGCCGTCGAGGCCTCCCAAGGGATGATTGGAAACAATGAATTGCTTCCCCGTGGCAGGCACATTTTCCAAACCAATCAATTCGACTTCCACCTTATAATCTTTTAGAATGGCCTCCACAAAGTCGAAACCTATGTCGTTGCGGTGGCGCCACATAAAGTCGTTGATGTCGTCAACATGGATGATGCGTTTGAGATACCGCATCACAAATCCGGGGATACGTTTCAGCAGCTTCGGGTTCTTACTGCTTATAACTTTCTCCAAATCAATCATTTTGCGTTTAACGATATTCTCATCGTTACCGACAAGCACCCTGTTAACATCTTTCCCGTCCATGTATTTGTTTTAATTTGCTTGCAAAAATACTAAAATTGAATTTTATTTTTCCGGTGGCGTGTTTGTCAAAACAGACTTTTCTTCCATAAATATTGATTGTTTTTATATTCCAGTTTTTCGGTGTCGAGAAGCCAACGCAATACCTTCACAAGATGCTCTTCGTTTATTTTGGGAAATTCCTCGGTCAGCTCTCTCACCGACATGGCTTTTTTCATCAGCAAAGGTTTTACCGAATCGATGATGTTGTTAAATTCCATTTCGCTGAGAGCCAGCTTGTTTCGAGCCTTACAAATGTCGCATCTGCCGCATCTTTTGGCGTCTTTTTCTCCAAAATATTCCATCAGCAAAACATTGCGGCATTTGGCTTGCGAGCCGATATAGTGCAACATGGCATCTAACCTTTTGGCGGCAATCTCCTTTAATTTGGAATAGCGCTCTTTTGAAAAAATCAAATCTTTGCTGTCGAGACGTTCGGTATTGAAAATGATTTTGGGCTTACCGCTTCTCGGCGAATATTCAATTAAATTGTTGCGTGCCAATATTTTAAGCGCATTCTCGATTGCCAAACCCGAAGTTTTAAGACGTTTGCCAATCACATCCTCGTCGATTTTCACAAAGTCGGTAAATAAGCCGCTGTAAGAGCGTATCAGCACGTCGATGAGCGCGCCCATTTTCGGGAATTTCACCTGATAGCGATAGAGCTCGTCCTTGTCGGCTATGATGTGCATTTTCGAAGGAGTATTTATGGAATCGGAGAGAAAGATGTAAGATTCTTTTTCCAGAAATTTCAAGGCGCTGTAGGTGGGCAGGGGCTGAAGGTTATACATCTTAATAAAATCGGACAGAACGAAATCGAAGCTTTCGTCCTTGCCGCTGCCGTAAGCCAGCTGAAAATAATTGCCGAGGGCGTGATAGATGGCGCGAATGCTTTTTATGGGCGGGAAGCTGTCTTCGAAATTGCGTTTAATGTTCTTCACGTCGTTGTCGTCGTGAATGAGCACGGCATAGGCCGGTTTGCCGTCGCGGCCGCCCCGTCCCGCCTCTTGATAATAGGCCTCCGGCGAATCGGGAATGTCGAAATGCACCACAAAGCGCACGTCGGGTTTGTCTATTCCCATGCCGAAGGCGTTGGTGCTCACCATCACATTTACGCGGTTTCTCATCCAGTCATTTTGCTTTTGCTCCCGCAGTTGGGCCGTCAGACCGGCGTGATAAAAATGAGCGCTTATGCCGTTGGTATTCAGCCAGTCGGCCAACTGCTTGGTTCTTCGCCTGTTGCGCACATAGATTATTCCCGAACCCTTGATGCTTTGAACAATACGGTAGAGTTTGCGGTGCTTATCTTCGGTTTTTATGACGGCATAAATAAGGTTGTCGCGTGCAAAACTCAGCTTAAAGACATTCTTTTCCTTAAACAACAGTTTCTCTTGGATGTCGTCCACCACTTCAGGCGTGGCAGTGCCCGTGAGAGCCAACACGGGCGTTTTGGGTATCAGCTCCCTTATTTCCGCTATCTCAAGATAGGCGGGACGGAAGTCGTAGCCCCACTGCGAGATACAATGGGCTTCGTCAACAGCCAAGAGGCTGACGTTCATCTTTTTAAGCCTCTCAATAAATATGTCGGTGCGAAGTCTTTCGGGCGAAACGTAAAGGAATTTCACGTCGCCGTAAACGCAATTGTCAAGGGTGATGTCGATTTCGCGATACGACATTCCGGAAAAGACAGCCCGTGCATTGATTCCTTTTTTTTGCAGGTTTTCCACTTGGTCGCGCATCAGGGCAATGAGCGGCGAAACGACAATGGTTATGCCCGGAAGCTTAAGCCCGGGCACCTGAAAAGTGATGGATTTCCCTCCGCCGGTGGGCATCAAACCAAGGGTGTCGCGACCTTCAAGCACGGAGTTTATGATGTCCTCCTGCATCGGCCTGAAATCGGAATAACCCCAGTGTTTAATCAATATTTGCTTAATGCTTTCTTCCATCACGCAGAGCTTTTTGGAGGGGTAAAGATAGTAAATAAGTGCTGAAGAAAGTTATTAAATCGGAAGCTGATGTTAAAAAATAATGCGGCAAGGGCTTTTTAAAATGCTTATTGCAAAGAATTTTCATCTGTTTGCAAGGGATTTAATAAAAGGGATTTAAGGTGATTTGAGCCATCGATTTATTCTTTTTTCTATTTCATTCACAGGCAATCTTTTGTTTATTTGATAGAGCTCCTTTAATTTTTTAATTGCAAATTCTTTTGAAATAACCTCGTGTTCAATCAACAAATCAAACACGTATAGAATTCCTCGCACCTCGAAGGACTTAACCTTTTCTATTTCTTTTCTCAGACGCGCATCTCCCGTTAAAAGCAGTCCTCCGACACGTTGACAATAATACCAAATTGAACAATCTTCAAAACTTAGGTTTCCGGTTTGTAGCGAAAAAATAGCAGCCATATCTTCCGGTTTACTTTGATAAACAAGTATCTTTTTTTCGGAAACCAATTGTTGCAATTTGACTTTTTGTTCTTTGTCGCTTATCTCGTTAACGATAAAATCATTTGTGTGAAATTCATAATCCAAAGACAAAAACAAATCAATTATTTTCAGTGAAATAAGGTCGATTAATATATTTGCATCATTAACAATTATTCTCATTATCATCCTCTTATATGATTGTTAATCTTTCTCGAATAGTCTTTATATCGGTATTCAACAAAGAGGATGCTTTGCTGATGGAAATGAGTTCTTGCGATAGCGCTTTATATACCAAACGTTGATATCTATTTGATTTTTCATCATTCAAGAATCGCTCGCGATTAACAAGTTGTTTGAAATGAGCATCGGTACTTTGTCTTATATAAAAAGTCTTTATTCTACTTTCGGGAATAATATTATTCGCAGCCAGACGATACATGATTGCCGATATGCTAATTCCGAATTGTTTTTGAAAGTTTATCAGTTCGTTTAAGCTGATTTTTGCTCTTTTGACTCCGACTTCTTTTAATAAAATATGTTTTGGCAGCAAAAACGCACCTGCAAATCGATCGCAAATATGTTCTTGCTCTTTATCCGAAAACTTTTCATCAATATTCAACAGCAGATGCCCCAATTCGTGAAGTAAGGTAAATCGTTTACGTTCAACTCCGTAATTTTCATTAATTACGACCGCAGGGAAGCTGTCATTTACAAAGGTTGACATTCCGTCAAAAGAATTTTGAATGTCGTCATTAATTTCAATCACCTTAATTTCGTTGGTTTCCAAAAGTGATATAACATTACTGACGGGATCGTCGCCGATATTCCATTCTTGTCGCAAGTGCAAAGCCAAGTCTTCGACTTCTTTAATATCATTAATTTTATAGTCTTGCAATGGGTTGATAAATAAGGTTTTAACTCCCAGAATCCCTTCGATAAAAAGGTAATTTTCCATTCTGTTCAGAATATTAATCTTTATGCTTTCCACCTTTTTTTTGGGAGTTTTTGCCTTTTTCCTGAATTTTATATCACTAAGATTAACGGTGGCCGGAGTGAAAAAATAATCGGGTTTTACCTCGAAAATTTTTGCTAAGGTTATTATCTTTTTACCGTCGGGGATTGATAATCCTTTTTCGTATTTTGAAATCATTTGCTTGCTGACTCCCAACTTCTCAGTTAAATATTGAACGCTAATACCGCGCAATATTCGAGCATTCTTTAATCTGTATGCAAAAACTTCTTTCATATTTGAATAGTTTTAGTTGACAAAGATACTAAATTAATACTAATTGTCAACCGTTATTTGATTTTTTTCAAAATCAATCAAAAAATAGTCAAAAGCTATATCGGCTTGTAAAAATCCTACGGCTTTTTATATAACCTTATTTAGGGTCTGTTAGAAAACTCTGCAAAAACCAAAAACGGATCTTTCGGCGATATTTTCATTTTCCTCAACTCGCTGATACTAAGGCATCACCTTGTCTCGGAAAAATAAAAATCTCATCCAAAATCTCTCGTTTTATGAAGATTTGATAGTTTTCCAAGAGACACTATTTAGGCAAACAATTCTCGGGCATCAGGTGTATCCTTAAAAATACTATAAAAAACAAAACCCCTAAGTCATTACAACTCAGGGATTTATATTTTATTTTGGAGGTCTCGAGCGGATTCGAACCGCTGTAAAAGGTTTTGCAGACCTCTGCCTAGCCACTCGGCCACGAGACCTTTTCCATTTCAGGACTGCAAATGTAAAAACTTTTTTCTCTTGTGCAAGATGTTTTTAAATACGAAATTGTTTCCTTCGGTTTGGTCTGTTAATTGATTAAATTTGCCCTTTGTAA
>CAZPGC010000108.1:7042-9134 GCA_964585875.1 uncultured Prolixibacteraceae bacterium | reverse complement strand
CTTTGGAGCGCGACCCCCGTCATCGTACCGTTTCCATAGTTTTTATCGCCAAAACCGGCATTTCGGAAAAGTTGAAAGTGCAAGGAGGCGACGATGCCGCAGAGGCCGAATGGTTCCCACTCGATAAACTCCCTCAAATGGCTTTTGACCACGCCCAAATTATTAGTGATTATGTAAGTCAGGCGTTTTGAGATTAATTTTCTTTCCTGTCTTATTTTTGCGCTGTGATAGGTGAAACTTTATTGAAAATAGGCTTTGTCGATTTTGCCAGAGCAGGGGACGGTAAACAAAAACCGTAAATCTGCGTATAAGCCGGCTGTCATGTTAAAAAGGGTGTGTTCGCCTGATTAACAAAATTGAGTTTTTGCTTTGATAAAACGCTTTATAAATAATATCTTTTTGAATCCTTTCAAATCTTTACAAAACAAAAGATTAGGGACTGTATTTTCTACCTTCGGAAATGCGTTAATGTCTTATTATCAGCGAGTAATGGGCAAAGAAAATGTCGGTGGAGAATACATTTCCGGTTTATACGGTGTTTTCAAAAAGACACTGAGTATAACTCTTGTGGCAATGTTTCTAATCTTCGGACTCACATCTTCCAAAAAAAGATTCAAAGCCAATCCTCCCGGCACCATACGGCTTACCGACTCGCTCTATATAGACGCATTCCCCGTCAGAGTGCGCGATTATGTGGAGTTTTTGCGAAGCGTAAAGAGTTTTTACAACACAGCCTTGCACGACAGCATTGCCAAGATGCCCATGTTTGGCCTTGGCAGCGATGACCTTGCGGGGCTGCGTCGCACGTTTCACGGCGACAGTCTGGAATATCTCCAAATGCTCACGCGTACTTGGGTTACCTATGCCAACGACGAAAGGCATTATGACGTGGACTTCAGGCTTAAAAGCGCCAAATATTATGACTTCCCCGTGGTAAATATCACCTATCGGCAAATGCGGCATTATTGTGTTTGGCGCACCGATATGGTGAAATTGCATTACGCCTTCATCTGTAAAACCGAGAAGCAGAGACTGAAATACCCGCTGAATTTTGTTTACAGGATGGTAAAGCGAAAAGAATGGGAGGCTGCTTTGGGAGAATATTTCTACGACGTGAAAAAGTCAAAGGACATGAGAAACAAAGGGCCTAAAAATGTTGTGAAAGCATATAAAAAGGAGAGGGGACGAAAATTTTATTATGATGTTGATAATGCTGCCGAGACATTGGATAAAGCCATTGTAACCTTTAACTTCAAATGGATGGATAAGGCAGGCATCGGCGATATCAGCTATTTTAAGTTTACCGACCCCAAAGACTGGATAACATTCCGATGTATATGCGAGATATTGCCACCTGAAGGGCCGAAATGATAAGACGAGACTTTTTAAAAAACAATGATTCGGTATGTCCCCGATTTTTAATTCTTGTCTTTAATAATCTGATATGCAGTATATTGCATCTGATAAGATAATGTTGTGATGAAAATTTGAAAAAATGTTGACAAAAACGGGAAATTGTTTATATTTGCAAACCATTTTACAATGCGGGGTGGAGCAGAGGTAGCTCGTCGGGCTCATAACCCGAAGGTCGTAGGTTCGAATCCTGCCCCCGCTACAACGAAAAGAAGCTGCCGGTGAATATCGGCAGCTTTTTTTTTGAAATAATGTCGAAAGAAAATTCACGGCAGCTCGGCGGGCTCAAATCCGCCGGATGGCGGACGTAGGTTCGAATCCTGCCCCCGCTACAACCAAAGAAGCTGCCGGTGAATATCGGCAGCTTTTTTTTTGAAATAATGTTTACGGTTTACGTTTTATATTCGGAAAGATTTGACAAAATCTACATTGGCTACACATCCAATTTGGAGCAACGCTTTCTTTCTCATAACAAACTTGGGAAAAAAGGTTGGACAATAAAGTTTAGGCCTTGGGAGATTATTCATACAGAGGAATTTAGCACAAAGAAAGAAGCCATGAAACGGGAAAAAGAGCTCAAATCCGCTGCCGGTAGAAGGTGGATACGTTCATTGCTATCAAAATAGCTCGGCGGGCTCAAATCCGCCGGATGGCGGACGTAGGTTCGAATCCTGCCCCC
>CAZPGC010000108.1:2765-6942 GCA_964585875.1 uncultured Prolixibacteraceae bacterium | reverse complement strand
CGGGCTCAAATCCGCCGGATGGCGGACGTAGGTTCGAATCCTGCCCCCGCTACAAGGTGTCCGACTATAATGCCCGATTTCTTCGTTACGCTTGTGCTGAAATCAGTCATTGACCAAAGTCAACTCCTTCACTTCAGCACTTCGCAAGCCTCGAAATCGAACATTATAGCTCAGACACTTGGCTTTATGGACAAGCACTGATTATCCACAAAAGTCGTATAAAAACAGATTGGTGGCAATACTTGTTTTATGGTATTTTTAGAATATTAGTCAGTAATAAAAAACCTCATATCTGAAACAGTCTTGTTATCTCGTTGTATAGTGTCCGTCTATAATGCCCGATTTCTTCGTTGCTCTTGTGCTGAAATCAGTCATCCGCCGCTTGTCGTCCTTAGCTTTCATTCTTTACCATTATAAACCTGTCCTTTCCGTTTAAATCCTTAATTAATGAAGTGTGTTTAAAATTTTCTTTAAAAAGGGCGGCGGTTTGTTTTCCTAAATTTTCATTTATTTCCAAATAAATTTTACCCTTGGGTGCAAGATGCTTTATTGCAAAGTCGCGGATGGCCCTATAAAACAAAAGAGGATCGTCCTCAGGGACAAAAAGGGCTTCTTCGGGTTCGTAATTAAGCACATTGGCCTTCATAAACTCTTTTTCGCTCGGCAGCACATAGGGTGGGTTGCTTACAATGACCTCAAAAGTTCCCAAAGATTCGGTACTCTGATTATCAAGGAAATCCATCTTCAAAAACTCAACCTCGGCTCCGTTTGCTCGGGCGTTTTCGGCAGCTAGGTTCAGGGCTTTCTCCGAAATATCAATGGCCCTTACCTTTGCCTGCAAGAGTTTTTGCAAAACAATGGCGATAATTCCCGAGCCGGTTCCAATGTCGAGCAGGGCGTCAC
Organism: uncultured Prolixibacteraceae bacterium; assembly: GCA_964585875.1. GTDB lineage: Bacteria > Bacteroidota > Bacteroidia > Bacteroidales > UBA1556 > UBA6267. The sequence goes on along the minus strand of CAZPGC010000108.1, from coordinate 6,039 downwards.
CGGGCTTTAGTTGTGCTGTTTTCCACACCAAATCAACAAGCTCTTCGGTCTCGGGCCTCGGTATTAAAACCGCCTCATTCACTTTGAAAGTCATTTCGTAAAATTCCGCCTCGCCGAGGATATATTCCAAGGGCTTATCCCTCAGCAAATCTTTCACGGCAAAATGTATTTTCAACATCTCCGATTCGCTTATGCGTTCATCATCAAGTAGTTGCGGGATTTTATACAAGGGAACATTTGTATAAAACACCATAACTTTTTTAAGCAATATTTCCGCTTCGCGCTCAGGGAATTTTTCCTTTAATACAGCCGAGTAATAATCGTAAATATCCTTTAAGTTGTTCGACGGAACTTTCATAATGCGTTCTCTCCAAATTTATTATGCAAAAGTAAGGATAATGGACTTAGGTCCTTTGCTTAGTTTACACTTTGGCGGTAGGCATGCGGATATCTCCCCGGGGGTTTTGTCTTTTGGTTTTCATTTTAAGAAGCTTTCCATTACTTTTGCCGCGCGAAAATTTCAGCTGATGACAAAATATTTCAAGTCTTCTTTTCTTTCAATCGAGGATTCAAACTTCATAAAAGGGGTGGGTATTATACTGATTGCATTTCACAATTTTTTTCATCACATTGCACCCTATACCGGCGAAAACGAGTTTGATTTCAACATTGTACGGGTTCAGAATTTTTGGCATGGTATCGTCGCTAATCCCTTGAATTTCATAGACCTTGCCTTTTCCTATTTTGGGCATTACGGGGTTCAGCTTTTTATTCTCATCAGCGGCTACGGGCTTATGAGAGCCTATGGCCGTGGCAAGTTGCGTTGGGGTGCTTTTATGGCAAAAAGACTCAACAAGCTCTACCCGACATACTTCTTTGCTCTTATTTTCGTGGCGATTTTTTACTTTCTTTGGGATAAAACGTTTTACCCTTTTCTCGAATATTTTCTGAAAATAACATTTGCGAGCAATTTCATCCCCGGCAGGATTTTTTCCCTAAACGGGCCTTGGTGGTTTTACGGTATGATTGTGGAACTTTACGCCGTTTTTCCTTTGCTTCTTAAAATTCACCGGAAATTTCCGAAATACGGCTTGGCCGTTGCAACCATTGCGGCTTATGCCGTTTTGCTTGTTTGGGGCGATTTTTTTGTTTCAATAGACCAAAGTCTGTATTATCATTTTGTGGGAAATCTGCCTGTTTTTTCATTTGGAATGTGGCTTGCTTCAAAAGAGGAAATTAAGTTAAAGGCTTTTTGGATTCCGGTGGCAGCCCTTGTTTTTGTTTTAGGCAATTTTTATGGCAAAGTGTTCTATTTCAGTCATTTGTCAATTGCAGTTTTGCTTTTTACCGCAACATTTTCCATGCAAAAAAAACTAAAAGACGGGGGGAGGCTCAAACGTATTATTTTGTTCTACGGCGAAATATCCATGTATCTCTTTGCCGTTCACGGTTTTCTCAGGGAAATATTCATACGGCCTGCCGACATGGTGAGCAATACGGTTTTGCGTCCTTTCACAACGCTTGCGGCGGCTCTTTTGTTCTTTCTTTTTTCAACGCTTATTGCTCTGATTCTCAGGTATCTCGTCAGCAAATGGTCTAACTTTATTAGCGCTCTTTCCGAGCGTCTTGAAACAATGAAAAAGAGCAGGGCAAGTTTTGTGTTTTTCGATTTCGGTGAGAAATATCTTAGAATCTCTGCTGCATATTTTATTGTTATTTTCCTAATACGTTACTTCGATTTTGTATTGTTGAGTCATAATCATGCGGGCTTGCCCTACGATATGGCTCATGCCATGACCGATTCTTTCAGAGATGTGCTGATGGCAGCCGCCATGTCGGGCTTGCTTTTTGTGCCTTATTATTTGCTTGCTCTCTTGAGTGTGAAATTTACGCGTATTTTGGTTCTTGCGGTAAACTCGCTTCTGTTGATTTCATACCTCGCTCTTATTTTCTATTTCGACAACAGCCTCATTCCTTTGGATCAGGTTATTTTCGTTTATACGCCAAAGGATCTCATCAGCATCATCAATTCGTCGGGAGGTTTTAATCTCTTGTATGTTTTGTCTTTTGTTGTTGCTATTTTGTTGTATATCATGGCCTTGCTGTTGACAAAACGAATGTTTCCAAAACGAGTTGCTGTGTTTGGCTTTGTGTTTACAGGCTTGATACTCGGCGCTTTTCATCATGCTTTTTATGCAGATATAAACGACTATCCATCGGAAATGGAGTACTATTGCAACAGCGACAAATTGGCTTACTTCACTCGTAAGACCGCCAAAAATCTGTATGAAATAAAGAACAGCGGACGAGATAAAAATATTGTTCAAGAGATTATCGAGTACCAAAGTTTTTTCCCTGAGAAAAAGTTTGTGAGCAAAATCACGCCTTTTCTCTATGAAAATCCGCACCGCGATGTTTTGTCGAAATACTTCCGCAAGACTGACGACGGCAGGCCTCCCGATATTGTTTTTGTACTCGTCGAGAGTCTTTCTCATCCGGTTTCGGGAAAATATGCCGGCTATGCCTCGTTCACTCCTTTTCTCGATTCACTTGCGGGTCAAAGCCTTTATTGGCCAAACACTTTGAGTTCGGGCGAAAGAACTTTTCAGGTGCTTCCCGCCGTGTTGGGCTCGCTGCCTTTGGGAGGCAAAAGAGCCTTTGTGGATTTGGGTGAGGATATGCCGTATTTTATTGATTTTGTTACCATTATGGGTATGAACAATTACCTGTCGCATTTTTTCTACGGCGGATGGGCTCATTTCAACAACATGGATACCTACTTTATAAAGGATGGCATGCAAGAGATAGTGAGCGACTATCCGGAGAAACGGCGCATGCCCGAAAATGCCGCTCATTACAGTTGGGGTTTTGAAGACGGCGCCATCTTCGACGCTTCCTTCGAGCATTTCGACGACAGTTTGCCCGACTTGTCGGTTTTCCTTACGCTCAACACCCATGAGCCTTTTATGATGAACAACAAAGAGCTGTATGTTAAAAAGGCTGCATTGATTGCCGAAAAAATAAAGAATCAAGCTGTTAGGAAGGCTGTGGAAGATGAAATAGAAAAAACGGCAACCTTTGTTTATTTTGACGAGAGTTTGAAAAAATTCTTTGCCGAATATCGAAAGCGCGATGATTTCAAAAGGACGATATTTATCATAACGGGTGACCATATGTCGCATATTTTCCCCCAAAAGAGCAACTTGGCAAAATACCACGTGCCTCTGATAATTTACAGCCCTTTGCTAAAAAGCCCGCGGGAGTTTAAAGCTGC
>CAZPGC010000108.1:0-2665 GCA_964585875.1 uncultured Prolixibacteraceae bacterium | reverse complement strand
CGTTCGGTGTATGTGAAGTCGATAGGAGGGGTGAACCTTTTGAAGTTTAAGACCGATTTCGAAAACATACACCGAAAAGAGTTTGCTCCTTACATTACGGAGGCGGCGGCACGCAGCGGAAAAAGATGTATTCGTACCGACTCTTCAGAGTTTACTCCTGTGTCGCCAATAGATACTTTAAGGAGCTCTTATTCAAAGATTTATGCGGATGTTTCCTTTTACGTAAAAGTTAAAAATAAGGGAAAGAATAATCCTCTTGTCGTCATCTCGGCAATAGACTCCAAGGGGAAGCCCTTTTATTGGACGGGGGTTGATTTTATAAAGCAGCAAAATTTGGAAGAAGGGGAGTGGCGAAAGGTCAGATTCGTTCGCTCGGTGCCATCCGACAAGTTATCGGATGCGGGGTCGGTTATCAAAATTTATATTTGGCAGCAAGACCAAGCATCACAGTTGTTTATAGACGATGTGGAGGTGAAAATCTCGGGCTTGGAAGGTACGTAGTTTAGAACTGAAATTAACCTACGGCACTGATTTTTTCCAGCATCGGCCGATTGAGAATTTTAATGTTTTTACCTGAAGTGTTTATTAGTTTGTCGGTTTTAAAATCTTTAAGGATGCGTATTACCGACTCAGGTGCCATGGATGTCAGGGCGGCGAGGTCACGACGAGACAAGGGCAAATCGAAACTGTCGGAGCCGTATATGTTTTGCGAAAGGCAAAGGAGAATGTCGGCAAGGCGGCCGTGAAGTTGTTTTTGCGTAAGCGAAAATAACCTTTCGTAGGTTACTATTAGGTTGTTGTTGATAAGGTTCATTATTTCTCCCGCAAAAACTTTATTCTGACTTAAAAGATTGGAAATCACTCCTTTGCTGACAATGGTTACTTTGGAATCTTCAAGCGCCGTAACGGTATAAGGGCTTTTGCGATTGTTGCGAAAGGTCTCAAAACCAATGAAGTTGTTTTTTGTTTTCAGGGTCAGTATCACGTACTTGTCGTAGTTTTGCATCGAAAGTTTTACAAGTCCGTCGGTAAGATACATAACCGAATTATTCTCCGTACCCTGTTTAAGAATTGTTTCTCCCTTGTAATAAACCACCTCGTTTTTATTGCTCTCGAGATATTGTTTTTGTTCTTCTGTCAGTGTTGAAAAACAAAAATAAGTTTCGTTGGCATCATTACATCCGTTTGAAAAATCGAAATTTGTCATTGTCATAAATTAATGTCTGTTTCGTCAGCGTAAAAGTATAAAAATTTGTTTTACAAATTGATATTAATCAGAAAGCTTGAGATGCTTTGCTGTTCTTAATTATAATACCTGACTATCAGCGCATTATGTCTGCTCGGTAGGGCAGGCGACCGGCAATAGAGCGCCCCAAGGTTATTTCGTCGATGTATTCCAAATCGTCGCCGATACCTACACCGCGTGCAATTGTGGTAATGGAAATATCGAAAGCGGATAATTTTTTATAAAGGTAGAAGTTGGTTGTGTCGCCTTCGACGGTGGTGGGCAGGGCAAGTATTATCTCCGAGATTTCTTCCTCTTCAACGCGTTTAACGAGTGAATCGATTTTAAGGTCGGAAGGTCCTATGCCGTCCATTGGCGAAATGACCCCGCCCAAGACGTGGTAGAGTCCGAAATATTCGCCGGTTTTTTCAATGGCAATAACATCGTTAATGTCTTCCACAACGCAGATGCTGCCGTTATTTCGCTTGGGATTCAGACAGATAGAGCATAATTCTTCATCGGCAATATTGTGGCAGCGGCTGCAAAATCTGATGCTGTTTCTCATTTCCATCAGGGCGTTGCCGAGGGCGTCAACCTCTTCTTTTTGGCGGCGCATCAGATGGAGCACAAGGCGCAAAGCCGTCTTTTTGCCTATGCCGGGCAGCTTGGCAAGCTCGCCTGCGGCTTTGTCCAAATATTTCGATGTAGATTGCTCCATTGTTCCCTTTAACAATTTAAAGCGGCAAAGTTATTCATATAATTTTCATTTCGGTAAACATTTTTCCTTGCTTTTTTTATCCCTCGCTAACGAGGAAAAACCAAAGTGTCAAAATCAAAATTTTAAGTACTTTAGCCAAAGGACAAATAATAAATTTTATGGAAAACAAAATAGTAATTGCCGTCACGGGTGCAAGCGGCTCAATATATGCCAAGTTGTTGTTGGACAGGCTGGTATCTGCGGAAATTCCCGCTTCGAACATAGCTTTGATTTTTTCAAAAAACGCCGAAGATGTTTGGAAATATGAACTCGAAGGTCATGATTTCTCCTCATATCCTTTCGAGATTATGGACAGGAGCGATTTTTTCAAAGGACCGGCTTCCGGCTCGGCGGGCTATCGTACCATGATAATTTGTCCTGCCTCCATGGGCACCCTCGGACGCATTGCCGCAGGCATATCCGATGACCTGATTACCCGTGCCGCCGACGTAATTCTTAAAGAAAGAGGTACCTTAATTCTCGTGCCGCGAGAGACCCCTTATAACCTTATCCATTTGCGCAACCTTACGGCACTCGCCGAAGCTGGTGCCGTCATAGTGCCCGCCTCGCCGTCTTTTTACAGCAAACCCGCCACTATTACCGACGCCGCCAACACCGTGATTGACAAGGTTTTGTCCATAGCCAAGCTCGACAAACCCGGCTTTGTTTGGGGGAAATAAAAA
>CAZPGC010000107.1:3233-9249 GCA_964585875.1 uncultured Prolixibacteraceae bacterium | reverse complement strand
AAATACATCTGGCCGTCTTTGTCGGGCAACTGACCCGTACCGTAGCCCGAAGCCTCGTTAACCATCAGCGGAGGTTGCACTTCACGATATCCTGCAGCCGTGGCTTTATCGAGAAAATAGTTAATCAAAGCCCTTTGCAAGCGCGCCCCTTTACCTTTGTAAACGGGAAAGCCGGCACCGGTGATTTTGTTACCAAGCTCAAAATCAATAATATCGAATTTGGCGGCAAGTTCCCAATGCGGCAGGGCTTCGCTGCCCAAATCGGGAAGCTCTCCGTTTTGTAATACCACCTCATTATCGGCATCGCTATTGCCTTCGGGAACCGAGTGATGAGGCACATTAGGCACCGTTAACAGCTTGTCGGTAAGCTCGTTAGACGTCTTTGCCAACAAATCTGACAGCTCTTTGCTTTTTTCTTTTAACAGAGAAGTGCGTTCACGGGCACTGTTTGCCTCCTCTTTTTTGCCGCTTTTGAAAAGCATTCCTATTTCCTTGGAAATTTTCTTGCTTTCGGCAAGTGTGTCATCAAGCTCTTTTTGGGTGTTTCTTCGTTTATCATCCAAAGCAATGAGCTCATCGAAAACGCCTTTGGCATCAAAACCTTTGACAGCCAGGAGTTTAATGTATTCTTCGTAATTATTGCGAATGTTGTTTAATGTTAGCATATCGGTTATAAATTTTGGATTTGCAAAAATATCACAAAAAGGCCTTTAAGCCGAACAAATATGTTTAACTTGCACAAAAAGCCTTTTTATTATTTTAGCGCCCTGAATTTTAAAGAATTTATGATTGATTTGAAATACCTGTTAACTTTTGTTTTCCTGATTTTTCTTAACTCGTTTTCGAGGGCACAAACGGATACGATAATAATGAACGACAACAATGTGCTGACGGGCAAAATAAAAAGCATGGAAAACGGAGTATTGAAAATAAAAACCTCGTATAGCAAGAAAGATTTTGAAGCTGAGTGGCTGAAAGTAAAGGTGATATCGTCGAGAAAAAATTTCCGCTTTACGCTCACCGACGGCAGTTTAATGTTTGGTTTTATCACCAAAGATTCGGCGTCCAATTATTTGATGATTCACGATTCGGGTAACGGCAATAAAAACGTGTCGCCCGAAGACATTGTGAGCATAAAGCGCATTGATAAAGGGGGTTTTTTTGATGTTGCAAACCTGTCTCTCGACCTTGGTTATTCCTTTACCAAGGCTAATAACTTAAGACAAATCAACAGTACCGTAAACGGCGATTATTATTCCAAATTTTGGGGCGTTTACATGTCTTTTAATACGATTCAAAGCAGCCGCGACAGCGTTGAACCCACCCGACGAACAAACGGAAATACGGGCTTTCGATACTTTTTCATCAAGGATGTCTTTGCTGCCATAAATGCCGACTACAACAGCAACAGCGAACAAGGATTAAAGCTGCGAAGCAACTACAATCTAACCATCGGAAAATATTTTTTGCATACCAATAAAGTGTTTTTCAATAGCGCTTTTGGCGTGGCATCGAACACCGAAAATTATAAAGACAAGACAAATAACAGAAGTTCGGTGGAAGGCATTGCCTCGCTTGAGCTTAATATTTTCGACATCGGCGATTTGAATTTATATTCAAATATGATTTTCTACCCGAGTTTTACGGAGAAATATCGCTTGCGAACAGATTTGAATTTCAACTTGAAATACAAGCTGCCACGCGACTTTTACATAAAAACAGGCCTCGATTACAAATACGACACCAAGCCGGTGGAAGGCGTTATCCCCGAAGACTACGTGGTGACGGCGGGAATAGGATGGGAATTATAAGATGCTGACTAAGAGGATATAAAAAAAGAGGGGCTTTGATACCCCTCTTTTTTTTGCATTAGTCCAATTCGTGAATCACAAGCCCCGACCTCAACTTGGGTTCAAACCAAGTGGTCTTTGGAGGCATGATGTTGCCGGTGTCGGCTATGTTGATGAGCTGCTGCATGGAAACGGGATAAAGGGCAAAAGCCACTTTCATATCACCCGAATCGACGCGCTTTTTCAACTCGCCGAGGCCGCGAATACCGCCGACAAATTCGGCTCTTGTGGTAGTCCTTAAATCTTTGATGTCGAGAATCTTATCGAGCACCAACTTGGAAAGAATAGTTACATCCAAAACACCGATGGGGTCGCTGTCGTCATAGGTGCCTTCTTTGGCGGTAAGCTTATACCATTCTCCGTCGAGATACATTCCGAACTCGTGAAGTTTGGAGGGCTTGTAAATTTCGCTGCCCATATTTTCCACCACAAAATTCTCTTCCAATAGCTTGAGAAACTCTTCCTTGTCGTGTCCGTTCAAGTCTTTCACCACACGGTTGTAATCAATTATTTTCAACTGATTGTCGGGGAAATGCACAGCCATAAAAAAGTTGTATTCCTCATCGCCGGTGTGATTCGGATTTTGAGCTGCTTTCTCCGCGCCTATACGTGCGGCGGCGGCAGTGCGGTGGTGACCGTCGGCCACGTAGGTGTAGGGCACCTTGGTGGTAAAAAGCTCCTGCAAACGGGCATTGTCTTCATCCGATTTTACAACCCAAAAATGATGACCGAAACCGTCTTCGGCAACAAAATCATACTCGGGCTCTTCGTTTTTCACGATGCGCTCCACTATTTCATCTATCTCGGGCACAGCCTTATAGCTAAAGAAAACAGGCTCGATATTGGCGTTGGTATAACGCGTCAGCACCATACGGTCTTCCTCCTTGTCGGGACGGGTGAGCTCGTGTTTTTTGATGATGCCCTTAACATAATCCTCGCAAGCCGCCGCACCAACAATGCCGTATTGGGTGCGACCGTCCATGGTTTGCGCGTAGATATAATAATGCGGCTTGTCGTCGCGCTTCAGCCAACCCTGCTCTTTGAATTTGTTGAAATTCTCCACGGCCTTGTTGTAAACCGTTTCGGAATGAACATCAACACCCGGCTCGCAGTCAATTTCTGCCTTTGTGATATGCAAAAGCGATTTCTCTTTTCCCGCAGCCATTGCCGCAGCCTCTTCCGAATTCATTACATCGTAAGGCAAACAAGCCAATTCTTCTACTATTTCTTTTGGTGGTCTTAGTCCTTTAAAAGGTTTTATAGTCGCCATAACATCTTTAATTTTAATTAGTTAACTTTAAATTTCGTTACTCCGTTTTCCAGAAAATCCACAATCTGCTTGGCAGCGGCAACACCTGCATTGATGTTGGCCTCAGCCGTCTGAGCCCCCATTTTTTTAGGAGTAAAATAATAACGTCCTTGGTATTTCTCGGCAAAAACATCGGCGCAATCGGGAGCGATATCCGAAACATAGCGGAAGTCGGCACGCTCTTCCATCACCATCAACAGCTCGTCTTCGTGAATAACCTCTTTGCGAGCCGTGTTTACCAAGGTGCCGCCCTGAGGCATAAGCGACAGGAGCTTGTAGCCAATGCTGTTTTTGGTTTTCTCGTTTGCCGGAATATGCAGGGAAACATAGCGGCTTACTTTGTAAAGGTCTTCAGCGGAATCAACAGCCTTAACGCCTTCTTTTTCAATATCTTCCTTGGAAAGGAAGGGGTCGTAGGCGTAAATATCCATGCCGAAGCCCTTGGCAATTTTTGCCACAAGGCGCCCCACATGGCCAAAGGCGTGAATGCCGAGAGTCTTTCCTTTCAGCTCGGTGCCGGGCTTGCCGTTAAACAGACCGCGAGCCATATAAACCATCATTCCGAGAGCCAATTCGGCAACGGCGTTGGAATTTTGTCCGGGGGTGTTCATTGCCACAACATTATGTGCGGTGCAAGCTTCCAAGTCGATGTTGTTGTAGCCGGCGCCCGCTCTGACGATTATCTTTAAATTTTTGGCAGCCTCTATCACCTCGGCGGTAGCTTTGTCGCTGCGTATTATCATTGCGTCAACGTCGGCAACAGCATCCAACAGTTGCTGCTTGTCGGTATATTTCTCGAGAAGCACAAGCTCATATCCCGCCTTGTCGAAGATGGGTCTTATCTGCTCTATGGCGGCAGGAGCAAAGGGTTTCTCAGTGGCTATCAATACTTTAGTCATAGCTCTTATTTTTTAGGGGTTAAAATTTCGATTCAAATTCTTTCATGGTGTCAACCAAGGCCTGCACACTTTCTATGGGCATGGCGTTGTATAAGGAAGCACGGAAACCGCCAACGGAGCGATGACCTTTTATTCCTACCATTCCACGTTCGGTAGCAAAATCGAGGAAGGCTTTTTCCTGCTCGACATATTCGTCGTTCATAACAAAGCATACGTTCATCAACGAACGGTCTGCCGGGTCGGCAACGGTGGGTTTGAACAGCTTGTTGCGGTCTATTTCACCATAGAGCAAGGCTGCTTTTTCCTCGTTGCGTTTTTGAGCGCCTTCGACACCACCGTTTTCTTTCAGCCATTTAAGGGTTTGCAAAGCGGAGAAAACAGGAAGCACCGGCGGCGTGTTAAACATGGAGCCTTTCTCAATATGAGTTCTGTAGTCGAGCATTGTGGGGATGTGTCGGTCAACATGACCCAAAATATCCTCGCGAACAATGACGAAAGTAACGCCCGAAGGGGCAAGATTTTTTTGTGCTCCGCCGTAAATCAAAGCATATTTGGAAACATCTACCGGACGGCTGAGGATATCCGACGACATATCGGCCACCAAAAGAGTGTCGATATCGAAATCTTCTCTTATCTCGGTTCCGTAAATGGTGTTGTTGGTGGTAATATGAAAATAATCGGCATCGGCGGGAATCTCGTAACCCTTTGGAATATAATTATATGTGGCATCTTTCGATGAAGCAACCTCCACAACTTCGCCGAAACCTTTGGCCTCTTTGATAGCTTTGGCAGCCCAAGCTCCGGTGTTGAGATAAGCGGCTTTTTTCTTCATCAGGTTAAAGGGCACCATGGCAAATTGAGTGCTGGCACCTCCGCCCAAAAACAGGACGTGATAACCTTCGGGGATATTCAAAAGCTCCTTGAATAAAGCTTGAGCTTCCTCCATAACAGCTACGAACTCTTTGGAGCGATGCGATATCTCCAACACCGACAAGCCGGTGCCGGCAAAATCGAGGACGGCTTCGGCAGTGTTTTTAATGGTATATTGCGGCAATATACTGGGACCTGCATAAAAATTATGTTTTTTCATGGATAAAGATTTTTAAAGTTATAACTGAAAATACTAATGAACTGAAATTCAAGTGTCTAACCCGACTCAAGTCGGCATCAAGCCTCAATGAAATCGGGTTTCTAAAATAGAAAATATTTTGTTTGACAAAATATGTTTTTTCGGAGCTGCAAAGTACTTATTTCCAGTTTATTTCTATGTTGTTTTCAGCGGCATAACGGTCGGCTGTTTCGTAAAAAACATCTATTTTTTCATTTAAAATTTCGGAGGCTTTTTGATAGTTTGCACGAAAAATCCGCTCTTTACTTTCATCGGGATTTTCAAGAAACAACATCATTTTTAAATATTCACCGGTGCACACCTTATAATAACTCTCCAAACAAGCTCTGTAGGCTCTGTCGAGATTCATATCGTTTTCTTGCACAGGCAGTTTGTTGGAATAGGCCCCGTTAACCGTATTCAAAAGGCTGTCGTATCTGCTTTTAATAAGTTTCAGGTTTGTAAGATACTCTTGTTCGTCAATTAAAATATTATCGGGCGAGTCGGAAAGAAGCAGGTCCAAAGAAGTTTGAAAAGCGTTGTCGGTATTGATTATCACCTCCAAAGTTTTAAATCTTTCGTCGAAATAATTAACGGCATCATTGTTGCTGCTGCAACCGTCGAGATAAAAGGTTGTCATAATAATAGCGATTATTTTAATTGCTCGTAACATCAACCGCAAAATTAGTTATTTTTGTATGTCACTTTAAAAAGATACTGATATGAAACGATTATTTTTACCTCTATTTGCTTTTACCTCCATAGCCTTCGGAGTTGTTTCCTGTGTTCCTTCCGACAGTTGTAAAAACTGCGAGGCCGTAACCTATGAATCAGGCACATCAAATGTTGT
>CAZPGC010000107.1:0-3133 GCA_964585875.1 uncultured Prolixibacteraceae bacterium | reverse complement strand
CTTTTATAAACTCACCTTCCTATCAGCGGTTTTATATCTTCGAGTTTCGGTTGGATAAACATATGAGAGATGCTGTCAACCATCACATCCACGACAGGCCAATGTATTGAGTCCGAAGGTATTCCGGCGCTATCGAGCTTGGTCATCATTTCCGCTCTTTTCTCGTTGTTGGTGTTTATATCGTAAAAAGTGTAGGGTATTTTTTCCTTGTCGAGCTGATTTTCGAAATCCTCGCACAGCCCGCAGCCCGTTAGTCCGTAAACGAAAATTTCCCAGTTGTCGGGAGCTTGATTTTCATTGTCGTCATCGGTTGTTTTTTTACAGGAAACGCCCAAAACGGCAACGCTCAATATTAATAAGGTAAGCAGTTTTAATTTTCTCATAACCCGGTAATTTATCCAAAGTAAGACCCTGGCGCAAAGGCAAAAGTTGTATGCCTAAAAATATTTTACCGGACGACGCAACCTTTTCACCCGAAAAGGAATTATGTTGTTGTAATGATAAAAGTTCGACCATGAAAAAATATCCGTTTTTACTTTTGATAATCATTCTTTCGGCGGCCTGCACCAAAAACGACGCGCCGGTCGAAAAGGTGGATGCCTACCGTCCCGTTTATATTTCCAAAGAAAAGGCTTTCGACCTCAAAATCGACAAACCGGCAGTTTTTGAATATCCGGGCAAAATGTTTCTGTATCAGAACCTTATACTTATAACCGACAACGGAAACGGCATCCATATCATAGATAACACAAACCCCTCCAACCCGAAGAAGGTGGCTTTCATAGCGGTGCCCGGCGTGGTTGACGCAACGGTAAAAAACGGCATTTTATACGCCGACAATTTCACCGACCTTGTGGCTTTCGACATCAGCGACCCTTCAAACATCACCTTTAAAAAACGCATTAAAAACCTCTATCCTGTGCAAAATCAGATGTATCCCGAATTTGCCACCGGCTATTTCGAGTGCGTGGATACCACAAAAGGCTATGTGCTGCGTTGGGAAAAAGTGAATATGGAAAAACCCGATTGCTTTCGTTAACCAATGAATATTAATGAGTTATGAGAAAATATCTAGTTTATTTTGCGGCATTGTTTGTTTTGGGATTTGCCGGCGCTTGTACAAAAAGTGAAAATGACCTTTCCAACGGAGGAAAAAATTCTCCGGCAGGAAAAAGCGGCTCCACGGCACGCATAATCGTAAAAGGCGATTATTTGTACGCCGTTGACAAGTCGTCACTGAAGGTTGTTGACATCTCCTCTCCCGCCGACCCCGTTTATGTGAAAACCGTTAACATTGGTTTTGGCATTGAAACCATTTATCCATTCAAAGACTACCTTTTTATCGGCTCCAACGGAGGTGTTTATATCTACGGCCTCAAGGATCCGGCAAACCCGAAACGGCTGTCGCAATTCGAACATCTGACAGCCTGCGATCCGGTCATTGCCAACGACAGCCTTGCCTTTGTAACATTGCGAAACAACAACGTTTGCCACCGTTGGAACGACACGCGCGAAATTGATGTGCTGAACATAAAAGATATTTTCAACCCTAATTTAAAGACAGTTTATTACACCCATTATTATCCTTACGGCCTCGATATGAACGACAGCCTTTTGTTTGTATGTCACGGCGAAAACGGGCTTGGAGTTTATGATATCCACAAGATTTTAAACAACAACCAAAATGCCGATATATCCTACATAAACGGTATTAATGCCTTTGACGCCATTCTTTGGCAAAACAAGCTGTTTGTAATCGGCGAATCGGGTTTCTATCAGTATGATTACTCTGATATTCACAACATTAAGCTCATCTCATCCATCTCGAAAAATAATTGATGAAAATGCCCGGAAGAAAATATCGCATAGGAATTCTTTTGTTTTTGCTTTTTGTTTTTCTGTTGGCTATGATGCCTGCAAGAGCGCAAAAAACTATGCTGATTCACCCTAAAGACAGCCTGCGGAGCATCTATAAGCACAATTATCTGAAATTTTCATATCTGAACCTGTTGGAAATTGAGCCATCCGTTCAATTAGGCTATGAATATAATGCGGGCAAGCATTTTCGAATTCAACATGAATTGGGATACCTGACCCTTTTCAACCCTCTTTACGGTATTTTTACCGACAACGAAACGATGGACGGTTTGACATCATCGGGTTTCAGAATAAGAACAACGGTTAAATACCCCTTTGTTTTAGACCTGAAAATCGACGGCAACAAATACAGATATTTCGGCATAGACCTGATGCTCAAATATTTAAGAGTCACGCAAGCTGATGTGGCCGTGGAACAAATGGGAGGAGCCTATTGGCAAAGAAAGGACGTAACGACGAGGAAATACGTAGCGGCGATACACTTTCTTTACGGAACGAACAAATACCTCAGCTATTCCAAAAACATAATATCGGGATGGTATTTTGGTTTGGGTTTGAGATATAAATTCATCGACGGAAATACGAGTGAAGATAATTTTGACGTAATTTTGCCTCCGTGGGACGAGATTAGCGGTCTCTCATTGAGCATTATGGTGGGGTCGAAACTCGGTTTTGGAATTTAAACCTTTTAACAACAATAAGTTATGAAAAACAACAGTCGGATAATCTTAATGGCACTATTGATAATTTCTACATTTTATTCCTGCAACAAATGTAAAAATTACGATTGTTTCACACCCCCGCCATCCTATGCCTTCGAGTTTGTTGACAGTCTAACGGGCAAGAATCTCTATTCCAATCACACTTTCGACATGGAAAATTTCACGGCAAAAAGTGAGTTTGGTCAGGTGTTCGAAAGCAAATTCGACACTTTGAAAGACGGCAGCGGCAGAATAGTTGTGATACTGCCATATATTTGGTGGCAAACCGGTAGTTTATACGATTACGACTTACAACTCGACACATCAACAATTGTCACGCTATCGTTGGAAATGACCGAAAAATACGAAAAGTGCTGTACTTTTTTCGATATTAAAAGCCTTAATATCAAACCTTATGCTTATGAGTTGCAAAGAGACAGCGGCATTGTGAAAGTGTTTATAAGAAGGTGATTACAAGTAATATACAACCTTACAACACCTACTTCATCCCTCTTTCTTTCTTAATTTTCTCGTAGGCTTCGTTGACTTTCTTG
>CAZPGC010000106.1:0-9345 GCA_964585875.1 uncultured Prolixibacteraceae bacterium | reverse complement strand
AGTTTTGAAAACGGGCACATCTTTTCGGGCTGATAGCCAAATTTCCGTTCGGTTTGACAAGTCCCCCTTTGAAAAGGGGGAAAGGGGGATTGATTTGTGGGCATTTCCACCAAGAAACAAAAAACCTTCTCTGTGCAAAAGGCAATATAACAAAATAAGTATCATCATTCAAGTAGCATAAAGCAACTAAATTGTCGTATTTTTGTCAAACTATATCGAATAAGGGCTTTCCCGCAAATAATACGATTATGAAACTACTTTTAACATTTTTATCCGCGATGATTTTCTTTGCGGCTTCGGCACAACATACGCTTGTTTTAAGCGGCAAAAACAAAGCTGAAATCAGCAATTCCGACACGCAGGGTTTTACCTTTACTCTGTCGGTTAACAATCTGGAATTAAGAAAGATAAAGACGCCGCGGGGCACCTTCTACCAAGCCGTTTCGCAAGGTATGGGCTCATCGACGGAAAGCGGCAAACCCGCGCTTCCCGTTTTGAAAAAGTTGATGGAAATACCTGCCGATGCCGACGTACGTATCAGCGTTATAAGCAAAACGGAAACGACCGTCGATTTGCGGGATTACAATATAAACTCTCCTTTACTGCCCTTCGAGCCTTCTGCCGTAAAAGACGGTTCAGCGCCCGATTTTCGTTACGACGTGAAAACATATAGCGACAAGCGTTTCTATTCTTTGCCCTTGGCGCGTTCGGAATATCTCGGTATAATGCGAAACATAAGGTTGGCAAGGTTTTCGGTAAGCCCCTTTTCGTACAACCCCGTCACGGGCAAGCTCAAAATAGTAACCTCTTTGAAACTTAGAGTGGAGTTTTTACACGGCGATATGCAGAAAACCATATCCCTTAAGAAAAAAACTTTCATTCCGGGCGATGCGGTCTCCGCCGCCACCCTCAACGGCAAGGCCTTTGCCGCCGCGGTGCCTCCTTTGGCCTATCAATATGCTCAAACTTTTGTGATAGTCACCGACACCATGTTTTCGAAAACATTGAAGCCTTTTGTAAAAATGAAAGAAAGGCAAGGCTACAAGGTAAAGGTGGCATATACGCAAGATACCGCCGTGGGAAACACGAGAAATTCCATAAAAGCCTATCTGCAGTCGCTTTACACGGGAGCGTCCGTTTCAGACCCCGCTCCGGCTTATTCTCTTATTGTGGGCGATGTGTCGAAGGTGCCTGCATTCCCTTCTGCATCAGGTGGTTATCATATTACCGACCTTTACTATTACGAATATACGGGCGATGTTTTCCCGGAACTTTATTACGGCAGATTTTCCGTTGACGACACCAACGAGCTGCATAATATTATCGAGAAAAGCCTTGAATATGAGCAGTTTTTGATGCCTTCGGTAAACTTTCTCGACACCTCCGTTTTGATAGCCGGCTACGATGCCCAAAAGGGAGCAACCTACGGCAACGGGCAGGTAAACTACGGCTCTTCAAATTATTACAACGCTGCTCACGGCATAAGCGGCAAATATTATCTGTATCCAAACTCGGGCAGCCAAGCAAACCAGATACGTATGGACGCGAGCAGCGGAGTGGCTTTTATGAATTATTCGGCCCATGGCAATTATGACGGGTGGTCCAATCCTTCTTTTAAAAACTCGGATGTTTCGGTGATGACAAATGTCCATAAATACCCCGTGATGATTGGAAATGCTTGTTTGACGGGAAAGTTTGAAAAAAACGACTGTTTTGGCGAGGTGCTCACCAACGCACATCAAAAAGGAGCGGTGGGCTACATAGGCGCCAGCGACAACACCTATTGGGACGAGGATTTTTACTGGGCAGTGGGTTACAGCTCCATCAGTGCCACGCCTACTTTTACGGCAAGCGGCCCCGGCTTTTTCGACGGCATTTTCCACGACCACGGCGAGCCCGTGCAACAGTGGGCGCTTTCGCTGGGACAAATAGCCCAAAAAGGTAACCTTGCCGTCACACAAGGGGGCACAAGGGTGAGGTATTACTGGGAGGTGTATCATGTCTTCGGCGACCCCTCGCTGACGTATTACACACACTCGCCTTCGCCGATGACGCCTGTTTACAACTCGCTGTTAGCCATAGGGTTGAACAATTATTCGGTAACGGCAGAGCCCTACTCGCTTGTGGCCATATCAGTGAACGACTCGCTAGTGGCATCGGCTTTTGCCGACTCTTCCGGAAATGCCACCTTGGTGTTTAATCCCTTTTTGCAACCTGCCACGGCGCTGCTCACCATTACGTCCCAAAATAAAATTCCTTTCACGGCAAATTTGAATGTGATAACGCCAAACGGCCCTTATCTTATTCTCAATCAATATGATATAAACGACAGTGCAGGCAACAACAACCAGAGAGCAGACAACGGCGAGTCGCTGAAACTCAATGTGAAGCTTACCAATCTCACTTCTTTCAACACGGGAGGGGTAGTGGCAATACTCTCCACTGCCGACACTTCGGTGGTGATTACCGACAGCACGGAAAATATCAGCACTTTCAACGGCTATGATACCCTCGACCTGTCAAATGCTTTCACTTTGGATGTGAAAAACGGTGTTAAAGACGGTCATAACGTAAAATTCAGGATAACGATTTCCGACACGTCGGGAACACAGTGGATTTCACAATTTTACATGCAGCTTTATGCCCCCGAATTACATATCACGGGCATGAGTATTGACGATAATTTGGGTAATGGAAACGGAATTGCGGAAGCCGGCGAAACCATAATTTATCGCATAAACATTGCCAACACAGGCTCCAACGATGCTTTCAACGGAATAGCCCATTTGGTGCCGCAGTCGAGTTTGATATCGGGGAACACTCCCTTTAATGCCGATACTTTAAAGACAGGACAAACGGCACAACTCACTTTCACAAAGGTTATTAACGCCGCGGCTACCACAGGTCAGGTTTGTAAGCTGCTTTTCAATTTGACGACCACGGGATACAGTCTTAACGAAGTTTATTATACCATGATAGGCAGTGTTGACGAAGACTTCGAGAGTGGCGATTTTTCCAAATTCCACTGGACATCGCAAAAGGGAAACAGCTGGACCATAGACTCTACATACAAATGGGAAGGGAAATTCTCGGCACGCTCGGCAGTGATAAACGACGACGACACTTCGGGGCTTGTCATCACCATGAATGTGCTCGCCGACGACAGCATCTCATTTTACAGGCTGGTATCTTCGGAATACACCTACGACTTTCTCTATTTCTTCATCGACGGTTTTATGATGCAAAGATGGTCGGGCTCGAAGCCATGGCAGCGTGTTTCATTCCCTGTCGGCAAAGGCATGCACACCTTCCGCTGGCTTTATATCAAAGACTATTACGACAAGGACGGTCTGGATGCCGCTTGGGTTGACTTTATCGACTTCCCCGTTACCGACGCTTGGTCGTCGGTGGAAGAGGCACAGTCGCTCTTTGCCACGGCAAAATTATTTCCAAACCCTGCATCAACACAGGTAAATATCTCATTTACACTGCTTAAGCCCACAACCCTCGATATTGAGATTTACTCGGCGACGGGGAAAGCCCTTCGCCGTATTTCCTCCGGAAAAACCTTCGGAAAAGGCAGTAACTCAATGCTGGTTTCCATCGAAGAGTTGCCCTCCGGCCTCTATTTTATCAGACTGAAAAGCGCTGACGAGAATTATATATTGAAGTTGATAAAGATGTAGGGGAGAGGTGATTGATAGGGTTTTCTCGGTGTTTCTGCCGGAAAACGGAAAAGCCATGCACTTGTCAAACCGACAGAAGATATTTTATAGGCTTCCGACTGATTCGCGGAAAATACGGAGACTTGCAAAATGCCCGGAAATAAAAATCAAAAAAACCTCAGAAAATAAGCCATGGCAGTGCCGAGGTAATTACCTATGGCATAGCCTATTAAACCCACCGTTAATCCCGAGACTATTATCTTGCGATTGTTGAGCGAGCCGGCGATGAGCGGCACGAAAGGAGGTGAGCAAATGAGAGCGGTGGAGGTGATGATAACGGTGTGCGAGTCGATTTTGAAAATGCGGGCGAGGGTGGTGTGGAGAATCAGTGAAAAGACGATGACAAAGGCCACGTTGAAGAAAATGGGCAGGGCTTCGTCGGTGAAGCGGCTGAAGTCGGCCAGCGAAGAAACCACCAGGCTGAATACCACTATGAAATACATACCCATCTCGAAATTTTTGGGGCCGCGGCGCAACGCAGGGATAAAGGAAACGGCTATGCCGAGGGTGGTGATGACGAGTATTGCCGCCGCATCGGAGAGCTCGCCGGGCGAAATTGCCGCCACCAAGCCGCCTATTGCCGATATCAAAACAGAGATGCCGAGAGCACGCAGGGTAGGCAGCAGATTGTGTCTTTTAAAGAAATCGCTGTAGTCCTCGAAGTTGGCAAAGACAACTTCTTTCTCGCCGAAATGACCTCCGTAGAAATAGCTGTAAGGCAGTAGCTTAGCGAATATTTTCTTGCCTATGGTCATAAGGAAAAGAAGATATACGGCTGAAATGACAAGGTCGCTGGAATGGGTGAAAATGTAAGTGTCGGGGGCCACATTCAAGGCGTTGCGAATGGAGCCGAGATTGGGAGTGCCGCCGGTATAAACGCCCACAAGCATACCCGATACTTTCCACTCGTCGGGGATAAAATGCCTGAAAATAAGGTGGGCGATAAAGACAACCACCAACACTGAAACCACACCCGTTATCAAGGCCATAAAGGTTTTTTTGGCAAGGTTGCGCCAGTTGCTCAAGTTGAGCGACATAAGCAAAAGTGGCAGTGCCAAAGCCATGGTGACAGTCATCAGTTGGTTTTGGGCCGCCGCTACACTTTCACCGTGAGGTATTAAACCCAAATTGCCGGCTATAAGACCCACAACATAGGCTATAAGTACGGTGCCCGCCTTGTTCAAAAGCAAATACTTGCCTGCAAAATGGATAATTAATGCAGGGACGATAAGGTAAAATAATATAAGAATTGCTACTGTCATTTTCAGGCTTCAAATATAAGCAGCAAATCTTTATCTCGGAATATAAAAATGCGTTTGTGCTTTTTGCAGAGTTTTCCAAGAGACACTATTTCTCTCCAACTCTGTAAACTTCTATCACGTCGCGATGCTCCGACAGTTTCTTTATCAATTTTTTAAGCTGGTGTTTATCAAACAGTTGAACTGTTATTTTCCCTTGAAAATGACGCCCTATGGACTTTAGATTAACGGAAACGAGTCCCGCATAAGTGCTTATGATTTTTGTAACTTCGGAAAGGACGCCTTCGCGGTCGGTTCCTTTTATGTAAAGGTCTATTCTGAAATTGGCTTTTTCTTCTTTATGGCGCCAACGGGCGGGAATGACGCGATATGGGTAGCGCTGTTTCATCGACATTGCATTGGGACAATTGTTTCTGTGAATGGTGATGCCGCGTGCCACCGTAACGAAGCCGAAAATGCTGTCGCCGGGGACGGGATGGCAGCACTTTGCCAGTTTGTAATTCACGTTTTCTATTTCGTCCACCACAAGAGCGTCATCCGTACTTTTTGCGGGGCTTTTCAGTTCGTAGTTTGCCTCTTGACCGGCTTCCTCGGCAGCTTCTTCTTCAATGATATGGCCGCTGAGTATTTTCTTAACCGAAAGCATATCGATTTTTTCAAGGAAAATATCCCTGTATAAATCGGTGATGGTTTTTTTCATGAAATGCTTTGCCAGCAATTCTAAGATATCCTGATTAAATTCAACTTTCCAGTTTCGTAAACGTCTGAGCAATATCTCTTTACCTTCTTCGGCTTCTATAAATTTTTGCTCGTCGAGGGCCTTTTTAATACGTGATTTTGCCCTTGGCGAATTGACGAAATTAAGCCAATCGGAAGAGGGCTTTTGCTTTTTGGAGGTGACAATTTCCACCATATCACCGTTGGCGAGCTTGTGTTTTATGGGTGCCTGCTTGCCGTTGATGCGCGCTCCCGCACAACGGATGCCCACCTCGCTGTGTATGGCAAAGGCAAAGTCTAAAACGGTGGCTCCCTGTCTGAGTTTTTTCAACTCGCCGGTGGGCGTGAAAACAAAAAGGTCTTTGGAAAGCCTGTCGGAGGAATAGGTTTCGTCATCTTCCAAAGCAACATTCTGCTCTATGGCTTTACGAATCTTTTGCAGATAATTATTTACCTCCTCATCGGATTTGCCACCCTTGTAACGCCAGTGTGCCGCCAGTCCGTTTTCGGCTTCGTCGTCCATTCGCTCGCTGCGTATCTGCACCTCCACATATTTCTTATCAGGCTGTTGCACAGTGATATGCAGCGACTCGTATCCGTTGTCGCGTGGTTTTGAAATCCAATCGCGCAAGCGCCGCAAATCAGGTTTAAACATATTGGTCACCACCGAAAACACATGCCAACAGTCGGCTTTTTCTTTGGACGCTTTACTGTCGGTTATCACCCTGACGGCAAACAAGTCGTAAACTTTCTCGAAGGGAATTTCCTGCCTTTGCATCTTGGCATAAACAGAGGCCACCGACTTGGTGCGTCCCTTAATGCGATATTTCAGTTTATGTTGTGCCAAGGCCTTGTCGAGTTCCGCAATAAATCTTTTTATAACGGCGTCACGCTCACGTGCCACCTTTTGAATTTTTTGCTCTATGTCGTTGTAAATCAAAGGTAAACGGTGTTTCATCACCAGGTCTTCCATCTCTGATTTTATGCGGTAAAAACCGAGACGGTGACACACTGGAATAAATACCACTTCGGCATAGGCAAGCACTTCGTCGGCTTGGGCGTCGCCTTTTTCAAGGTTTCGTAACTTGTAAACATTCTCTGCAAGGGCAAGCAGCACAGCCCTTAAATCGCCTGCCACGGCAAGGATGTAATCGAGATATTCATCGGTGTTTTTCGACGAAATTTTAAAAGGCGGGACTATTACCTTATTATATCCTTCGACAATCTTACTGATTTTCGGCGGTATTTTTTCGTTGAACACCGCAGGACACAAAGCTGCAATAAGAGCTAAAGCGCCTGTGGCATAAACGTTTAACTCTTTAAGTAGCACGCCCATAACCCCGCTTAGCCTTTCGCTGTCACAAGCTTTTTCTTTTTTATCCAAAGATTTTAGAAAATTAACGGCGAGTGCCTTTTCTTCCGGATTGATTTGAAATCCCTCGATAATGTCGATATATTCTTTAAAAGCTGTCATTTGCATTTGCCTGAGGAGGCAAAAATAAGCACAATGAGCGTAAGGGAAGTATTAAAAATGTTTAAGGGAATTTCTGATTAACCGACATCAGCAAAAATATTAGCCTGAATTAAAAAAAACAGGGGTTTTTAATTTTTTTTTTCGTATCTTTGGAGGTGTTAATTTTTAAAAAATTAAACCCCGTAATTAATGACTAAAAAACATTACATTGAAAGTTAAAAAGATAAAAACGAAATGGAGTTAAAAATGAAAAAAAGAACAATCATCCTTTTAACGGCACTATTTTCTGTGGCAATAAATATATAAGCACAACAGACTGTGCCTGCTTCGGGAGGAGAAGCGGGTGGCGCCGGCGGCTCGTCGAGTTTTACGGTTGGACAAACCCACTGCCTCAAACTCAAACACTCTTATTTATCTATCGGACGGATTTTAAAATAACCGAAATAGTATTAACCTAAAAATTTATTGAAATGAAAAAACTATTTAAAATTTTAACGGTAGCTTTATTTATGCTTCCGTTTTTTACCGCAAAAGCACAAGGAAACCTGCAATTTAATCAGGCGATTTTTATTTCTATGACACTAAATCAAAGTTATACAGTTATTGAAACTTATGACACCTTGGTTGTACCCACAGGTAAGATTGTTAAGATAACTTCTTTTTCAACAGGAGGAAATAGTTCATTTCGTCGGTTGGCTATTGATGATATTTTGTTAATTAATTATGTTTCTTCTTCTAATTACCCATCAAGTAATTATCAATGCAAAACACCGATTTGGCTTCCCGCCGGCACCTATGTTTTTAAATTAATGGGAAACTCTAATCACATTACAAAAGCCTTTATATCGGGAGTGGAGTTTAATATAGTACAATAAGCCGGTGAGGGTTTTAATATTATTGGTTGTAATATTCTTTATTACAAAGAGGTGTTGGTTTGTTCTTATTTGATTGCAAATCTTAATGTTTTTTGGCTAATAATTGAATAACGCCCTCAAAAAATCGGTCCATTTTTAATATAAAAAAATTAATTTGAAAACGTAAAATAAAAACATTATGAAAAAGATATTTTTTGGATTATTATTTATCCTCTCGATTACCGGTTGTTCTACAAATGACAGATACGGATATTCATTTTCATTATGGGATGATGAAGTATCGGCAATGTTGGTTGATAAAAAAACAGGAACGGTTTGGATTTATCATAATAGAAGGTGGAGAAATTACGGAACACCTCCTGTTGAACTGCCTAATAAAGGAGACTACACATATAGAGGACCCGGTCATAAAAAATAATCTGTGTTTAGGATTATTGTATTCTATTGATTTACAGGTACCTGTTAATGGTTTTTGCATAATCGAATGTGGTATTTAGGGGTTGAAACTGTATTATCAAAAATTTATTATGGTCTCTAAAAGTTAACGAGTAAAATATTACCTTTGTGGTAATATTAGGTAACGATTAAATATATGATATAAATTTAACTTGATTAAGAATTTGCTAATCATTTAATATGAAATATCAATCATACATTAACGACATACAGGTTGAAAAGTTGCGGAATTATTAGAATCATTTATTTGAAACCAAGTATATTTGCAATATAATGTTTAAAGATATATTAAAACATATAGATTTTGAAGGCAATGAAGCCTTACTTTTTGTCAATCAAAGAGATGACAAAAATATTGGTGAAGTACGTCGAAAAATCTTATATCTTGCCAAAGATGACTATCTTGCTGATGCTGTTTTTTTTCAAATAAAAGATAATAGTAAGTATATACCACAAATCTTTATTTTTGATAATACCAAAAATGATAAATTCAACAAGGTACCTTTAACTGAAATTCACAAAAGATTTTGGAGTAGTGAAATAGTTCCAATATATTTTGTATTGGAAAAAACAGAAATAAAGATTTACAATACAAAAAAAAGAATATCAACAAAAAAAGAGGGAGACAAAGAAAAAGAACTCATTGAACCCGTTGATATTTTAAAAATTTCCACAAAAATTGATAGCAAATTTCAAGAAAAGAAAAAAATATACTCACCATTTCTCTTTAAAAACGGTTCGTTTTGGGAAACAGAAAAGTATATTAAAAAATTTTTAAAAGAATCTATTACAAAGGAAAGTCCTTTTGAGATACTTATTGAAAATCTGCACGGTTTAAG
>CAZPGC010000105.1:2817-9386 GCA_964585875.1 uncultured Prolixibacteraceae bacterium | reverse complement strand
TGGCCACAATTCCGGCGAAAGCACCCATAGCGAGGCTTTGTTGTTTTTTATGATTCTTGAGGCATTGTAGAGTTTTTTGTCTCTGAAAATCAGAAAGTTTGCTTTAATCTTCCCGGGTCGTTTGTTAAGCGAATATTTTGGCGGCAAGAAGATTATGCTGTCGTTGAAAGCCATAAAAACACTTTTACGGTATAGTAAATCGTTTACACTACGGCTGCTGTCGATATTCAGCAAAAACGGTTGCAAACCGTGACTTTTTATATAACCCGAAGTGTAATAGTCGATTAGAGAGTTGTCGCGGAAGGCTGCCGAGTCGAGTGCCAAAACCGAACGGTGTCCTTTTTGAAAAAGTATAGCCGTGTGATTCGGGGTGTTGAAAAACAGCATGCGGTCGGTTTTCCCCTCACGGTAATTGTTCCAAAGGGCCAAAACTTCCATTGAGAGCAAAAGCAACAGGGCGGCAATGGAAAGTTTTGCTTTCTTCTCGATAAGCATAACGGCTGAAACTATGATGAACATAACAATCAACAAAAGAAACAAGGGTGAAAAATAAACGTCGCCCGTAACGGAAAGGGGAAGGTGCTGCACCCAAAATACAAAGCTGTTCATTATTTTTATGGAGAGGGAGCTGATAAATCCCAATAGCTTTGCCGCAGGCGGAAAAAAGGACAAAAGCAGTGTGGCCACATTCAGGTAAAAAACCGGCAAAATCATTATGATGACACCGATGTTGGCAAGCAGGAAATAGTTTGGGAAACGGTGAAAATAATAAAGCGACAAAGGCGCCGTGCCCAGTTGTGCAACGAAAGATACCACGATGATTTCCCATAAATAATTCGGAATGCGTCCCCTTGGAACCCATAGCGAATAAACAGGCTTGAATAGGGCCGCAATGGCGATAACGGCGGCATAGCTAAGCTGAAAGCCCGCTTCGTAAATGTTGTAGGGATTGAAAATTAGAATTACCAGTGCCGAAGTGGCTAATGTATTGTAAATGTTAATCTTGCGTTGCATATTTTCTCCTATGGAGACGAAAGTGAACATTACGGCGGCTCGTGTTACCGAAGGGCTTAAGCCTGTTATTAAGGCAAAGGCCCACACATTGAGCAAGATAATGATAAGGCGGATTTGCAAACCGTATTTTCTGCGTTCCAAAAATTTCAGCAAGCTGCTGAGAATCATATAGATGATACCAACATGCATCCCCGATACACACAAAATGTGCATTACTCCGGCATCGCGATAAGCCGATTTTATATCTTCCGAAAGCTCCTCTTTATATCCCAAAACCAAGGAGGATGCTACCGCAAATTCGTCACCGACAATGCCGTTTTGTTTTAAACTGCGCATAAGCTGCCCTCGTATTTTTCCGGCGATTTCTTTGATTGAGAATATTTCTGTTTTCCCGTTTTTTAGCCATTCTCCCTTTCTCAAATATAAGGAATAGCCTATTCCCTTGCGTTTCATGTATTCGGCATAATCGAACATCCCCGGATTTGCGGGAGGGGAGAGCACCCGGGGCTTTTTCTTCCATACAATCACATCCCCGTAGCTTAATTTTTCGGCGGCGGGTGTTTTTTGTAAATACAAAATCAGTTTGCCTGTAGCGCCGACTGTGGTATCGGAAAGGCCGACGCTTCTCAATTTTACGGTCAGCTTAATGCTTTTGGCTGTTTCGACGGGAAAGTCGCTAACCCGTGCCGAAAACCACTTGGCTTTTTGAATGTAATTTGCAAAATAATGCGGCGATTTATATCCGAAACGGTCGGCTGCGGCAATCAAGCCCAATAGAAAAAATATAAGGTAGATAAGCCCTCCGGTAATGTAACGATATCTGTATGAGGGATATAATTTAGGGAAATAACTCAATAAAAACAGGGCGGAAGCCAATGCGGCAAATGTGCCGGTGAAATAATGCTCAGGTAAGGAAATGCGATTATACACCATAATGCCTAAAACAAACGGTAACAGCAGTCTGACAACGGGATAATCATTCCAACGCATCGGTGTGGGTTTTTAAAAATCAGTGATATTACAAATGTAAAAATAATTGGCAGCGAGTGTGCATGTGATTTTTTTATTTGTGCATTCCGGACAATCGAAAAACTAAATTCTCCGATTATCGATTTATTTAATACTTTTACTCCCCGATATCAAATAAAGCAAAGGTGGGCACAAAGGTTTTTAAATTCGGTGGGGCTTCGGTAAAAGATGCTTCGGCAGTCAAAAACTTGAGTCGTATTTTACGGACTTATAAGGGTGAAAAACTCGTAGTGGTGGTATCTGCAATGGGCAAAACCACCAATGCTTTGGAAAAAGTTGTTGAAGCCTATGCAAGAGGCGACGAAAATGCAGAGCAAAAAATAAAAGCCGTAAAAGACTATCATTCAGCCATTTTGAATGAGCTTTTTGAGGGGGCTGAAAATGAAAGCACAAAAAAGGTAAGGAATTATTTCGAGGCTCTTGAAGAAACGGCAAAAAACGAAAAAGGAAAATCCTACGACGAATTTTACGACGCTGTGGTATCTTTCGGCGAGTTGATTTCCACTGAAATTATTCACGGATATTTACTTCACGAGGGATATAAAAGTTATTGGGTTGATGTTCGTCAAGTGCTCTTTACAAACAGTTACCACCGCGAAGCTAAAGTAGATTGGCAGGAAACTCAAAAACGCATTGTGAACCTTTGTGATAATAGTTTTAAAACGGCTGATATCATTGTAACTCAAGGCTTTATAGCTGCCGACAAAGGAGGAAACACCACAACCCTCGGTCGTGAAGGCTCCGACTTCACGGGTGCCGTTTTCGCCTATGCACTCAACGCCGACAGCCTTACCATTTGGAAGGACGTGCCCGGATTGCTGAATGCCGACCCGAAATATTTTAAAGACACCAAGAAAATAGATAGCCTATCGTACGGCGAAACTGTCGAACTTGCTTTTTACGGCGCCACCATTATCCATCCAAAGACCATTAAACCCTTGCAAAACAAATTGATACCGCTATTCGTAAAATCATTTTTGCAACCGGCTGCCGAAGGCACTCTTATTCACGACGATTCGCAAAACGACTCAAAATTACCCTCGTATATCTTCAAAAAGAATCAAATTTTAATAAGCATCTCGCCACGCGACTATTCTTTTATGGATGAAAACAACCTCGCCGTTATTTTTTCCTCATTGGCAAAATATCACATCAAAGTCAATGTAATGCAAAATTCGGCAATCAGCTTTTCCGTGTGCGTTGACAACGGCAACAACAAAGTTGATAATTTCATCGAAGATGTAAAAAAAGACTATCGCGTGAGATACAACCGCCGGCTTGAGCTTTTGACAATCAGGCATTACACTCAGGAGCTGATAGAAAAACTCACCGGCAACAGAAAAATTTATCTCGAACAACGAAGTCGTGCCACTGTCCAAATTGTAATGGATGCTCCCGAGATAAAACAAAGTTAAATTTTCGCAACATTATTATCGAATATTCGATTTTTTTAACGAATTTAGCCGCAATAAATCAGTTAAATAATTTTCTACGAAAAATATTGAAAAATGAGAAAAGTTGATATCAATAAAATGTTGAAAGACCTTGGAATAGAAGAAGTTAATCAAGGTGTATCAACGGGTGTGGAATGGTTCGACACCGAAGGTTCCGTCACCGGCTCCGTGTCGCCAATCGACAATAAAGAAATTGCCAAAGTGAAAAACGCCACTTTGGACGACTATGAAATGGTGATAAAAAAAGCACAGGAAGCCTTTAAAGAATGGCGTCTTGTGCCGGCTCCCCAACGTGGAGAAATTGTGCGCCAAATAGGCTTGGCCTTACGCGAATATAAGGAAGAGCTCGGTGCTTTGGTAACCTATGAAATGGGTAAAATTTTCCAAGAAGGAATGGGTGAAGTGCAGGAAATGATTGACATTTGCGATTTTGCCGTCGGCCAGGCTCGCCTTATCAATGGTGTTTCTTTGCAGAGCGAGCGCCCCGAGCATCGCCTTTTCGAGCAATATCAGCCCTTGGGACTTGTGGGCATCGTAACTTCTTACAATTTCCCCGTTGCCGTTTGGGCCTGGAATACCGCTCTTGCAGCCATTGCCGGCGATGTGGTGATTTGGAAACCCAGCTCCAAAACTCCCTTGACGGCAATTGCCACACAAAAAATCATATCCAAAGTTTTGAAAGAAAATAATGTTCCCGAAGGTGTTTTCAATCTGATAGTAGCCAAATCATCGGTTATGGGAGACAACTTCCTGGGCGACAAGCGAGTAAACTTACTTTCCGTAACGGGCTCCACGGCTGTCGGCAAACGTGTAGGCGGCATTGTTGGTAAACGTTTGGGTAAAACCATTCTGGAATTGGGCGGCAACAATGCCGTGATAATGACCAAAAACGCCAATATCCCGATGGCTGTCACTTCCACCGTTTTCGGCACTGTAGGCACCGCCGGACAGCGTTGCACTACCACACGCCGAATTATCATTCACGAAGATATTTACGACGAAGTAAAAGACAAGCTCATAGCAGCTTACGAAAAGGTAAGCCATAAGGTAGGCGACCCGCTTGACGAAGATTACCTCGTAGGTCCGCTAATCGACAAATTTGCCGTTCAGCTGTTCCGCAATGCCGTTGAGCAGGTGGAAAAAGAAGGCGGCAAAGTGCTCTTCGGCGGTCAGGTTTTGGAAGGCCCCGGCTTTGAGTCGGGCAACTATGTGATGCCCTGCATTGCCGAAGCCGAAAACCATTACAAAATTGTTCAGGAAGAGACTTTTGCCCCCATCGTTTATTTGATAAAATACAGCGGCGACGTAATGAATGCCATTGAAATTCAGAACGATGTGCCTCAGGGACTTTCCTCGGCTATCTTCACCGACAATGTTCGTGAAGCCGAGTTGTTTACCTCGGCGGCAGGCTCCGATTGCGGTATTGCCAACGTGAATCTCGGTACCTCGGGAGCCGAAATAGGCGGTGCCTTCGGCGGCGAAAAAGATACCGGCGGCGGCCGTGAATCGGGTAGCGATGCTTGGAAAGCTTATATGCGCCGTCAAACATCCACCGTAAACTACGGAACGGCATTGCCTCTGGCTCAGGGCATTAAGTTTGATGTTTAGACAAATGGCAAGCAATAAAATAAAAAGAGGCTGCTTTTTTAAGCGGCCTTTTTTATTCGTTCCCCATTATTTTAACTCCAAAACTCTTGAAATCCAATACAAGGGTAAATTGTAAAAATCATCACGGTGCTCATAGTTTCGCGGTGAGCTGCGAACAACAAACTCCGGCGAATATTTATCGGCATAACTTCTTATGCTTTTTGTGTTGCGGTTTTTCCCGCTTTTAACTTCCACGGGGATGATTTTCTCTTCATTTTGCATCACGAAATCAACCTCGGCATCGCTCCTCGAGGTCCAATAAAACAATTCGTTTATTCCGGAAGCCTTGAGCTCGCAGGCGGCATAATTTTCAATAAAGGCTCCGTTGTATTCTTCAAAAAGTCTGTTCTCCGTTACAATGGCTGCCGATGTTATCTTTAACAATGCTCCCAACAGTCCGGTGTCGAACATGTAAATTTTGAATTTCGACAGGTCTGCGTATCCCGACAATGGCAGCTTGGGAGTGCTGATATTAGGCACCACATAAATCAAGCCCGCCCCCTTTAACCATTCAATCGTTTGCTCGTAATGCGCCGCCCTCGCCTTTTTTTTCACTTCGTTATACTTGAATTTTTTGCTCTCTTTTGCCAATTGCGAGGGTATGGAGTTCCAAACTTCCGATATTTTTATCGCCTGATTTTTATCGGTATATTTTGAAAAGTCACGTTTGTAGGCTTCAATCAATTCGTTTTGAACTTTTCGTGCCGATGCCGGATCACGTTTTTTGAAATAATTAACCAGAACTTCGGGCATGCCTCCGAGAAACAAATATTTCTTGAAAAAATTATTCAGTTTCTCATGAATGGGTGAAGGTAAATGCCGCAACTTACCTTCCCTTATCAGAAAGGCCAATTGTTCTTCTCCCGCGGCCTCCAAAAATTCGGAAAAATTCAAAGGATACATATTCAGAAAGTTTACCTTGCCCACAGGAAAACTATGCTCTTTCCCCACACTCACACCAAGTAAAGAACCCGCCGCTACTATGTGTAAATCAGGCCGTTGCTCGTAGAAATATTTAAGACTTGTAAGGGCTTTCGGAGCTTCTTGTATTTCGTCGAAAAAAAGCAAGCTTGTGTTTTTGTTTATATTTCGGCCCAAATAAAAACCGATATCTTCCAAGAGCCTTTGAGGACTTAAATCGCCCTCGAAAAATCGTTTCAGATTTTTATCTTTTTCAAAATTCAAATACACAAAATCTTTGTATTCGTTTTTTCCGAAGAGTGTTAAAACGTGGGTCTTTCCAACTTGTCTTGCCCCTTGCAACAACAAAGGTTTCCGGTCTCGACTTCTCTTCCATTTCAGCAACTCTTGATAAATTATTCGCTTCATGATTAGTGGTTAATTAACTTAATAAAAGGTATTGTCTCCACAAAAGTGTTGCAAAGATAGTAATTTATCTCCAAAAAAGTGTAAGTTATAGCAAAA
>CAZPGC010000105.1:0-2717 GCA_964585875.1 uncultured Prolixibacteraceae bacterium | reverse complement strand
AAGTGTTGCAAAGATAGTAATTTATCTCCAAAAAAGTGTAAGTTATAGCAAAAATTATCTCCAGAAAAGTGTTGCAAAGATAGTAATTTATCTCCAAAAAAGTGTAAGTTATAGCAAAAATCATCTCCAAAAAAGTGTCACTTTTGGTTGGAAATAATCTTAGAGCTTGTGTTTGTCTAACCTTATGCCGGTTTGTTAAATGAAGAAGTCCGCTCCCGAAGGAGTGGACTTCTTCATTGTGTATGCTAAAAATACGATAGTTTTCTAAGAGATACTATCTATCTGTTTATCACAATTTTATCGCGATATACCACTTTGTTCCCCGACATCATTCTTACAAAATAAACACCTGCCGTAAGTCCCGGAAGCGATATGCCGTAGCGCGAATTTGTTTTGGCAGGCAAGCTCGCAGCATAAACTTTGTTTCCCACAAGGTCGTAAATATCCAAAACAAAGCTTTTGTTTTGAGCATTGTTGATTACAATGTTAAAGCGTCCTCTGTTGGGGTTCGGATAAATTTCCACCTTGTAAGGATTGCCGGCTACATTGTGAATGCTTAACATGCTGGCGTTTTTAGTGTTGAAAATATTGCTTCGCGAAGTGGGGGTGCCGCCCTTGGCGTTGCAAGTGTCGGTGGAGACAACCTCTATCTGATAGTAAATATTACCGGAAGGATTTGTCAAGTCGGTATATGAGGTGTTGGAAGCCGAAATAGTTGCTATCTTGCTCATATTCAGGCTATCGGTGCCGCGATAAATGTTGTATGTCGAGTAGTTGAAACCAACATAAGGCCGCCAAATAAGATTCCAGTGCTGGTTAGGTGCCTGATTTATCATCAAGTGCATGGTGGTGTGTTGCAGGCTCTTGGGTGTTTCTTTGCCGCAGGTGTCAACGGCCGCTAACATGTAGCGGTATTGCCGCTTGGCCGTATTCGACGAAGTGTCGGTAAACTGTGGTGCGGCGCTGTAATTTACACTTCCCAAAAGCTGATAAACACCGGCAATGTGTGTCTCGCGATAGACATTATAAGAAGCTATCTTTTGTGAGTTCTCTTTTTTCCACGTTACCACATTGTGAGGATTAACCCCGTCGGTGGTAACGGCACAAATGGATGGAATACTTGCCAAAGAGGCGTTTATCACTTTCTCAAGCGAGGTGTTCAGGCATCCGTTGGCATCCTTGGCGGTAACGGTATAACGCCCTGATTGAGAGACATATATCGAATCAAGCGTGTCGCCGGTGTTCCACAGATACGACAGGTAATTCGGCGGTGTTGACAACAGAACGCTGTCGTTGGAGCAAGGCGCTATGGTGCCCGAAACGCTGATAATAGGTTGCGATACAGGATAATTTGCCAAAGCGAAATAGTTGGTGGTTTTTGAGCATCCGCCCTTGGTGATTACAGCCATATAAAAACCCTGTTGCTGACCGTAGTATGTGGGAGAATGTGCCCCCGGAATAGTAATGCCGTTGAAAAACCAGCTGTAAGTGGCACCGCTTTGCGGCTGGACGGAAAGCAAGAAGCTGTCGTTGGCACAGATTATTGCCGCACCGCTTTGATTGAGTGTTGCCTGAAAGTTACAGGGGTCGGGAGTGCCGCCGCTGCAGGTGATTTGCAACGAGGAGGTGTCGCTGATGCCCGTCATCGTGTCTGTCATTATAAGCGAAACGTTGTAGGTGCCGTTGTAGGCATAGGTATGTTGCGGCTCTCTCACGTTTGAAAAACTTCCGTCGTCGAAATTCCAAAACCATCTCATATTGGTGGTATCCTGAACATTTACCGTAAAGGTAACATCAAACGGCGGTGAGGTCAATGCTGTTGCCGAGGCCGTAAAAAGTTTCTCAAACTGGCTGTATTTCAGCAGGAAAGCATCGTCACCACCGTTAAAATGATTTGTCACATATGTCGTTTTTGTATTTACATCGGCATACAAAGTGTCGCTCTCGAAACTGCCTGCTATCACAATGTTTGCCGAGTCGTCCAAGGCTATGGAAGAAGGACTGTCGTACCAAGAGCCTCCGAAAGTTTTGGCCGAAACAAAGGCTCCCAATGAATTTAGTTTCACAACAAAAGCATCCGCCGATTGGTTATATCCGTTATCAGGGTTGATATTAAAAAAATTCACCGTGCCTGCGCCCGGGTCGAGGTCTGTTACCGAATCGAGAAAATCTCCGAGTATATAAATGTTGTCGTCGTCATCAAAGGTAATAGACTGTATGGAAGCACTACCTCCTTTTATGGGGCTTGTTGTGCTTGTGTCAACCCCGAATTCCGCTACCCATTCAAAATTTCCGGAAGGATTCAACTTTTGCAAAAAAGCACTGCCGTAAGGGTTTAGAAAATGAGTGCCTTGTCCCGGGTCTATGTCAAATGTCTGATTATAACTTCCATAGCTATAGATATTTCCCTGTTGGTCAATTTCCAATCCGTAAACATCTTCGTAACCCGGACCCCCCATTTGTTTTACCCAAACAAAAGTTCCGCCGTTCGTGTCCAATTTTTCCAAGAAAATATCCTTGGTGTTATTTACCGATGTCAAATTGTGAGTGCCGTTGCCGGGGTCAAAATCTATGGGGCCGCCCGCGAAATAACCGGTGATATAAACATAGTTACCCGACAGTGCAAGACCGGTACCCTCATCGGTGTTGCTGCCGCCGATGGTTAGAACCCCAACATAATTTCCGTTTGCGTTTAATTTCAACAAAAAGATATCCAT
>CAZPGC010000104.1:0-9389 GCA_964585875.1 uncultured Prolixibacteraceae bacterium | reverse complement strand
CATAGGCGTTGTTCAAAACAACACCGATGTTTGCGACAAAAACAACATAGATGCTTTGCTGAACTCCTCCAAAAATTTTACTTTACTCCAATAATTTATTTTTTGTATTTTTAGGCAACTTTTTAAAATATTTTCGTTTTATTACATTATCAATTAAAGAAGTGACGATTTTATGCTTAAAAAATATTTGACAATCACTGTTTTATTATTGCTAAGTTATTTTGTATCAGGGCAAAGCGCCAAATACAGCAATGAGTTTTTGTCGCTCGGTATCGGAGCACGAGGACTTGCTATGTCGGGTGCTTTGGCGGCTGCCACCAATGACGGTTACAGCGGCTATTGGAATCCTGCCGGAATGATTTACATGCAAAAGGCCAAAAACTTGGCTATTATGCACGCCGAATATTTCGCCGGCATAGCAAAATACGATTACGGTGTTTTTGCCTCCAAAGCCGGTCAAAAAAGTGCCATTTCATTTTCGCTGATTCGCTTTGGCGTTGACAACATCCCCAATACCTCACAACTTATTGATGCCGAGGGCAATATCAACTATGATAAGGTTACGGCATTCTCTGCTGCCGATTACGCTTTTACCATTTCTTATTCGCATCGCACCGCCATTGAGGGTTTCAGTTATGGTCTTAACACCAAGATAATCAGGCGTGTGGCCGGCGATTTTGCCAAGTCGTGGGGGTTCGGAATTGATGCGGGAGCCCTCTACAAAAAGAAAGCATGGCTCTTCGGCGCTATGTTCAGAGACATCACCACCACCGTAAACTCGTGGTCCTACACCCTTTCCGACGATATGATTGATGTTTTTACGAGAACAGGCAACCTTATCCCCGTGAGCAGCACCGAGATTACTCTGCCCTCGCTGACCTTGGCGGCGGCTTATAATTTTACCTTAGGCGAAAGTTTCTCGTTACTCACCGAGTTGGATGCCTTTGTAACTTCCGACGGTAAGCGAAATGTGCTTATCAGTGCCAAACCTTTTAGCATAGACCCCAAATTCGGTTTTGAACTGGGATATAAAAATATTGTTTTTTTGCGTGGCGGAATAGGGAATTTTCAAAAAGAAACATCGACGGCGGGGGAGATGCGCACTTCCTTTCAACCCAATATCGGACTCGGTGTGCTGATTAAAAAAACCGTAGCCATCGACTATGCACTCACCGATATAGGAAATCAGTCTATAGCCCTGTATTCCAATGTGTTCTCCATAAGATTTATTTTCAATACCAAAAGCGGGCAAGAATATTATGAAGAAAAATAAACTTTTTATATTGTTATATCTGTTTCTGATTGCCGGTCTGACAAAAAATATCACGGCGCAGACCTATAGCAACAGCTGGATAAACTACAGTCAGAGCTATTATAGATTCAAGATTTACGAAGACGGCATTTATCGGATAACCTACGGTAATATGCTTGCTGCCGGAATACCCGTGGCCTCGGTGGCACCGGAAAGATTTCAGATTTTCGGTCGTGGCCAAGAAATTTACATTCACGTCCATAATCAGTCAACGGGAGTATGGTCAAGTGGTGATTACATTGAGTTTTATGCGCAAAAAAATGACGGTTGGTACGACTCGGCCCTCTACCGTTTTCCCGAATATCAGCCCGACAGGGAATACAGTCTTTTTACCGATACGGCCACTTACTACCTGACGTGGAACAATTCTTTTAACAACAAAAGGCTATCGCTTGAAAACGACAACAACTATCAGGCGTACACTGCGGCACCATATGTTATCAAAGACCTTTACAAGTCGTACAACAGCAAATATATCGACGGAGTGCCGCTAATAACAAACAATAATGGAACTGTTTACGACCCGGAATATGCTCAAGGCGAAGGTTTTTATGATTTTCCTTTCTACCTCGGCGGCAGTCGAACATTGAGTGTGAGCACGAAAAATGCCTATTCAAACGGGCAGCAGGCGGAAGTTAGTTTCGTGCTTATGGGTGCCTCAAACTATAGCGGGGCAAACCCCGACCACCATGTGCGTATTCAATTTGCAGGGCAAACCATGGATACTATTTTTGAAGGCTATAAGATGCTGAAAATCAGTAAAAATATCGCTGCTTCCGCTTTGGGTTCAAACAACACATCTTTCACTTTTTCTTCCATAAACGACTTGGGAAGCGGTGCCGACCGAAATGCGGTTTCTTACATAGAAATAAAATATCCGCACACAACGGCTTTCGAAAACAGCGACTTCTTTGAATTCGATGTGCCCGACGCCACACAGGCAAAAACCTATTTGGAAATCAGCAACTTTAACGGAGGCAACAGTCCTTTGCTTTACGATATCGATAATCATAAAAGAATTTTGGTAACGAAAAGCGGAAGCATTTATAAAACTTTGATACCCAACTCGGGAAGTGTAAAACATTGCGTCTTGGTAGGACAGTCGAAGATTCACAACGGAATAAGTCTTGAACCCGTGGGTTTCAATGCGCAATTTAAAGATTATATCACGCAATATCCCAATGCCGACTATATCATTATAACGCATAAGTCGTTGACAGCAAGTAGTTCAAGTTTTTATAATGTGGACGATTATGCAGCCTACCGCAACAGCACGGGCTATAATGTGATGGTTGTTGACATCGACGATTTATACGACCAATACAGCTACGGCATAGCCAAAAACCCCATGGCGATACGCAATTTTATGAAACGAGCAATAGGTGAGTTGAACAATATTCCAAAAAATTTGTTTATAATAGGAAAAGCCTACTATCCTGATGTTTACCGCAAGACGGCACAGTATTTCAACGAGACTTTGGTGCCCTCCTTCGGATCACCGCCTTCCGACGTTTTGCTGACAGCTCATATTTTGGATACAACCTACAGGCAGGCTGTGCCTACGGGACGCCTTGCGGCAAAAAATCTTGACCACCTTGACCTTTACCTCAACAAGGTTATGCAATATGAAGACCCGAATCTTAATCCTCCGGCCGAATGGAAGAAAAAAGCCTTGTTTTTCAGCGGTGGCGACAAGCTTTCTTTGCAGAATACCATCAAAAATTATATGAAGGCCTACCAGAAAATTTATGAGGACACCAGCTACGGAGGCACCGTTCGAACTTTTTATAAAACTTCAACCGACCCCATTCAGATTAACCTTGCCGCGCAGATTAAAGGCTTGATTAACAGCGGAGTAAATATGCTGAATTTCTTTGGACATGCTGCCGGAATAGGCTTCGACATAAGCATTGATAATCCTTCGGAATACAGTAATTACGGTAAATATCCTTTTTTGATTGCAAATTCGTGTTTCGCCGGCGACCTTTATCAGCCTAACGTGGGGACAGTCAGCTCCAGCGAGGCTTTCATTTTGATACGTGACAAGGGTGCCATTGCTTATCTCGGCTCAGTAACAACCGGAAGTACAGGTTATTTGAATATTTATACAAAAGAAATTTTTAAAAATTATTGCAGGAAAAGTTACGGCAAATCCATTGGATTTATTACAAAAAATACCGTTCAAAATGTATTTACGACCATCAACCACAATTTATATATGGGGGTTAAAGAGGTATCGCTTGAGATGACCCTCCACGGCGACCCCGCTTTGATTTTAAATGCCTATGAAAAACCCGATTACGAGGTTAGCCCGCCGGCGGTTTATACTGACCCTGAGATTGTTACCACCGAGAAAGACAGCTTTTTGTTGAATGTTGTGGTTACAAATTTAGGCAAAGCCGTTAACGATTCCATCGTGGTGGAGATTGTGCGTACCTTACCCGATTTGAAGACAAAACAAAAGAAAACATTGCTGATTAAAGGACCCAATTATAAAGATACTCTTCAGTTGTGGTTCGGAATCAACAGCATGGATGACGTGGGAAAAAATATCATAAGCGTTAGCGTGGATGCCAACTCCAACGTTGACGAATTGAACGAGAATAATAATTTTGTCTCCATCCTTGTGGATATCAAAGCGGCCGATTTAAAACCGGTATATCCTCCCGAGTTTGCCATAGTGCCCGATAACCATATTACTTTGAAGGCTTCAACCTTCTATGCTTTGTCACCCAAGAAAGACTATGTTTTTCAGATAGATACAAGTGCTTATTTCAACAGCCCGTTATTGGAAAGTTCGGTGATATCGAGCAAGGGTGGTGTTGTGGAATATACTGTATTACAGGCGCTTATCGACAGTGCAGTATATTATTGGAGGGTTAGCATCGATTCCGTTGCCGGTGGTCATTACAATTGGCGAAATTCTTCATTTCAGTATATCAGCGGTGAGAGGGGATGGTCGCAGGCCGACTTTTTCCAATTCGAAAATAACACTTACCGCCTTGCTCTTTTCAACAAGCCCCAACGCCGTTTCGACTTTGTGAACGACATAACCGTGTTAAAGTGCATCAACGGTATATGGCCTTATATTGCTTGGAATATGCCTCAATATCAATTGAACGGAATACAGATGGCCTATGCCGAATGCGTTGACAACGGGCTGAAATTTGCCGTTATCGACCCTATCAGTGGAAAGCCGTGGTATAGTCACAACAACGGAAATAATATAGGGCCATACGGCAATTACCACTGTAAATCATACGATTACGCCTCTTTTGAATTTCCCACTAACGATTTCATCGGAATAAAAGACACCGTTTGGTATAGAAGAGCTGCCGATTTTGTGGCACAAATCCCCGACGGTTATATGGTGCTGATGCGCACTGCCAGGCATGTTTATCCTTCGCAATTTCCCGAATATCTTTATAAGGCAATAGACTCATTGGGAGCCAATTACATAAGAAGCATGCCCGACGACCGCCCCTATATTCTTTGGGGAGTGAAGGGCGACTTGGGTAATGCCACCGAGATAATCGGTGACAGCCTACAGGCCAATATCACCCTTGTTGACAGCTTTAAAACCCGTTGGAAGGAAGGCTACATAGCTTCTCCGGTGATAGGGCCTACCTCAAAATGGTATGCTCTCGGTTGGCATGTGCATTCGCAGGACAGCATAAACACCGACTCGGTGAGGCTTGCTTTGATTGGCATAGAGCCCGACGGCACAATGGATACGGTTTTCAGAGATTTGACTCCCGACTCTACCTTTGTTTCCAAACTTAACGACAAAATGCCGGCTTCCGATTATCCTTACTGCAAGTTGGTTTGTTTTATGAAAGACGACAGCCTCCATACACCGGCATATATTGACAGGTGGCAAATCTTTTACAAGGAAGTGCCCGAATTGGCTATAGCTCCGAAACAAAAATTTCTATTCCACGCCGATACTCTGCTAAGGGGCGACTCGTTGAAAATTTCCATTGCTTATAGAAATATTTCGAAAACGGATTTGGGCGATAGCCTGCTTGTAAGGTATTGGATTGTCGATAGTTACAAACAAAGGCGTGACTTGGGCTTTAAACGTTTGCCGAAAATTAATGCCCAAAGTTACCTCGTTGACAGCCTTATCCAAGAGACCAAATCACTGACAGGTAATTGCTCGTTTTTTATAGATATCAACACAATAAATCCCGCGACAAACTTCTTCGACCAAGCCGAGTTGACGCATATAAACAATAATATCGAAATTCCTTTCTTTGTTAAGGAAGACGATTCTCCGCCGGTTTTGGATGTTACTTTTGACGGAATTCATATTCTTGACGGCGATATTGTTTCGGCAAAGCCTGAAATAACAATTTCGCTTTCCGACGACAATAAATTTATTGCTTTGGATGATACAAATTCCTTTAAGGTGTATTTGTCGGTGCCCGGAAATGCGGCACGTAAACGGATTTATTTTTATAAAAACGGTGAAGAGCAGTTGCAATTTATTCCCGCCGAACTGCCCAAAAACAAGGCGCGTGTGGTTTATAAACCGGTATTTGACAAAGACGGGGAATACACGCTTTATGTCCAGGCTCTCGACCCATCGCTGAACTTGTCGGGTG
Organism: uncultured Prolixibacteraceae bacterium; assembly: GCA_964585875.1. Taxonomy (GTDB): domain Bacteria; phylum Bacteroidota; class Bacteroidia; order Bacteroidales; family UBA1556; genus UBA6267. The sequence goes on along the minus strand of CAZPGC010000104.1, from coordinate 3,470 downwards.
TGAACGATTATCAAATAAAATTCAATGTGGTAAATAAATCCACCATAACGAGTCTGTTGAATTGGCCTAATCCGTTTACAACCAAGACCCACTTTGTGTTTACTCTTACCGGCTCGCAGGTTCCCGATTATTTTATGATACAAATTATGACCATTAGTGGAAAGGTTGTTAAAGAGATAGATATGAGCGAGTTGGGCAATATTCACGTGGGTCGAAACATCACGGATTATACTTGGGACGGCACCGACGAATACGGCGACAGGCTGGCCAACGGCATTTATCTTTACAGGGTGATAACCAAGATAAACGGCGAAAGCATAGAGCATAGAAATTCGGGTGCCGATGATTTTATCACCAAGGAGTTCGGGAAAATGTATTTGATGAGGTAGTTGTTACCTTATCAATGTTACGGTGCCCGTGAGTTTGTAGGGTTCTGTTAAAGATTCCGTTACTTTTATTATAAAACTGTAAACGCCGACAGGGGCGGGGGAGCCCTTGTAATCTCCTGTCCATTTGGTGTTTATGTCCGTGGTTTTGAAAACTACCTCTCCCCAACGGTTGAAAATCACCATCTCAAAGGCTTCTATATTTTCAAAAATTCCTTCTACGCCGAAAGCGTCGTTGAGCCCGTCGCCATCGGGTGTGAAGGCCGAAGGCACATAAATCCGGTTGCAGCGCTTGACAATCAGACTGACACTTGCCGTATCGCTGCATTTCACCCCCGACAAGGTGTTGGTAACCATTAAGTAGTATGATGAGTTTGTGCTTGGTCTTACAACTATTGATGGACTTGTATCCCCCGTGGTGGACCAATAATATATGCTTCCGCCCGAGGCTGTGAGAGTTGCCGTATTTCCTTTGCATAAGGTGTCGGCTGTGGTATGAATGGAGGCCTTGGGAGCGGGTATCACGTTCACCGTTACGGAGGCCGTGTCTTTACAATTGCCGGAATTGTAAACCGTAACGGTATATGCCGTTGTTTGCAAGGGCGAAACCTTGATTGTTTTAGAGGTGTCGCCGGTGCTCCATAAATAGTGTTGTCCGCCGCCTGCCTTTATAAAAGTATAATTGCCTTGGCACATTATATCATCCGGAGAAACCGTTGCAAGCGGGGAGGGGAAGATGAATGCCGTGGACGAAGTGTCTGTAAAACAACCTATTGTATCAGTAATTCTGACATTGTAGCTTGTTGTGGTTGAGGGGCTTACGCTTATGGATGAGCCGGTGGCGCCCGTTGACCAAAGATAGCTGAGAAGGCCGTTGGGTATTATCTGCAAATGAGCTTGTTCACCGCTGCATACCGAGTCTCCTTTTATTGCAAAATCCGGTTTGCTTACGACCACGAGCATAGAAACCGTGGAGTCGTTGTTGCATAAATCGGTAGCCTTTAAACTGTAGGTAGTGGTGGCTGCCGGCGAAACCGTTATGGACGGCGTGGTATCACCCGTGCTCCATAGATAGGAATATGGTGAGTAACCTCCTGTAACCGTGGAATTTATTGTGATGCTTGAAGTGTCGCACAGGCTTGTATCCGGAGGCAAAACAGGCACCACAAAGCTGTTGTCTTTTATGTAAATATAAACTGTGTCGTATGTGCATGCGGATGTATTTACCACAAGCATCACCGTTTCGTAACCCTCTGTTATACCGTCAATTATAGGGTGAATAATCAAATTTACAGAGTCTTGTCCGGCGGGGATTACGGCCTGTGTGCCTATGTTGTTGTAATCGACACCATTGGTGGCGGTGCCCAGTGCCAAGTAGTTGATAATGGTGTTTGTGGCCACAGGATGTGGTATCCTGAATGTAATAATGGCGTCATTGCAGCCTTCAACGGCAGAGGTGTCGATGGCACTGGAGGTGCTTTGATCGATGATTATGGAGTTGCTCATAAAACTGTTGGCCTGCAGAAAAACTCCTGAGTCGTAAACGTGGTCACCAACGTCGGCAATGGCGATTTTTATATGATAAGTATAGCAAGGGATGACCTTTATCCAAGCCGTTAGGACAGATGTAAGTCCATCATACTGAATACTTTGTCCGTAGTTGTGATTGTAGTATGCACAATTGCTGCAGGGCCCCGAATTGCTTGAGCCGTTGTTCACGTTGTTAATGGAAACGGGTGTTGTGGTGCCCGGTATCAAGGCAATATTTACATTGGAATATGTGCCGCCGTAGGGATTCAGCCCGCTGACGAAAAAGCCGAAAACGTCGTTGTAATTGGAGCCCACAAACTCGTCGTATTCTTCGGAGCCGAACACGTAATTGAATTTCACCGTGTCGGCAACGGGTACAAAATCAAATTCGAGCACGGCGGCATCGTGCACGTTTGAAACGGTTGTGTTTATCAAGGCTGCCAGATTGGCGTCGCCGCCTCCTCCGGTATTGGTGCTCTTTCCTCCCGAGTTGTTGGGCCCGGGGGCGTCAGTTACTTTTCCGCTTGAGAGAATCATACCCGAGGCAAAGCCCAAGTTCGTCGGGGTGTTGCCTGTGGAGAAGGTGCCTATTGATAGCGAGCTGCCCGTGTAGGAAATGTTGGACACCGATATGCCGGGGCCGAGCAATACGTTTTGAACCCATTGCGCAACCGTACCTGTCTGACTTACCGTAAGTTGAGCCGATGCAAGTTTTACAAAAAAAAGCGAAGCAAAAAGTAAAAAAGCCCCTTTGATTTTCATGGTTTCTTAATATGTTGAAAGTCGCGTTTAAGACCGCAATAATCTAAAAAAAGTTGCTCGGCTATAATAATAAAAATGTAGTTTTGATGATTCATTAATTTAAAGTAGCGAGAAAATGGATATTCATGCTGCCGATTTTCCTTTGATAGCGGGGCTTCTTGCAGCGATGGTGCATGTGCTTACGGGTCCCGACCACCTTGCCGCGGTGATGCCTCTCGCCGTGGAAAACTATAAAAAATCGTGGAAAATAGGCGCCGGATGGGGCTTGGGGCATATTACGGGGATGATGATTATCGGCGTCCTTTTTATTTTATTCAGGGAGATAATCCCCGTTGACAAAATATCGGAGCACAGCGAGATGCTCGTGGGCTTTGTGCTGGTATTTATCGGAGCTTGGGTGTTTTATAGAATATTTTCTCCCAAGAATGCCCATACTCATCCCCATTTTCATGATGATGACGAAAGTTATCTTCATGTGCATAAGCACCATCACGAAGACCATGGTGAACACGCTCATGACCATAAAACAAAAAAGGCTTCGGGGCCTTTATCGGCTTTCGGCGTGGGTACCATTCACGGCTTGGCCGGCATTTCGCACTTTATAATATTTATTCCCGCTTTGGGGCTGTCCACTGTGTTTCAGTCTGTTATGTACCTCGCCGGTTTTGCCGCAGGCACACTTATAGCCATGACTTCATTCGCCCTTGTGATGGGTAAAGTGGCTGAGAAGTCGGATATGAACCACGAAAGTAAATTGTTTACGGGAATACGTTTTGCAGCCGGCACCATTGC
>CAZPGC010000103.1:0-9438 GCA_964585875.1 uncultured Prolixibacteraceae bacterium | reverse complement strand
AAACTTTAAACTTTAAACTTTACTCCTCCACCACCTTCCTGCTCCAAAAAATCAAAATACAAAGGGCAACAACCTTTTTGTCTCTTTCATATATGCCTCATAAGAAGGGAAATATTCTTTAAGCAGGCTTTCTTCAAACTTAAGTTTAAAATATAGATTTACGTAAAGAACAATCAGAACAGCCAGGCGTATCCAATCGAAGTGGCTGATAATAAGCGGAGTAAGAGTGAGTATTATGGCCGCATACATGGGATGACGTATCACCTTGTAGGGTCCCTTTTTCACAAGAAGGGCGCCTTCTCTCGGCTTGGGCATTATGTTTATTTTGCTTTCGTTCATCGCCAAAATAGCCCAAATGCCGAGTATCACTCCCGCGAGTTCAACACTCAGCGCAACAAGCCCTTCTGCTTTCCAAGGACTCATTATCAGGAATGAAACAAGTGTGGAATATTGTATAAGCGTGAGTATCAGGTTTTTGCTCTCCTGTTCTTTTGTCAGTTTCATGGGCTACTCTTTGTTTTTGGTGTCGATGATAATGGTTACCGGGCCGTCGTTTACCAACGAAACTTCCATGTGAGCTCCGAACTTTCCGCTTACGGGTCTGTGCGGTGCCACCCTCCCAAGCTCTTGCAGAAAGCTCTCGTAAAGAGGCACGGCGATGTGGGGCTTGGCCGCCTTGACATACGAGGGGCGCTTGCCTTTTTTTGTGCGCGCGTGCAGCGTAAATTGCGAAATCACCATCAGCTCGCCTCCTGTCTCATTCAGGCTTTTATTCATCACGCCTTCCGCATCGTTAAAAATTCTCAAATCGACAATCTTTTTCGACAGCCACAGGATATCTTCCTGACTATCGGCCTCTTCGAAGCCCGCAAGCACCAACATTCCAGAGCCGATACTTCGTTCTTCTCTCCCGTCAATCAGCACTTTGGCTTTCTTTACTCTTTGAATTACAACTCTCATAACTTTACATTGAATTTTTCAATAAGGCCACAAAATTCCGCACCGCCAAAGCGGCAAAGTTATTAAAGTTTTGCTTTTTGCAGAGTTTTCTAAGAGACACTATATGGTTTTCAAAGAGATGCTGCCGGGTTATCCGCTCCGAATTTTTTCCTGTAATTTCAAGGAGAAATAAAATAATTTTGCGATGTTTTAGTTAATAATACCTGTTTTGCGTTATGCAGGATTTATTTGTTTTAATTTATTGAATATTAAATATTTATAAATTCTTTAACCCGAATTTGAATTTTTGAAAAAGCTATCGATATATCGTTTTCTCGTTTTAGGCCTGACTTTTGTCCTGCTTTTTGCCGGCTGTTCCACAAAAAAAGACACCCGGTTAAGGCGCACTTTTCACAACATAACAGCCCACTACAATGCCTATTACAACGGCGAAAACGCATTGGAAGAAGCCAAAAAAACCATTGCCGAAGGCCACAAAGACAACTACAACGAAATTTTGGATATTTTCCCTCTCGGCACCGAAGCAAGTGTGAAATCGGTGTCGCAAAAGTTGGAGCGCGCCATCGAAAAAGCCTCCATCGTTATACATAAGCACTCCATGTATTTCAACAACAGAGAAAAGGTTAAGTGGGTGTATTACAGCTACATGATGATAGGCAAAGCGCATTTCTACGGCCACGAATACGGTTTGGCAAAGCAGACTTTCAAATACGTTGCGGGGAAATATTCCAAAGAGGATGTAAAATACGACGCTCTGTTGTGGATTGCAAGGGTGCAGGTAATTCAAGGCGATTACGATGCCGCACGGGGAAATCTCGCAGGTATTCAAGACCGGCTGCGCAAAGGCAATGTCAGCCAAGAGGTGCGCCGCCTCACGCCTATGGTTTATGCCGACCTTTATCTGAAAAAGCAAAATTACGACGCCGCCATTCCTTATCTCAAGCAGGCCGTTAAAGTCAATAAGAAAAAGCACGATAAAGCCCGCCTTTATTTTATTTTGGCACAGGTCGAGCAAAAACAAAAGAAATATTCGCAGGCCGTTAAAGATTACACACGGGTTTTGAAAAACAATCCCGACTATGAAATGGATTTTAATGCTCGCATAAACATGGCCAAGTGCTATGATTCGGGCAGCGGCGACTCCAAGAGCATTATCGCCAAGCTGCTGAAAATGCTCAAAGACGAGAAAAACAAAGAGTATCTCGATCAAATTTATTATGCCTTGGCCGAAGTGGAGCTAAAAAACGATAACGTATCGAAAGCCATTGAATATCTGAAACTTTCGGTGGCCAAAAGCACTACCAACAACCTGCAGAAAGCCTTTTCGGCTCTAAAACTTGCCAACATCTATTTCAAAAAACCCGATTACAAAAACGCTCAGGCCTACTACGATTCCACAATCTTGTTTTTGCCGAAGACATATCCCGATTACGAAAAACTGAAAGAACGCAAGATAATACTTACCGAGCTGGTTAACAACCTGATAACCATCGAGCGTGAAGATAGTCTTCAGGAATTGGCCGCCATGTCGCCTTCGAAAAGAAACAGGGTAATCGACAATATTATCAAGGCTGAAATTGCCAAAGAAGAAGCCAAGCGTAAGGCCGAGCAGGAAAGGCAGGAAAGCCTGCAGTTCCTCGAAGAAAACCGCCGCACCACCAAGTCGGTAACTTCCACGGGCAAGGCGAAATTTTATTTTTATAATCCGCAAACCCTGAGTTTCGGCTTTACCGAATTTCAGAAAAAATGGGGGCACCGAAAGCTCACCGACTATTGGCGGCTGAGCAATAAGCAGGTGATGTCTTTCGGCGACGAAAACATGTCGGAAGAAGAAAAAGCCAAGGCCGACAGCATACAAAAATTGCAGGGCAACAAAAAAAGCAGAGACTTCTATCTTAAGGATATCCCTCTTACTCAGGCGCTTTTGGACAGCTCCGACAAAAAGATTTACACGGCTCTTTACAATGCCGGCTTTATCTATAAAGAAAAATTGCACAACGACGACGAGGCTGTTAAGTCATTCGAGAAACTGCTGAAACGCTTTCCCAAAACGCGTTACACGCCCGCCGCCTACTATTTTCTTTATCAGCTTTACGATAAAAAAGGCAGTTCGTCGGATGCAAAGTATTACAAAAAGGTCTTGATAAAAGAATACCCCGAATCCGATTATGCGAAGATTCTGAAAGACCCCGAATATTACAAAAAACTGCAAGCCAAGGCCGACAAGGTGAAAAGAATATACAAAAAGGCCTATCGCATGTACAGGCTCGGCAACTACGACAAAGCCGTAAGCTATGCCGACGAGGCCATTGCCAAATATCCCGACGCTACCGTGGTGCTGTCGAAATGCGAGCTTCTGAAGGCTCTGTGTGTGGGGAAAACCGCCGACACGGCCGCCTTTGTCGGTGCTTTGAACAAGGTGGTAAGCGGATATTCGGGCACCGATGCCGCCACCTTGGCCTCCGAGCTCATTGCCAAATTGCGACAAGGTCAAAAGCCCGATAAATCGCCGCCCGGAAAAAGAGATGAAGAAAAAGAAAAGCCCTCAATTTATTCCTACGATGCCAAGGCCGTGCATATGTTTATTGTGGTGGTAAACAGAAAAAATATGAGAGCCTCGGAGTTTCAGCAACGCATTGCAAATCACAACGATAAATATTTTGCCACCGACAAACTCACCGTTTCTTCAATACCGATAAATCGAAACCTGATTGTGGTGGGTGTGTCGAATTTCAAAAACAAAAGAGCGGCGATGGTATATCTTAAAACCCTGAAACACAATACCGTTCTCTTCGGTATGCTCAAAAGGACAAACAATAACTATTTCCTTATCTCGCAAGAAAATTACACAAAACTTTACAAAAGCCGCGACCTCGACGCCTATAAAAAGTTTTATGCTAAATATTACCCCGACGGAAAATAAAAGTTTGAAATAAAGAAAAATGAATATTTTTGTTTTTTGAATTTAACAAATCGGAAATTGGAAAAAAGAGTAGTAATAATCCCGACCTATAACGAGAAAGAAAACATAGAAGCCATTTTGCGCAAAGTGTTTTCGCTTGAGCCTGAATTTCACGTTTTGGTGGTTGAAGACAATTCTCCCGACGGCACGGCGGACATAGTAAAGGCTTTGATGAACGAATTTCCCGGGCGGCTTTTTATCGAGGAGCGCAAGGGGAAATTGGGTCTCGGCACTGCCTATATCCACGGTTTCAAATGGGCTTTGAAAAACTCATACGATTATGTTTTTGAGATGGACGCCGATTTCTCACACAATCCCGACGACCTTGTGAGGCTCTACAAAGCCGTTGCCGACGATGGAAATGATGTGGCAATAGGCTCGCGTTACATCACGGGTGTCAACGTGGTCAACTGGCCCATGGGTAGGGTGCTGATGTCGTATTATGCCTCGGCCTATGTTAGGATAATCACCGGTTTGCCCATTCGCGACACCACCGCCGGTTTTATGTGCTATTCTGCCAAAGTTCTGAAATCCATTGACTTGGATAAGATAAAATTCACCGGATACGCTTTTCAAATTGAAATGAAATTTACAGCCTTTAAAATGGGTTATAAAATAAAAGAGGTGCCCATCATTTTCACCGACCGCACACTCGGAGAGTCGAAAATGAGCAAAGGCATTTTCAAAGAAGCGGTGATAGGCGTCATCAGGCTGAAATTGAAAAGCTTGTTTAAAAAATATCCTCAAAAAGAAGCCTGAGCCATTGCAAGCACCCCGGTTTTTTCTTACCTTTGGTCTTTCTCTTTAAACTAAAATCTTATAATGCAAATAGTTGAAACACCGCGCGATGCCATGCAAGGCATTAAAGAATTCATACCTACGGAAAAGAAAATAGAGTTTGTCAATTCTCTTTTTAAAGTGGGTTACGATGCCGTTGATGTGGGCAGTTTTGTTTCCCCGCGCGCCATACCGCAACTGGCCGACACGGCACGGGTTGTCGAAAATCTCGATACCGCCGGTTCGCAAACCAAAGTGATGGTAACCGTTGGCAACTTACGGGGAGCCCAAAAAGCCATGCAATTCGACATCATAGACCAAATAGCCTTTCCCTATTCCATGAGCAACACCTTTCTCAAGCTCAACATCAACAGCAATCACGAAAAAGCCATAGCCACGGTTTCCGATATTTTGGAGCTTTGCGACAAGCACGGAAAGGAGCTTGTTTTGTATAATGCCATGGCTTTCGGTAATGCATACGGCGACGAATGGTCGCCGCAACTCGTTGCCGAGGATACTTTGGCCTTGTCGAAGACAGGCGTTAAATATCTGATACTCAGCGACACCATTGCCGTAGGCACAGCCCGCAGCATAGGCGAAACCTTTAAAATTGTTATGTCGGAATTTCCTGAGCTTGTAATAGGAGCACACTTGCACACCACCCCCGACGATTGGTATGAAAACGTAAAAGCCGCATGGGATAACGGATGCCGGCGTTTTGACGCCGTAATAAACGGAAAGGGCGGCTGTCCCATGTCCAAACGTAAAATGGTAGGCAATTTGGCCACGACAAACCTGCTCCTTTTTTTGGAAAATATCGGCGAGAAAATCAATCTTGACATCAAAGCTTTTAACAAAGCGCTTAAACTGGCCGATAGCGTTTTTTCGTAAAATTGCCAATCTCTTTTGTTGAAAATCAACTTTATACCGTTTTCGTAATTTTTATACATCTTCGTTTGCAAGGCCTTTTATGCGGGGTTTTCATAAAATAAATAAAATGATAACATTATTTTAACACGGGTAAAAAAACTTGTATCTACTTTTGTTTTCAACAAAATACCTAAAAAAATCAACAATTTAGGTATTTGTATGCTCGTTTACATATTTTTTTATTTATTTTGCGCTTCTAAATTTAGTGAAGACAGGATTAAACAAACTTAATTATTAACCAAAATTTTCTTTTTATGAAAAATCATTTACGTAAATTAATGGTTGTCATAGTTGCAATGTTTATGGGCGTAGCCTATACTTTTGCACAGGGAACCGTTACGGGAAAGGTACTGGACAAATCCACCGGCGAATCTTTGGTGGGTGCGGCTGTACAAGTAGTAGGCACTACCAACGGTGCCATAACCGATGAGAACGGCGCTTTCGAGCTGAGCGTTCCCTCGGGTAATCATACCTTGGACATTCAGTTTATCGGGTATGAAGGCAAGAAAGTCAGCGTTAATGTTGAAGACGGAAAAACGAAGAAATTAGGGAAAATTTACCTGAAATCGACGACATTCGGTCTTGGTGGCGTTAACATCATTGCCGACCGTGCCAAGGAGCGCGAAACTCCGGTTGCTTTTTCCAATGTGAAACAAAAGCAACTTCAGTTGCAATTGGGTTCGCAGGATTTGCCGATGGTTATGAACAATACCCCTTCGGTTTACGCTACGGCTCAGGGTGGCGGCGCCGGCGATGCCCGTATCAACGTGCGTGGTTTTAACCAACGTAATGTTGCCATTATGATTAACGGTGTTCCCGTTAATGATATGGAAAACGGCTGGGTTTATTGGTCAAACTGGGACGGTATTGCCGATGCTACATCTTCCATTCAGATGCAGCGCGGTCTCTCCGCTGTTAACCTTGCCACTCCTTCCATCGGAGGTACCATGAACATCATTACTTCTCCCGCCGAGCAAAAAGCAGGTGTAAGCGGTAAGTTTGAAGTCGGTTCCGGCGGATTCTTCAAATCCACCATTTCCGGTCACACCGGTCTTATCAACGGCAAATGGGCTGCAAGCGGCTCGGTTGTAAGAAAAATCGGAAACGGCGTTATTGACGGTACTTGGACCGACGCTTGGGCTTACTATTTGGGTGCAAGCTACAACGTAAATAAAAACCATCGTTTGGAGCTTTATCTTGTTGGCGCTCCCCAACGTCACGGCCAAAACCTCTACAAACAAAACGTTGCAGCATACGACACAGAGTATGCAAAAAGCATTGGTGCCGATAGCGCTGCCGAGCATTTTACTCAATCGGAAAGCGGTCGTTTGTACAACGAAAACTGGTCGCCCGTAAGCCCTTCTTACGAAGGTAAACAATGGTGGCAAGGTAAAGAGCATACCCGTCATGCTTCCGATTTTATCAACGAAAGAGAAAATTTCTACCACAAACCCATAGCCAACCTCAACTGGTTTGCTCACTGGTCGGATAAGATTTCGCAATTCACAACTTTCTATTACTCAGGTGGTACCGGCGGAGGATCGGGAACTTACGGCCATGTTAAATGGGATTATTCCTCCGAGCCTTCACGTATTGTTGACTACGACAAAACCATTGCCAACAACAGCGCAAGCGATACGGCTTGGGGTATTTTGCGTAACAGCGTGAACAACCAATGGACTATCGGAGCTATTTCGAAAGTTAAAATCAACTTCTCGGAGCATTTCAAAGGTCAAGTAGGTATCGACTGGCGTAAAGCTCAAATAGAGCACTACCGCGAAGTACGCGATTTGCTCGGCGGTAAATTCTTCGTTTACAGTCACAACGAGTTTGAATCGGGAGACCAATTCAACAAAAAACTTGGTGACAAGGTTGCCTACTTCAACACCAACACCGTTGACTGGTTCGGTTTCTATTTGCAAGGCGAATATTCCACCGAGAAATTAACTGCCTATGCTACATACGGTTACTCGATGATTAAATACACTTTCACCGACCATTTCCACAAAGCAGTTGATGCTAACGGTAATCAGCTCGACCAAGAGCGTTATACCGAAGCTCCCTGGATTTCGGGCAGCCAAATAAAAGGCGGTCTCTCATATCGTCCCAACGGAAACCTCAACTTCTACGGAAACTTCGGTTTGGTATCCAAAGTGCCGATTTTCGATAACGTTATCAACGACCGTGACGGCTCCATGGCTACCGACCCCGCAAACGAGAAATTTACATCCTTTGAACTTGGTGCTAATTTTAAATCTTCGAACGAAAAATTCAGAACCAACGTTAACTACTATTACACCAAATGGACCGACCGTGCTCTCACAAAAGGTGTTTATAATCAGGATGGTACCGAAGGTCTTATCTTCCTCAGAGGTATGAACCAATTGCATAAAGGTTTGGAAATAGAATTACGCTATCGTGTTCACAAACTCGTTGGAGTTGGCGCTATTGCCTCCTTCGGAAACTGGGAATATACCGATGACGTAAGCGGTGAATATAAAGACTACACCGGAACCGGCGGATCCGACACCACTATCAAATACAACTACTACGTAAAAGGTTTGAAAGTGGGTGATGCTCCTCAAACACAAATGGGCTTCTGGTTGGATCTTTATCCTGTTAAAGGTCTCCAAATCCAAGCTATCTACCGCTACAACACTAACTACTACGCCGATTGGGATCCTTTCTCAAGAACCGACCCCAACGACAGAGTACAGGTTTGGGAAGTTCCTTCATACGGTTTGTTAGATTTCCACGTATCTTACACACTGCCTTTGAAAGGAAAGTTGGGAGTTCAAATTTTTGCTCACATGTTCAATACTCTTAACAGCCTGTATATCTCCGATGCAGTGGATAACAGCCGCTACAACGGATACTATGGTTACGATCACAAAATCCTTAGCCATACAGCCAACTCGGCAGAAGTTTTCATGGGTCTTCCCAGAACTTTCAACGCCGGTGTTAAGATTTCTTTTAGATAAGAATTACATTCAAACCAATAAAAAAAGGGAGCCTCTCGGGTTCCCTTTTTTATTTTCCGGGCGGCAAACTTTGTTTTACTTTTGCCGTGCAGATAAAAACATAAGATTATGGCAGGTTATGGAAAATGGATAGGAGGAGGCTTGGGATGGGCTTTTATGGGTCCTCTCGGTGCTTTGCTGGGTTTTGCCATAGGCTCCATGTTCGACAAGAGTCAGGAAGCCTTGCCCGAGCATGCCGGCCCAACACAGGGAGGCGACCTTGTTGCCGCTCTGCTTGTGCTCACGGCCGCTATGATGAAAGCCGACGGCAAAGTGCTCAAGTCGGAGCTCAATTATGTTAAGAATTTTCTGGTGCAACAATTTGGTGCCGAGGCGACAAAGCAGCATTTGCAAACCCTTAAGGTGTTGTTGGATAGAGAGATACCCGTTGCCGACGTGGCCACTCAGATTAAAATGTATATGGACTATTCCTCGCGCCTGCAACTGATGCACTACCTTTGGGGCATTGCCGCCGCCGACAACGACATCGACCCGCGCGAGGTGAGCCTTCTGAGCACCATAGCCAATTATATGGGTATCGGCCCTGCCGACTTCGAGTCCATTAAGGCCATGTTTATGGAAGATACCGAATCGGCCTATAAAATTTTGGAAGTTTCTCCCGATGCTTCCGACGAAGAAGTGAAAAAAGCCTTTCGAAATATGGCGCTGAAATATCACCCCGACAGAGTTAGCCACCTGGGCGACGACATCAAAAAATCCGCCGAAGAAAAATTCAAGAAAGTCAACGAAGCCTACGAGAAAATTAAGAAAGAAAGAGGGATGAAGTAG
>CAZPGC010000102.1:0-9612 GCA_964585875.1 uncultured Prolixibacteraceae bacterium | reverse complement strand
GTTCCAATATTTTCGATATTCTGATAGGTCTAGGTCTGCCTTGGTTGGTAATGGCGATGATTAAAGGAAAAGACGGTTTTGAAGTCATTACAGCCAACATCAACGAGCATATTTTAATTTTAATGGGTTCCATAATAGCTGTTTTCGGCATATTCCTCATTACGAAATGGCGCGTTAACCGCCTTGTAGGACTGTTGCTAATCGGTTCATATATGGCTTACCTTACCTACATCATATTGGAGGCCTCCTTAAAATAATGACCATGGGACGAATTGTGTGGAAACCCGGCACCATGCTCTATCCTTTGCCGGCCGTTATGGTGTCTTGCGGTCATTCTCCCGAAACTTTCAATATCATTACAATTGCTTGGACAGGGGTTATAAACACCAATCCGCCAATGGTTTACATCTCGGTGCGTCCTTCGCGTCATTCCTTCGACATACTGAAAGAGACAGGCGATTTTGTAATAAATTTAACCACTAAAGAATTGGCTTTCGCCACCGATTGGAACGGCGTTAAATCGGGGAGAGACCACGACAAAGCTGCCAAAACAAAGCTAAGCTACGGCAAAGCCGTAAAAATAAAAGCTCCGATAATTGAAGAATCGCCCGTAAATATCGAATGCAAAACAACGCAAATAATTCCCCTCGGAACACATCACATGTTTATTGCCGAAGTACTTGCTGTGCAAGCCGACGAGAAATATCTTGACGCGGAAAGCGGCAAATTCGATATGCAGAAAGCCGGGCTGATAGCCTATGTTCACGGAAATTATTACGAATTAGGTAAATACATCGGTCATTTCGGTTTCTCGGTCAGAAAAAAGAAGAGGAAGAAAGGTAAAAAGAGATAATATTGCTTAACTTTGCGGCAACCTTTTTCGATTTAGATATCTTAAAGGGCAAGGTTTACGGAATCAATATTTTCGGGTTGTTATATTTCCGTTTACGAACACATTCAATTAACATTTTTAAATTGGTATAATTATGAAAATTAAAAAAGACATTGCCATAAGCGATTCGGGATTTCTACTGAATCCGGCAACAGGCGAATCGTTTTCGCTTAATCCGCTGGGAACCACCATACTGAATTTAATAAAAGAGGGAAAATCATACGGCGAAATAGAAAAAAAAGTTTTGGAAGAGTATGATGTTAGCAGGTCAACATTCGACAAAGATTTCCAGGATTTTACGGGACTACTGAAACAATACAGACTTTTGGAAACCGAAAAAGACAGTGAGTGATGGCAGAGAAATTAAAAATAGCGGTAACGGGCTTAAACGCCATAGACAGTCCCGGACCGGGTGTTGCCGTGGCGCGCGGTCTCAAAGAGGCCAAATCCTTTGAGGCTTCAATAATAGGTTTTTCATACGAGTCACTCGAACCCGGCATTTATCTTCACGATTTGTTCGACAAGTCGTATCAGATACCCTATCCTTCGGTGGGCACAAAAAACCTTTTGGAACGAATAGAATATATTCATTCCGTTGAAAATCTGGATGTTATAATTCCAAATTTCGATGCCGAACTTTATTCTTTTATGAAAATAAAAGATAAGTTGGAGCAGATGGGTATTAAGACTTTTCTGCCCGACGCCGAACAATTTGAGGAAAGACACAAGGTAAATTTGAACAAATTCGGGGAGAAATACGACATCAAAGTTCCCAAATCGAAGGCCTTGACCGACCCGGGAGAGATTTATTCGCTGCATCACGAATTTACTTATCCCTTGGTTGTCAAGGGAAAATATTATGAGGCATACATAGCCAACAACCCGCAGCAGGCCGCCACCTATTTTCATAAAATAAGTGCCAAATGGGGTTTGCCGGTTATTGTGCAGCAATTTATCAAAGGAGCCGAATATAACGTGACGGGCCTTGGCGACGGCAAGGGCAATATGATAGCCGCGGTGCCCATGCGCAAGCAATATATCACCGATAAGGGCAAGGCTTGGGGAGGCATCAGCATCAGCGACGAAAAAATGCTGGAAATGACACGGCATTTTCTCTCTTCCACAAAATGGCGCGGACCCTTTGAGTTGGAATTGATGAAAACACCCGACGGCGAATTTTATCTTATGGAAATAAACCCCCGAATGCCCGCATGGATTTACCTTGCCGTGGGCGTGGGTCAAAACATTCCCGAAGCATTGACAAACCTTGCCCTCGGCAAGCAGGTGAAACCCTTCGAGACTTACAAAACTTCAAAAATGTTTATCCGCTATTCGTGGGATATGATTGTTGACATCAAAGAATTTGAACACATTTCATCCTACGGCGAGTTGTAATTTTATAAAATAACGAATTAAAAATCAATAAGATATTAAAATATTATGGAAAAGAAAAAATATGAAAGGCCTTCGATAAAACGCATCGAAAGCGATATGCCCAACAAATTCGGAATGAGAAGCGAATACCGCCCCATGACACACATCGACGGCGTGGCGGTGAAAGACATCATTGACAAATACGGCTCTCCCGTTTTTGTGATTTCGGAAAAAACCATACGCAACACCTTCCGCGATGCCATGCGTGCTTTTACCACGAGGTATCCCAAAGTGCAGTTTGCCTGGTCATACAAAACCAACTATCTGTCGGCTGTTTGCAACACCTTTCATCAGGAAGGCAGCTGGGCCGAGGTGGTTAGCGGTTTTGAATACGACAAGGCCATAGGCAACGGAGTGCCGCCGCAGAAAATCATCTTCAACGGCCCCGACAAAACACGCAAAGACCTCGAAAAGGCCATTCGCAATAAATCACTGATTCACATCGACCATCTCGATGAATATTACACCATTTTGGAAATTGCCGAAGAGACGAAGTTGCGTCCGCAAGTGGCCATCAGGGTTAATATGGACACGGGCGTTTATCCCATGTGGGACCGCTTCGGCTTTAATTACGAAAACGGTCAGGCTTGGGACGCGCTCAACAAAATAATGCTTTCCAAAAAAATGGATTTGGTGGGATTGCACTGTCACATAGGCACTTATATGATGACGGCCGAGCCTTACGGAGTGGCTGCCGCCAAACTCGCCGACCTCGCCGTGGGCTTGCAACAGAAATACAACCATCACATTAAATACATTGACCTCGGCGGGGGCTTTGCTTCCAAAAACACCCTGAAAGGGGCTTATTTGCCCGGCTCCGACACCAACCCCTCTTTCGACGACTATGCCGAACAAATAAGCTCGGCACTCATCAACAGCAATATCTCTCCCGAGCATTTGCCCTATCTCTTTTTGGAAACGGGACGAGCTCTCATCGATGATGCCGGCTACCTGTTGGGAACCGTTATTGCCAACAAGCGAAGCAGTGTAGGAAAACGAACAACCATCCTCGATATCGGCGTTAACATCCTGTTTACCAGCTTTTGGTATCAGCACAAAATCACTCCGGCACAAGAGTTTACGCATCATACCGAAAACACCATGCTCTACGGTCCTCTGTGTATGAACATCGACGTGATTCGCGAAAATGTGGAATTGCCGCTGCTCAATGCCGGCGACCACGTGGTAATTCATCAAGTAGGGGCATACAATATGACCCAATGGATGCAGTTTATCACCCTGCGTCCCAACGTGGTTATGATTGGCTCCGACGGAAAGGTGTCGGTCATTCGCAAAGGCGAAAATATGAACTCCATTTCCGATTACGAAGGCGTGCCCGAACACCTTAAAAGTTTTAAACTTTAAGCTTGGAAAGAAGATAAAAGGGCTACACCTTAAAATATAATACATATTGATTCGGTTACCGGTTAGAAAAAACATATATTTGCCTGCATGAGAATGAAGAATAAAACCAATCTGCTGATAAAGAGCCTATTGCTCTCTTATTCGCAAATTTTCTTTTCCGACAAACTGCTGTTCGGACTGCTTTTGCTTTTGGTTTCGTTTTTCAATCTCTCGGCGGGTTTAGCCGGCTTGTTGGCAATAGTGATAAGCAATGCAACGGCATGGCTTATGGGTATCAACAGGCAGAAAATAGCATCGGGACAATACGGATTCAACAGCCTTTTGGTGGGCCTCGGGCTCGGCATCTATTACCAATTCAACCTCGTTTTGTTTTTGGTAATATTCTTTGCCTCGTTGCTTACTTTCTTCTTGACCTTGCTTTTCGAAGGCTGGTTGGGGAAATACAAATTGCCGTTTCTGAGTCTTTCTTTTTTATTCGGAATATGGCTGGTTACCCTTTCGGCACGGCAATTTACCGGTCTTCAGGTGAGCGAATACGGCATTTTTCATTACAACGACATTGTGAACAACACCTCGACCGGTGTTTTGAATATGCACAAATATATCAGCTCGCTGGCCATTCCCCGGAGCTTGAAAGTTTACTTTAACTCGCTGGGAGCCATATTCTTCCAGTATAACATCTATGCCGGAATATTGATAGCTTTGGGCTTGCTCTTCACTTCCCGTATTTCTTTCACCCTGTCTTTGATAGGCTTTTATGCAGCTTATTTTTACTATTGGATTGTGGGGGCGGATTTTACGGAGTTGAGCTATTCATACATCGGTTTCAATTTCATTTTAACGGCCATAGCGGTGGGAGGTTTCTTTGTCATTCCTTCGCTTTATTCTTATCTGTGGGTGATACTTCTCACGCCCCTGATTTCTTTTATAATGACGTCCACAGGAGCTGTTTTGGGACTCTTCGGGCTTTCTACTTTTGCCCTGCCTTTTAATATTACGGTCATCCTTTTTCTTTATGCTTTGGAATTCAGGGAGCGCCATTTCGACAAGCCCCTTTTGGTGTCGGTGCAGAATTTCTCTCCCGAGAAAAATCTCTATTCACACACGACATACAGCCGCAGATTTGGCGATAAACCACTGATAGCCATAAGTTTACCCTTCTTTGGAAATTGGAAGGTTGCACAGGGGCATTCGGGCGATTTTACCCACAAAGGACAGTGGAAACACGCTTGGGATTTTGTGATAGAAACCGATGGTAAAGAGTTTTCGGGTAATGGCAGCGAGCCCGAAGATTATTACTGCTATAACAAAGCCGTAGTTGCTCCTGCCGCCGGAGTGGTGGAAGCCGTAAACGACGGCATAGAAGACAACAAAATTGGGGAGGTTAACCTCGACCAAAACTGGGGTAACAGCATCGTTATCAGGCACGCAACCTACCTTTATTCGCAAGTGAGCCACTTGAAAGCGGGCAGCATACAGGTGGAGAAAGGCGACGTGGTGAAAAAAGGAGAAGTGATTGGCTATGTGGGCAATTCGGGACGCTCGCCCGCGCCGCATTTGCATTTTCAACTGCAAGCTACGCCCTTTGTGGGCTCGCAGACCATTGAATATCCCGTTAATCTTTTTACCGCCGAAAAAGACGGCAAAAGAAAACTGATGATAAACGGCATCCCCCAACAAGACAGCTTTGTGGAAAACATCAAAGCCGACAAGAGTTTGGAAAGGGGTTTCGGTTTTATTTCGGGGCAGAAAATAAAATTTGAATCGGAAAACGAAAAAATAAATTGGGAGGTTGGCATCGACTATTACAACAACACGTGGCTTTACGATTCGGAAAGCAACTCCTATGCTTTCTTCAGGAAAACCGACGGTGATCTGGTGTTCACAGGCTTTAAAGGCAACAAAAAAAGCAGGTTGTTTTTGTTCTACCTCGCTGCATATCACGTAATTTTCTCATACGAAGACGATATGCAGGTTAATGATATTTTGCCGGCCAACACCTTCGGGGAAGGCCCGCGAAAATGGCTTCAGGATTTTGCGGCGCCCTTTTATATTTTCATAAAACCCGAATACAGAATAACTTACGTGTCGAGGGATTTGTATTTCGACGAAAGCAACATAAAATTGAAATCTCAGGTTTCGGAAAAAAACAAGTCGGCATATTCTTTTGAATTCGAAATAGATAACAAAGGAATAAGCGTGTGGAAAATAAAGACAAAACAAGAAAGCGTAACTTTTAAAGCTTTTGTATGACCATGAAAATTTTAAGTATGAAAAGAATATTTGTAATTTTGTTTATATCGTTGAGTGTAAATGCATTGGCTCAAAAAGACAGTCTTTCCTTCGAGCTTGTTGACAAAGCCACGCTCTATTATTACAACACGGGTAATTGGCAGGCGCTGATAACTTTGGGAAAAAAAGCCCAAAGGCAAGGCATCGATTACTATTATTTGAATTATAGGCTCGGCACGGCTTATTTTATGACCGAAAATTATATGATGTCGGCAGAGGCTTTCGAGCGCGCCGTCGAGCAAAACGAAGGTGCCGTCAATGATACGGTTTTGGTGAAAATGCTGATGCTCGATTACCTTTACACCAAGAATTTTTCAAAGGCCGAAATGCTGAAAAAATATCATCCCCGCAAGGAAACAAGGGATTACAAATTTACCAAAGCAGTATCGCAGCTTTATCTCGAAGGAGGCAGGGCTTTTGTGCAAAATATTGAAAACAAGGCTGTTGACGAAAGAAAATTTTACTATTTCAAACAATATGACAGGCTCAAAGACTTGCGCTATATCAATTTTGACATACAGGGTTTTGTGGCGCCGGGGCTCAGTTATCAACTTGCCTTTTCGGGATTGAATTTGGACAGATTTCAGTTTTTTAAAGAGTTTCCCGATACTTTCCTGCAGGATTACAGCATAAAACAATCGTATCTTTATGCCGGGATAAACTACAGAAAGGGCAATTTCTTTATCAATCCCGCCGTAAACCTCCCCGGTTACAATTCCAAGGAAATAGTCATTAGCGATTATGACAGCCTCACCGGCAGAAACATTTACGACACGGTGAAGCTCGTAAGCAGAAACCTTGTTTTGGCTTTGCGTACAGGCTATTACTATCGCAAGATGCGTTTTTCCGTTTACGGCTCCATTTCCAACATGCACGGCTCAAAGCAATATCAGGCAGGTGCCGGATTTTTGTATATGCCCTTGGGCAATCTCGATTTGTATTTTCACACACAACTCACCGGGCATTGGGAAGGCGGCATTGCTTATCTGACAATCAGACAAAAAGCGGGCTTTAAGCTTGCCCCTTTTCTTTGGAGCGAACTGCAATTTACCATCGGCAACTTGCACGATTATGCCGCCGACAACGGCTATTACATCTACAACACTTACGACAAAATCAACTCCATCACCGACCTGAATCTGCTGTTTTTGATAAACAAGCATCTCGAATTGGACTTGGTTTTGCAATATTTGTGGAAAGAAAATGTTATGTACTCGTATCCGTCAAAATTCAACACCGAAATACAAACAACGAATTATTATTTTCAACAATTTAATTTAATAGGAGGAATAAAATGGAAGTTTTAAAAAAAATTATCGTAATTGTTTTTATAATAAGCTCTTACGGGCTGAAAGGACAAACTACCGAAGAAATTATTGCGGCTTTCAAAAGCAGCTACACGCAGGAATACAACGGCAAATATTCCGATGCGGTAAATACAATAAAAAAGGTTTATGTGGCTTCGTCATACCCTATAAATTTGCGCTTGGGCTGGCTCAGCTATCTCGCCGGACAATACAGCGATGCCGTTTCGTATTACAGCAAAGCCATAAAAATCAGACCCTTATCCATAGAAGCGCGCTTGGGAATGACCTATCCGGCCTCGGCTATGGGCAATTGGGATAATGTGATTACTCAGTACAAAGAAATTTTGAAGATTGACCCGAACAACTACACGGCAAACCTTAAATTGGGACAGATTTATTACGGCAGGAAGAATTACACCGCTGCCGAAAAATATTTCGACGTGGTCATAAACAACTACCCCTTCACTTATGACGGAGTGATTGGCGCAGCTTGGAACTATCTGAAAATGGGCAAGTTGCGCGAAGCCAAGGTGCTGTTTGAATACGCATTGATGCTAAACCCCGGTGACGAATCGGCTACCGCGGGAATGAAAGCCATAAAATAGTTAGTGTCTAAGAGACATAAGTTAATCATGAGGGATGGCCTAAGCGGTAAAAGCACCTTCGATATGACGTATTTCGCGCCCTTCGGGATGCAGCACCACCGATACCACGTCAAAGCGGCTCCAATTTGTTATATCGCGTGTGATTAGATAATGCTCGGCAGCCGTGGTGATGCGCTTTATCTTTTTCTTGTTGACGGCAAACTCGGGCTCCACAAGATAATCGCTGTGACGTGTTTTCACTTCCACAAAAACTATCTCATCTTTGTCGCGGGCTATGATGTCAATTTCCGACTTGTCGAACCTGTAGTTTGTCGTAAGTATTTGGTAGCCCTTTTTCCTGAGATAATCGGCTGCAATCTGCTCGCCCAAAGTACCCGTTTCGTTGTGCCGGGCCATTATTTTCAGGGTTTTTTGTAAAATAGTTTACCTGTGATTAGCAGTCCGGCAAAGACAAAGACACCAAAGGTTAAACTGCTGACAGCCAGCTGCATGCCTCCTGAGATAATATGTCCGCTGGTGCAACCTCCGGCCATGCGTGCTCCGAAAATCAAAATAAAGCCTCCGAGGAAAGCATAGAAAATACGCTTTTGTACCGAATCGCCCTTTTGGTGTTTCCAGTTGTCGTGTATCAAAACCAAACCGAAGTCTTTTTTCACTACCGACACCACAAAGGCTGCCAGCATGGCTCCAATCAGGAATATCAATTCCCAGTGCCCGGGAGTTTCTATTTTTGTGAAATACGTGTTGTTAACCGTGTTTGTAAGAGCGTCGGCAACGTAAGGGTAAGAGGTAGAAGCTCCGATGGGGCGGTTGGTGGTGGCTCCGAGAAAGACAATGGTGTTTAATACGGCAAGACCTGCGCCGGAGACCATCCATTTTTTAGAGTCGGATTTGCTTTTTTTATGGATAAGAAAAGCGAGATAGATAATTAAAGCGCCGAAAATGAAGGCGATGATGTAATAAACAACCGAGAACCCTCCCGTGATTGAATACAGCGATATTTTCCCGAGGTTGGGTCCCAAAATACCTTTTATGGAAGGCAACAAAACGGTGAAGAGAAAGCCGCCGGTAAGGCCGCCCAAAATTCCCACAAAAGCGTCGAGAGAGCCCTCGCCCAAGGAAATGGCTAAGGTGCCCGGACAATAGCCGAGAATAGCCATACCCGCTCCGAAAACGAGCCCGCCGATGATGATACCGCCTGTTACAAAGGGTTTTACGTGGAACGATGCCCAGCCGGCTCCCATGACTATCGATAGCAAAACAGCGCCGAGACCTACTGCGAGAAGAATTGTTTTGGCAACCGTGTTGTCTTTTAAAGTTGCCTGTTTGCTGATAACATCAAACCTGTTGAGATTGGCATACTGAATCAACAGTCCGAAAACAGCACCGAAAATAAAAATCAATAAATTTTCCATAATTTTATTATTTAATATCTAAAAAAATCGAACCCTTGTTTGACGAGCGTTTTACAAAAGTAGTTAATAATTTTATTTTTTTATTGTAGTCCCGAAGGTATTTTAATAAAAACGTATTTGATAAATAAAAAACACAGTAAATCAGTTGTTTACGACTTTATTTTGATATGTATCGAAGAGGTTTTCCGTGCCGGTTTCAATGTGTAAATTAAGTTGCCTTGGTGATTTGGGGCTATAAGAAAAAGAGGGTTTTCCAAGAGACATTATTTGCGAATTATTTTTTCCAAAACAAAGAGCTTGTA
>CAZPGC010000101.1:0-9796 GCA_964585875.1 uncultured Prolixibacteraceae bacterium | reverse complement strand
ACGGATTTCGAACACGCCAAGAGGGTTTTTATCATCATACTTATTATCGGTGTGATAGTTTCGGTGATAATAGCGGTAATAATTTTGCGCGGCATTGCCAAGTCGCTGAAAGAGGCCAACATAATAGTTGATAAATTGTCGGCCGGCAATCTGGTTTTTGAAAAGAAAAATTACGGCAACAACGAGTTCGGCAAACTGTTGACAAATATGGAAGTGCTGACACAAAAGCTTAAAGATGTGATTATCAGCTCACTGAAAGCCTCTAACAACATTGCCGTAACGAGTAACGAGCTTAGCCAAAACTCGCAAATAGTATCGCAAGGAGCCACCGAGCAAGCCGCAAGCGTGGAAGAAATGGCCGCTTCCATAGAAGAAATAACATCTAACATACAGCAAAACAGCGATAATGCTCGCGAGACCGACAAAATTGCCGCCAAAGCCGCCAAGGAAATCGAAGAAGGCAGCAACCTTATAAATATAACCGTGGAGTCGATGCAGACCATAGCGCGCAAAATTTCCATAATCGGCGAAATAGCCAATCAGACTAACATACTGGCACTCAACGCAGCCGTGGAAGCAGCACGCGCCGGCGAACACGGAAAAGGTTTCGGTGTGGTAGCCGCCGAGGTGGGCAAACTGGCCGAACGCAGCAAAATAGCCGCAGCCGAAATAGACGAGCTGTCGAAATCGGGTGTCGAAATCGCCGAAAAAACCAAAGAGATACTGAACAAATTTGTGCCGAATATCGAACAAACAACACGTTTGGTGAAAGAAATAGCAAACGCTTCGGCAGAACAAAATACGGGGGCGGAACAAATAAACACGGCCATTCAGATGCTAAATCAGGTAACCCAGCAAAATGCAGCATCAAGCGAAGAGATGGCTACCGTTTCGGAAGAGCTTGCCGCCCAAGCCGAGCAACTGTTGCATACAATCTCTTTCTTCAAAATCGATGAAAAAATAGCGGCGCAACATAGCGATATGCAGGCTGACAACGCCGGCGGCGAAAGAAGATTTCTGCATCAGCCCGCTGCCACAACACAGGCATCTGCCGAAGCAAAAAATACTTCTATTGAAAACGGCGTGAACATCAACCTTGAAGACACCTCGGGAATGACCGACGACGACTTTGAAAAGTTTTGATATGACCTTGGAAAACAAAATATCGGCCTATAAAGCAGTACTCGGAGAGCTTGATTTTCAACGTATTAAAAATTTCGTGGAAAAAAGCTACGGGATAAAATTGCCCCTGCAGAAAAAAATAATGGTGCAGGGGCGTTTACACAAAAGACTGTCGGAAACAGGAATTTACAATTTCTCGGATTATCTTGACTATGTATTTTCCGAAAAAGGAAAAAAAAGCGAGTTGCTCAATATGATTGACGCCTTGTCAACCAACAAAACATCTTTTTTCAGAGAGCCGCATCATTTCGAGTTTATAAAAAACACCTTCATTCCCCAATTCGTAAAAACACACCATTTTAAAACCGTAAAAGCCTGGTCGGCAGGATGTTCAAGCGGCGAAGAAGCTTACTCTCTTGCCATGATTTTAAACGAGGCCTTACAAGATAGCCAACGTTTGGGATACAGCATTTTCGGCTCCGATATTTCCGTGAAGATGCTGCAAACGGCAAGAAAAGCCATTTACCCGATAAGCTACGCCAACGACATACCGCCTTATCTCAGAAAAAAATATGTTTTAAAAAGCAAAGACCCTTCCAAGAAACTGATGCGCATAAGCCAGGAATTGAGGAGTCACACGCTTTTTAACAGGCTCAATTTTATGGAGAACGTTTATCAAACACCATATACTTTTGACATTGTTTTATTGCGAAATGTGATTATTTATTTCGATAAAACAACTCAAAATGAGGTGATTAGAAAAGTGGTCGAGAAAATGAACAAAGGTGCTTTTCTCTTTCTCGGCCATTCCGAAACCATACTCAACAACACCTTTAGACTAAGGAATGTAAGCCCAACTGTTTTTCAAAAAATTTAAATAGGAAAAGTTATGATTGAAGAAAGTATCGAAAACGAAAAAATGCTTCGAGATGAGATAAAGCAATTGAATGCCGAGCTAAAGGAGGTGAACGAAAAACTGCAAAAATCGGAATCCTTCAAAAGTCATTTCATTTCAAATATCACCAATGAAATAATCAACCCTTTCACCTCCATAATAGGCATAGCAAAGAACATAATGCAGCTGAATCACAAACAGATAGGACAGATTCATTCTATGGCAAATCTTATTTACAACGAAGCTTTCGACCTTGATTTTCAGCTGAAAAACATCTTTGAAGCGGCAAAAATTGAAGCCGGGGAAACCGAAATTGAAGCCGGCAGTATCGACATAAGGGAGCTTATTGCCAATGTGTTGGAGCGTTTCCGCTTTAAGGCCGAGAAAAAATCGCTGTATTTCGACTTCCCTACGCAGGATTTATACCAAACAAGGTTTGTCAGCGACAGCAATAAATTACAAACAATCATCAGCAACCTGATTAGCAATGCCATAAAATTCAGCACGGAGAAAAACAAGATAGTCATACGACACAAGATAGAAGACAACATACTGACTGTCAATATTTCCAACACCGGAATAGCCCTTAGCGGCGACGATATAAAAGTTATGTTCGACAGATTTTCAAAGCTCGACAACAACATCAACTCGCTCAATCAAGGACACGGCTTGGGTCTTTCGGTGGTGGGAGCTTATGTGGAAATTCTCGAAGGGCAAATCACAATAGAATCTGCAAATGGTATTAACACGGTAAGCCTGTCGCTTCCCGAATTACAGGGCTATGATGCTGATTTTCAAGCCGGAGACACCGAATTTTTTGATAACGAAATAGAATTGTTTTAACAATGAACCACTTGCCGAGAATATTTATTTATCCGGGTAAGCTATACGCTACCAAACTCAATTATAACCTGTCCACAATATTGGGCAGCTGTGTAGCCGTATGCCTGTGGGACAAGAAGTTACACATAGGCGGGATGAATCACTATATGCTCCCGTTGTGGAACGGCAAGGGTCTGGCTTCGCCGAAATACGGCAATATCGCCATTGAAAAACTGATAAATAAAATGAAATATCTCGGCAGCAGCAAGGAAGACCTTGTGGCTAAGCTTTTCGGTGGCGGACGCATTATCAACAGTTCACATGAAAATATAGGAATAGGCGATAGAAATGTTGAAATTGCCCTCGAAATCCTCGACAGGGAAGGCATAAAAATAACAGGGCGAAGCACCGGCGGCGAACGCGGGAGAAAAATAATGTTGATAACACACACTTTCGACGTCTATCACAAATTTATAGAAAAAACCATAAGTGTATGAAAGACAAGAGAATAATAAAGGTTCTGATTGTGGACGACTCCGTCACAATGCGGGAAACGCTGGCAATGATGATTGAAAAAAACAAGGATATGAAAGTCATCGGTAAAGCTGCCAATCCGTATGAAGCCGTATCGATAATGCGAAAAATAAAACCTGACGTTATTACCCTCGACATCGAAATGCCGAAAATGGACGGCTTGACTTTTACGAAAAAAATCATGAGCCAACATCCCATACCCATAATAATAATCTCGAGTCTGACACTCAACTCCATAGACATCTCCTTGAGAGCACTTGAAGCCGGCGCGGTAGAGATAATCTCGAAACCTTTTTCAAAAAGCATCGGCGACATCTCACCCGACAAATACATAGCTCGACAAATAAGAAGGGCGGCTTTGGCAAAAGTAAGATATATAGCCAAAAAGAAAGGAGTAACAAGCAGTAACTCAAGCATTAAGCCGGCAAGTAAAGACACAAAAGCCGCTAAGGCCATATTTATAGGAGCCTCCACGGGCGGCACCGAAGCCATAAGCAGGATTGTAGAAAACCTGAGTCCTCCCCTACCACCAATAGTGATAGTGCAGCATATGCCGCCGGTTTTCACCAAGGCTTTTGCCGACAGACTTAACGGCATTACCTCGCTCTCCGTTAAAGAGGCTGCCGAAGGAGACATGCTTTATAACAACAATATTTACATAGCACCCGGCGGCATTCATTTGTTGATAAAGGCACATGCGGCCGGTTATAAATTGACCCTGCACGACAGCGCACCGGTAAACCACGTGAAACCCTCCATCGACATCACCTTTCAATCGGCTGCTCAAGTGATGAAGACAAAAGCTACGGGAATTTTGCTGACGGGCATGGGTGCCGACGGCGCCAAAGGACTGAAACTCATCCGCGATGCAGGCGGCAAAACCATTGCCCAAGACGAATACAGCTGCGTGGTTTACGGCATGCCCAAAGCCGCAATGGAACTCGGAGCAGCCCAATATTCAATGAATATAAAATCAATAACGGACTACATAAACAACATGAGGATATGAAAACCAAGGCTAACAAAATATTGGTTGTTGACGACGACAAGCCCATGCTGATGATGATAAAAGAGACACTGCAAGGCTGCAACCTGCTGATTGCCACGGCCGAATCGGGTAAAGCAGCTTTGGCAAAAGCCAAAACAAATCAATTCGATTTGATTTTGCTCGACATCCATCTGCCCGATATGGACGGCTATAAGGTGTGCGAGTCGTTAAAACTGCATCCGGCCACTTTCGAGACTCCCGTTATCTTCCTCACCGTTAATCGCGATATTGAAAGCCTTTCCCGCGGTTTCGACGCCGGCGCCGTGGATTATATCACCAAACCCTTTCATCCTCAAGAACTTAAAAAAAGAATAGAACTGCATATCAACGAACGCAATTATAATAAATTCCTGAAAGACAGGTCGCAACAAAATGAAAAGAAGAGACAGGATATCGCCCTTTTCATATCCACTTTGGGACATGAGCTGCGCAATCCTCTCAATTCCATACTCGGCTTTTCGGAAATACTCAAAAAGAAAGAAATAACCGAAAAAGAGAGAATTACTTATGCCGGATATATTAACCGCAGCGGAAATCTGCTTCACAAACTGCTTAATGATATTATTGATATTTCAAAAATAGAATCGGGCAAACTAAACATCGAAAAATCAGATATTTATATCAACAAGGAACTCAGAGACATACAAAAACTTTACGACAGCCTTATTAAAACCGAGAACAAAAAAATAAACCTTCGCGTAAGCTTCTCAAAAGATGATAAATTTAAAATAAAAACCGACCTGCTGCGATTGAATCAAATTTTCAGAAACCTGTTGGACAACGCCTTAACCTATTCCAAAGGCGACAATATAACTTTCGGTTACGACAAAGTAACACAAACAAAAGTGCGCTTTTTCGTTAGCGACGACGGAGTGGGAATAGAGAAAGAATTTCAAAAAAAGGTATTTAATTATTTTGAGAGAGGACAGTTGGAAGAACTCAGCAACAAAGAAGGGCGAGGTTTGGGACTTGCCATTTGTCGCAACCTGGTAAATTTTCTCGGAGGCACCATTAAATTAATGTCGGGAAAGCAAAAAGGCACCACTTTCTATTTCACCCTTCCCGTGAGCGACAACATCAGCAATGAAGAAAAAAACACCGTAATCAACGAAATAAATTGGAAGGATAAAACCATATTAATAGTTGAAGATGTGAAAGTTAACTATATGTTCCTCGCCGCCGCCCTTAAAAAAACAAAGGCCGGTTTGCTCCATGCCAAAGACGGAATGGAGGCAATAATGATGGCAAAAAAACACAAACCCGACATCATTCTTATGGACATGATAATGCCCGGAATCTCGGGCCTTCAAGCCACAATGGAGATAAGAAAATTTGATCCTTTTGTGCCGATTGTGGCCCAAACCGGCTTCGACAGCGTGGAAAGCCGCGACAATCTATTGAAAGCAGGATGTAACGATATTTTGGAAAAACCCGTTAAACCCAGACTTTTGTTAGGTGTGATATCCAAATTTATTGAATAGCACACGAACGCATAAATCATTTAATACGAACCAATTATGACTCGCAAAAACAGAATATTGATTGTGGATGATATGGAAACCAATCTGCAATTGCTGAAAAACTACCTCAAAGAAGAAGAATATTTGGTTGCCACTGTCAACAGCGCCAAAGCTGCCTTATCGAAGTTGCGTAGTCATGAATTCGACCTGATTTTATTGGATGTGGTTATGCCCGGAGTCAACGGCATAGAGCTTTGCAAAGAGCTTAAAAACAACAAATTAACAAAACACATTCCTGTAATTTTCCTTACCGCCGTATCTTCCGACACGGTTATTATCGAGGCCTTTGAAGCCGGCGGTGTCGATTACATCAAAAAACCTTTCAATCCCGACGAATTGAAAAGAAAAATAAGCAACCATTTGCAGTTGATTAACTACCGCAAAGAGCTGGAGTTAGCCAAAGAGGAAGCGGAATTGGCAAATAAAGCAAAGTCGAATTTTCTAAGCAATGTATCGCACGAATTGCGCACCCCGCTCAACGGTCTCGTGAGCACACTTGAGTTGCTCGGAGAAACAAACCTCGACGATAAACAAAAAGAGCTTCACAAAATAGCTTCCGAATCGGCCGACTGGCTTACTCATATTTTGAACGACTTGCTGGATTTGACAAAAATAGAATCGGGAACGCCCGACATATCTTATGACGATTTCAACTTGCACTCGCTTATCAACGACACAATATCCTTTTTCGGCGTGCGCGCTCGTGAAAAAGGCCTCACTCTCGAAAAAAGCATCAGCCCCCTTATTCCGCAAACTTTAAACGGCGACAAGTACCGCACTAAACAAGTACTCAACAAGCTGATTGACAACGCTTTGAAATTTTCAAACGCAGGAACCGTAAAAATATCAGCCGATTTGGAACAAAAAACCGATGAGGAAATTATCGTTAAATTTTCCGTGGCGGACCAAGGTAAAGGCATCTCGGATTATCATCGCAGAGTCATTTTCGACGATTTCACACAAGTTGACGACAAGCTGAATCGCAAAACCACAGGCCTCGGCGTAGGCTTGGCTTTGGCAAAACGCATCGTGAAAATGATGGGTGGCGAAATAGGTGTGGAAAGCGAACTAAACAAAGGCTCCACCTTTTATTTCACCGTAAAATATAATAAGCCCGCAGGCCTTCACGAGGACTTCATAGACGACATAAGCAAAATAAAATTCAAAACCATGAAGGCGCTTGTTGTTGACGACAACGCCATAAACCTAAAAGTGGCTAAAATGATGCTCGAAAGTCTGGGTTTGGATGTCCTTCTGGCGGAAAACGGACTGATAGCACTCGAAAAATATGTGGAAGAAAAGCCCGAAATAATATTTATGGACATTCAAATGCCAATGATTGACGGCATAGAAACAACACAGAGAATCAGGCAGATAGAAACAAAGAACAAGGTTAGCGAGCCGATACCCGTCATTGCGCTTACCGCCTCGGCAATGAAAGGAGACAAGGAGCTTTTTATCAATGCCGGAATGAACGACTTTATCGCCAAACCCTTTAGAAAACAGGATATGATTCGGGTTCTTAGTGTTTTCGGAAAAGGACTTATTTAGTGTCTGTCTATAATGTCCGATTTCTTCGTTACGCTTGTGCTGAAAGCAGTCATCCGCCGGTAGTCGGACTCCTTTACTTTCAGCACCTCGCAAGCCCGGTCCTATCCGTTTTTTATAAGCCTCAACCAAGAACATATAGTTTTCTAAGAGACACTATTTAAAACGACTCGACTACCTCTCCAAAGTCCACTTTTTCACCGTAAGGTTGTTTTTATCGTCTTTAACAACCACCTTGAATTCAAACTTACCTTTGGGGAAATGCCCGTCAATCGGAAACCAAATCCTTTGTTTTTTGGGATCGTATTTTCCCAAAACCCATTTCCCGTTAACATAGCCGTCGTACTTGGCTATACCCGAAAAATCATCGGTAATATTGAGTTTCAAATTGTAAATGTTCGCAATATTTTTTCCGTTAAAAAAGTTTACGGGTTTCACTTCGGGAGCCACTGTGTCAACTGCGACCAAAAACGAGCCCAAATAACGCGTTTTGGCGACCACCATGCCATCTTTATATTCTCCGCCGGCGTAAACGGGAATATTTTTCCTGTTCAAACGAGCCAACGCCGCCTTTGAATGCAGAGACTCCGGCAAGTTGCTGTCGGGACGAATGCTCAGCACTGCATATTTTTGCATGGGAATCGTCGGCTTGCCTATCCTTACCAATTTGGAAAAAGGGCTGTACTTATTATCCATCTCGCTGATATGCAGATAAATATCTTCATAGAAACTACCTGCCGAAACCTTAAAAGAAGCGTTTTTCGATTCCAAAACGCCGCTTGCATTCCATTTGAAATCGGGAGCCGGATAATGAATGCGCGGCACGGGTATCGGCCCTTTTTTCACATAAAACTCAATAACATTGCGGTTGCCTGCAAAATCGGCTGCAACAATTTTAATCCTGTGAGCAAGGCTGTCGCCAAGAATAAAAATACCCGAATCGCGCACCGCTCCGTAAACTTTGAGTCTGTTGCCGGGCAAAATCACCGTCCGCTGAAAGCGATTTTTATTTTGGTAAAACTCCCCGTAGTCGATGTATGCATTGATATATCGTTGCAATGAAAAATCAAGGCGGCGTGCCTTAAACTCAAAATGCATTTTGCCGTCGAGATATGCGGAATAGCTGTAAAGTCCGTTTTTGTTATTGGCGCCCGTAAGCCTGTCGAAAGAATTTACGGCAAGATAAAATCTATCTGCTACCGTAATGGTATCGCGCAAAGAGAGCGGCCTTTGCTTCGACGAAAAAGTAAATTCCTTAACAAGAGGCGCATTAAAGCCCTTGGGTAAATTGTAGATTCTCAGAGCTTTAACGGTAGGCCTTATGTTGTCGTCAACCTTTATGCCGAACAATAAAGGATTAACCGGATGTGCTCCCCCGTCGCGAATCTCGAAATGCAGATGAGGGCCGCCGGAACTGCCGCTGTTGCCACTGTATGCTATCACCTGACCCTTTTTTACGCGATATTTTCCGGCTTCGGGATAGAAATCCACGGCAAAGCGCTTGTGCTTATATTCCACGGCTCTCGCCAGAGAATCCAAGGGACGGATAAAATGCTCCAAATGACCGTAAACGGTAGTGTAACCGTTTGGATGTCTGATATATAGAGCATTGCCGTATCCCCACGGCGAAACCTTTATACGCACCACATAACCGTCGGCGGCTGCTCTGACTTTCAAGCCTGTCTTTCCTTGTGTTTTGATGTCTATTCCCGAATGAAAATGGTTGTTGCGAAGCTCGCCGAAGGTGCCCGCAAGCACCAAAGGAATATCCAAGGGACTGCGGAAATAATTCTTGGGATACGACTGAGCTTCAATATTTTGCAGAACAAAAAACAGGGAAAAACTTATCAAGAAAAACCTTGTAAACTTCATATCTTGGAATCAATTTTATATTTTACAAATTTTGAAAATAGAAGTTTGCACGACAAAAACAAAACCAAAACTTATCAACCGTGAATATTTGATAAATCACGCATACGGAGGAAAGCCGGGAAAGAAGGGAATCAGCAGCTTGGCCGACGCTGCACCGGAAAAATTCGGTAAGCGAATTTATTGGCGTTTCTTTGTAAAATCCACAAAATCAATAATAAACCGTTTTTAATGAAGGAAGATATTTTTTCTTTGTCTTATTTTTTACGGTACAACAGTGATGTAAAAAATGCCTGCAATGAAAAAACATATAGTTTACTAAGAGACATTAAATATGCGGAGAATAATTGGATATTTGCCGAGGTTATAAAAAGGAAGAATGAAATAATTTACTATCTTTGGTGACTCAATCACCAATATACAAAATATGGGAAATAA